>CAZISF010000078.1:0-15248 GCA_964541915.1 uncultured Caulobacter sp.
CGCCGGGTCGCGGCCCCTGTGGGGTGGCGGCACGGGTGGGTGGGGGGGGCCCTGGGGGGGGGCCGCCTCGCCGGTCAGTCGGCCCCGTTGAAGGGCGAACGCCAGAACCGCTGAGCCCAGCAGGCCAGCCGCGTGCGCCAGGGCGGTCAGGGCGAAGTCGTCGCAGGCCAGGGCGAGGGCTTTTGCCCGGGCCAGTGAGTCCTCCGGTTGCTGTCGGTGGATGATACCCGTGGTCGGCTCCAGAGCGACGCCCAGCTCGGTCCTGGCCCAGTCGAGCAGCGGATCCCATGCGGCGGCCTGCTCGGCGATCAGTTCGCGTGGGCCTTCGGCGCGGTAGCAGAGCAGGTCGGAGCCGGCGTAACGGGCAATCTCATCGGCGACCGCTTCACGGGCGGCGTTGATCTTTTCCAGCGCTGTGAAGGCCAGCCGCACGCTTGGCATCGACGTCATGACGATGTGCGGATCCTGGGCGTCCCATTCGGCCGCCGCCAGCTCGGCCAGGGCCCTTGTCGGCAGGACAAGCGCCGCGCCGCCTGGGGCTTTCGGCGTACGGCCGTCCAGCAGCACGGCGTGTCCCTCGCTCACCGGGCCGACCGTCACCACGCGGTAGAATCGCCGTGGGTGCTGGACCCCGTCCCCCTTGCCGGTCACGCTGACTCTCCGATCGCCGCGACGGAAGCGCGCCGCCGCCTCGTGCAAGTGAACGAACCGCTCTGTCAGCGCAAGGAGGCGCAGCGCCTTGGCCCTATCCCGAGAGACGATGGCCGCCATCGGGGTGACCCGCTTCGGTCTCGGCGCGCGACCCGGCGAACTGGCGAGCGTGGCGGCCGACCCGCCGGGCTGGCTGCACAGCCAGATCCGTCCGGCGGAGGGCGCCGACCAGCCCCAGGCCAATCCGGAAACCGCCGTGACGCGCCTGCTGGCCTTCCGCGAATACCGCGAGGACCGGGCGATGGCCCGGAAGGACGGCGACGCCGAGGCCCGGGATCCGGTGCGGATCGCCGCGCGCATGCTGCGAGAAGGCACGGCGGTCGACTTTCTCGCCCGCGCCAGGCTGGCGGCCACGACGCCGGCCGGGTTCCGCGAGCGCTGGGCGTTGTTCTGGGCCAATCACTTCACCGTCTCGGCCGTGAAGCTGGTCACGGCGACGGTCGTCGGGCCTTTCGAGCAGGAGGCCATCCGGCCGCGGGTGTTCGGTCGCTTCGAGGATCTGCTGATCGCTTCCACGGCCCACCAGGCCATGCTGCTCTATCTCGACCAGGCGCAGTCCGTGGGCCCTGACAGCCCGGCCGGCCAGTACCTCAAGCGCCGGCCGATGCCGGGCATCCGGGGCGGGATAAATGAAAACCTGGCCCGCGAGATCCTGGAACTGCACACCGTCGGCGTCGACGCAGGCTATAGCCAGGAGGATGTCACCGAATTCGCCAAGGCCCTGACCGGCTGGAGTGTCGGTGGTCAGCGCGAGGTCCTGGCCCAGCAGGGCGCGTTCGTGTTCCGGCTGAACGCCCACCAGCCCGGATCGCGAACGATTATGGGCAAGACCTACCGGTCCGCCGGGCTGGAACAGGCCGAGGCTGTGCTGAAGGACCTCGCGGTTCACCCGGCCACCGCCCGGCACGTCTGCACCAGGATCGCTCGCCACTTCGTCGCCGATGATCCACCGCCTTCGCTGGTGGCGAAACTGGAAGCCGCCTGGATCGCCTCGGGCGGCCACCTGACCCGCGTCGCCGAAGCGCTGATCATCGCGCCGGAGGCCTGGGATCCAACGCCGCGCAAGTTCAAGACGCCCTACGAGTTCCTGATCTCCAGCTGGCGCGCCATCGGAGGGCAGCCCGGGGCCATCGAGCATCTGGCGCCGCCTCTGAAGGCCATGGGCCAGCAGGCCTTCTCGCCGCCCTCCCCCAAGGGCTGGCCCGAGGATGCCATGACCTGGGCCGCGCCGGACGCGATCATCAAGCGGATGACCTGGTCGGAAGGGTTCTCGGCCATTGTCGCAGCCGATCTCGACCCCAACGCCATCGCCGCCGGTGCGCTTGGCGCGCGATTGAGCGACCCCGTTCGCAAGGCCGTGGCCCGGGCCGAGTCGCGCCAGGAAGCCCTGTCGATCCTGCTGATGAGCCCGGAGTTCCAGCGCCGATGACCCGCCTCCCTCTCTCCCGCCGCCATCTTCTCGCCGCCGCCGGCGGTCTGGGTCTCTCCGTGGGCTTCATGGGGCGCGCCGCCTTCGCGGACGACGCCGTCGGCCGGAAGAAGCTCGTCACCATCGTCGCGCGGGGCGGCATGGACGGGCTGTCGGTCTCACCGCCCGTCGGCGACCCTGATTACGCCGGTCTGCGCGGCCGGATCGCCATCCCGGCCAGCGCCGCGCTGCAACTCGACTCGACCTTCAGCCTCCACCCCGCGCTGTCGGGGGTCCACGCCCTGGCGCTGAAGGGTCAAGCGCGCATCGCGCCGGCCATCGCAAGCCCGGATCGGGCGCGGTCGCATTTCGAGGCGCAGGACGTGCTCGAGAGCGGCGGGACGGTCGTCTACGGCACGGCGTCGGGCTTCCTCAACCGGGCCCTCACCGCGGCCGGCGGTCGCAAGATCGAGGCCTTGTCCGTGGGCGCCACCGCGCCGCTGATCCTGCGCGGACCGGTCCAGACCGCTTCATGGTCTCCGGGCCCCGTCGGCCAGGGCAGCCCACGACTGCCCGGCATCCTGGCCGACCTCTACGCCGGCGATCCGCTCCTCGCTCCGGCGCTGGCAAGCGGCCTGGCGACCGAAGCCATGGCCGTAGCGGCGCAGGGCGACATGTCGTCGATGACGCCCGCCCCCGCTGGCGAGGCCACCGGCGGCGTGGCCGGGTTTGTCCGCCAGGGGCAGGCCGTGGCGAAGACGCTCGGCAAGGCGGTCGCCGGCTTCATGACCCAGGCGAACGGCCCGCAGGTCGTCGCCATCAGCGTTGATGGCTGGGATACGCACGCCAACCAGGGCGCCGCCGAGGGACAGCTGGCTACCCGACTGCTGTACCTCGACGCCCTGATCAGCGGCCTGAACGAGGGTCTCGGCGAGTCCTGGAAGGACACCGTCGTGGTCGTGGCCACCGAGTTCGGCCGGACGGCCCGGATCAACGGCACCAGCGGCACCGACCACGGCACCGGCTCGACCGCGCTGGTCCTCGGCGGCGCGCTGAAGCCGGGCGGGATCATCGGTGACTGGCCGACCCTGCGTGGCGACGCGCTGTTCGAGAACCGCGACACCCGGCCGACGCTGGACATGCGCGGTCTGTTCAAGGGCGTGCTGGCCGACCATCTGGGCGTGGATCGTGCAGCGCTGGACTCCGTCGTGTTCCCGGACAGCGTCGGGGTGCGGCCCGTGGCGGGACTGGTCTAGGCCGGAACCACGTCGAAGGCGCAGGTCAGGCGCGTCTGGTCCCCGCTGAACGGGACCGTGCCGTGCCACATGTAGGACGGGAACAGCACGAGCATCCCTGGCTCAGGCCTGACCCAGTGCTCGGCCAGTAGGGCCGGCCGGGTCGGAACGCCGGGCTCGCCGAAGCCGATCCAGCCCTCCCGGCCCTTCTGCACGGCGTCGGGCAACTGAATATAGCCCGCCGACGACAGCCAGCCATTGGGATGCAGATGCGGAATGTGGTGGCCGCCCGGACGGAGGCGCACCGACCACGATCCGTTCAGCCGGAATCCCCCCGTCGCGCGCGACCGCAGGGGATCACGCCCCTTGCCGAGGTCGGTGATGTACCGGCTGATCGGCGACCGGATCGCATCGAAAAAGGCCCGGATCGCCGGGTCGGTCGCGTGATCGAGGCTCTGGGTCGTCTGACTGCCCTGCCGAAGGGACTGACCGATCGGGTGGGCCTTCAGGCCGTGCATGCCGTCCAGCGCCCGGGCCAGATCGGCCAGCCAGGCCTCCAGTGTGGGCCAGCCCTCGGGCGTATCGAGACGATACGCCTTAACGAACGCGTCGTAGTCGTAGAGCTGGCGGTAGCGTGGATCGCCGGCCAGGCGCCAGGCGACGGCGAGCAGCGCCAGTCCCTGCTGATTGCCCGGCCGAAGGGCGAGCATGGCTTCGGCATGGCGGGCGGCCTCATCAGCGCGGCCGACGGCGAGATTGGCTTCCGCGGCAACAGCCCGGATAGCCGGGTCCTCTGGTGCGGCCGAAACCGCCCGGTCAGCATGGATCAGGGCGCGCTCAGGATCGAGCCGGATACAGACCTGCGACGCCGTGAGCTCAAGAATGGCATCTGGGGGCTCGTGGCCCTGCACTGGCGAAAGCGCGGCATAGCCGGCTGACGGATCGCCCGCGTTCTCGAGCACCTTGGCTTTCAGCACCAGGAGCGATCCGTCGAAGGGCCGCACCGCAAGCGATCGGTCCAGCGCCGCCATCGCGGCCCCGGCGTCCTCCGTGCGTCGCCAGACCAGTTGCGCGAGGTCCCGATGGACGATCGGGTGATGCGGCTCTAGCGTCAGCGCCTCGCGAAGCGCCGCTTCCGCCTCGTCGAAGCGATGAAGGCCCTCCAGCGCCCCGCCCAGCGCGCGCAGGGTCTCAAGCGAACGATATCCCCCCGCCAGCGCCCGTCGCGCGGCCGCCTCGGCCTCATCGTAGCGTTCGGCTTGCAGCAGCACGCCGGCCAGCTGGGTCTCGAAGGCCGGCTCCGCGCCCGGCCCCGCCAGGCTCTCGCGGATCATGGCCGCGGCCTCGTCGTATCGCCCCAGCACCCGCAGGGCCTCGGCGTGGGCGCTCAGGGCGGCAGGGGCGCCACCGGCGACGGTCAGGGGCGTGATCACCCGGATCGCCTCCTCGGCCCGTCCACGGCTCGCGAGCAACCGGGTAAGCAGCTCGGCCGCCGGCAGGAAACGGCGGTCCAGCGCCAGGGCGGCGCGGAGCGCCTTTTCCGCCTCGGCCTCCCGGCCCGCGCCCAGCAGCACATCGGCCAGCTCGGCATGGATCACCGGCTGCTTCTTGTCGATCGACAGGGCGGCCCGAAGTTCCCGCTCGGCGCCGGCGGCGTCGCCGAGCCGCCAGAGCGCGTGGCCGAGCAGTCGGCGCGCACCGACATGCCGGGGTTCCGCCCGCAGGACCCGAGTCGCGAGGTCGGCCGCCTCTCCGGTCCGGCCCATGCTCATCAGGCCGGCGGCGGCGTCGAGGGCCTGGGCGGTCGTCGGCGTCACAGCGGCTCCGGGACGATGTCGAAGGCGATGGTCATGCGGGTCTCGTCGGTCGTAAAGGCCTGGGTGCCATGCCACATGTAGGACGGGAACAGGGCCAGCAGGCCGGGTTCGGGACGCACGGCGTGATTGGCCTCAAGGGCCGGAACGGTGGCGAAGCCGGGCTTGTTGAAGGTCAGCCAGCCCTGCCGGTCGCCGGCGTCGACGGCCGTGGTCGGCGTCTCGACATAGAAGGCCGACGACAGCCAGCCCTCCGGGTGGATGTGGTTCACGTGATAGCCGTGGGGCCGAAGTCTTACCGACCAGGCGCCCTTGATCCGGTGGCGACCGGTGATGCGGGCCCGGACCGGATCGTCGCCCTCCCCCAGCCAGGTGATGTGGTCTGCGATCACGCGGTCGACCGACCGGAAGAAGGCCTGGATCACCGGATCCCCGGACGCCAGCACGCCCTGGGCCTGGCTGCCGCCGCGCAGGGACTGTTGCAGTGGATGGGCCGCCAGGCCGTGCAGGGCGTGGGCCGAGCGGCGCAGGTCCGTCAGGAAGGCCTCGCGGCTGGTCCAGCCGTCGGGCGTCGGCAGGTGGTGGGCGCGGACGAAGCGATCCGGTGCGATCAGACTGTCGGCGCGGGCGTCACCCTGCAGCCGCCAGGCCGTCGAGCGCAGCATGAGGGCCATCTGGTCGAACGGCGCCCCGACGAGCAACTGGTCGGCGATGCGCTCCGCCTCCGCCGCCTCCCCGGCCGCCAGACAGGCCTGGCCGTAGACCTCGAGCGCCGGCCTAAGGCCCGGCGAAGCAGCCAGAAGCGCACGCGCTATGGTCAAGGCCTCCGCCCCTTGCCCGGCCTCGATCCGTAAGGCGGCCAGATCGAGCAGCAGGGCGGGATGGCTCTGGCGCGCCACGGCCGCCTCCAGGGTGGCGATGGCCGCCGGCAGGTCGCCGGCGAACTGCAGCACCGTTGCCCGGGTGCGGGTCAGGGCGACGTCGCCCGGCGCTCCGGCCAGAGCCGCGTCGAGTCCGGACAGCGCACGCGCCACATCGCCCGTGCGCATCCAGACCAGCTGGGCCAGATCGCGATGGGCGGCGGGGTGAAGGGGCTCACGGGCCAGGACCTTTCCAAAACGGTCCTCGGCCTCATCGAAGCGCTGCAGCAGCGTCATCGCGCGGGCCAGCACCAGATCGACCTCGGGACGGTCCAGCCCCCGGCGGATCGCCTCACCCATAGCGCGCTCGGCGTCGGCGGCCCGCCCCAGATCACCGAGCGTGGCGGCGTAGTTGTACCAGCCGATGCGGTCGTCCGGCGCGAGCTCCGTCACCCGGCGATAGACCGGCAGGGCGTCGGCGCCGCGCCCCACGGCGTTGAGCGCCGCCGCATGGGCCGACAGCAGGGCCGTCGGCGCGTCGGCCAATGCCGCCAGCGGCGTCGTCAGCACCAGCGCCTCGACCGGCCGTCCCGCGCCGGTCAGCGCCCGCGCGGTGCGGGCGACTTCCAGCGCGTCGCTCATCGCTTCTTGCCGCCCTTGCTGACCGTGCCGCTCTTGCTGACCGGGCTGCTCTTGCGCGCGAAAGGCTCGGGCTCGGCCTCGTGCTCGTCGAAGCCGAAGCGGGCAAAGCCCTCCTTCATTTCCTTGCTCAGCGGCGCCTCGATGGCCAGCAGCCCCTGCGAGGGGTGAGGAATGACCAGCCGGCGAGCGTGCAGCTGCAGCTGCAGCCCCTCGGACAGGGCGTTGCTCTTCTCGTCGCCGTACTTTGGGTCACCGAGGATCGGATGCCCCATGGCCTTCATGTGCGCGCGCAGCTGGTGGGTGCGCCCGGTGTGAGGACGCAGGGCCATCCAGGAGACCCGCGGACCGGCCCGGCTGATGGTGACGAACTCGGTCTCGGCGGCCTCGGCCTTGGGGTCCTTGGGATCGACCGGCACGACCATCTCGCGGTCGTTGATGCCCTTCTTGGCGAGGGGCACGTCGATGATGCCCTCGGTCGGGTGCGGCGTGCCGACGACCAGCGCCCAGTAGGTCTTCTGCGCCTTGTGACGCGCGAAGGCGCCGGACAGGCGTGCGGCGGCGGCGGGCGTCTTGCCGAGCACCAGCACCCCGGAGGTGTCACGGTCGAGCCGGTGGACCAGCCGCGGGCGTTCCAGCCCTTCGCCCCAGGCCGACAGCAGGCGGTCGACGTGCTGGCTGGTCTTGGTGCCGCCCTGGACCGCGAGGCCGGCCGGCTTGTTGAGCACAAGCACCTCCTCGTCCTCGTAGAGCACCAGGGAGCGGGCGTATTTGGCATCGCGGTCCGACAGGGCCAGCCTCTCGCCGGGCTCCGGCGCGTCGGGCAGCGGCGGAACACGCACCTGCGAGCCGGCCTGCAGGCGCGTGTCGGCCTTGGCGCGCGAGCCGTCCACGCGGATCTGGCCGGACCGGGCCAGCCGCTGGATCTGCACCTGCGTCAGGTGCGGCCAGCGCCGGCGGAACCAGCGATCCAGGCGCACGCCGTCCTCGCCGGCCTCGGCGGGATCCACGAACAGGGTCTTCACTTCACGGGCGGTCATGCGGCGGTCAGCTTTCGCGCCAGCACCAGGCCGGCGAACAGGGCGGCGACGGACAGCACGACCGACAGGGTCGCATAGCCGAACGCCTGGGGCGTCTGGCGACGCTCGATCATCAGGGCGACCTCGAGGGAGAAGGCCGAAAAGGTTGTGAAGCCGCCGAGCACGCCCACGCCAAGGAGGACGCGCCAGCGCTCCTGATCGGCGCCGCCGCGTTGGGCCAGTATGCCGACGAGCAGGCCCATGGCCAGTCCGCCGACGACGTTGACGGCCAGGGTTCCATACGGCCAGCCGCTGCCGAGGGCGCGGGTCAAGCCCACGCCGGTCAGATAGCGCATCACGGCGCCGGTTGCGCCGCCGGCGGCGACGAGGAAGAGCTTGTCCATAAACGCCTTATGCGACGACCGGCCGCGACACGCAAAGCCGCTGCCGCAACCCGCTGTTAAGCGGGTCCGGCTCAATATGGGCAATATCCCTTCACGGCCCGCGAGCCCCCATGAGCCAACCGCCTGTCGATCGCCTGAACGCCGCCGATGTCGCCGCCCTTCTGGAGCGGTTCGGCGGTCATGACCTGATGGGCTGCGGTGCGGTCAATATCATCAGCCTCGCGGCCATCCGGGACCGCAGCGGCGACCGCTGGCCGCGCAAACGGCCGGACGTCTGGGCCTATGTCGAGCGCCGGCTGGCAGAGCATCTGACCTTCCAGGATCTGGCGCAGCGCGTCGGCGAAACCGACTACCTCATCGCCATGACCAGCGAAGAGGGCGTGGCCGCCCAGGCCGTGGCGCTCAAGGTTCTGGAGGAGGTGCTGATGCATTTCCTCGGAGCAGCGGAGCCGCGGGACATGTCGGTCCGGGCGGTCACCGAACTCATCAACGGCGAAGTCCTCTGCGCGCCGCTAGATCCGGTGTTCATCCTGGAAGCCCGGGCCAGCGTGAGCGCCGCGCCGTCAACATCCGTTGACCGGCCGGATGTCGACCCTGCCGAGCTGCGCAAGCGCAATCCCTTCAGCTTCCAGTCCGCGGTCGGCCTGTCCCTGCGGATCGACTTCGCGGTCGAGGATCTCCGCAGCCTGAAGCACGGCGTCACCGCCGCGTTCCGGATCGAGCCGACGGTCACGGAGGTCGCGACCGGACGGGTGATTCCCTCAAGGGCCTTCGCCAGACTGTCTGACGCGGACCTGATGACGATCGACCAGGCCACGCTTGATTTCGCGACCCTGTACCTTCCGAGGGTCGACGGTCCGAACCAGCCGGCGCTGATCGTCCCCGTGTCGTTCCGCACCATGGCCGCCAGCAAGGGGCGCGGGGCCCTGATCCGCTGCAGCGGGGCCATTCCCGGTCGGGTCAAGGCCAGCGTGATGATCGAGCTGGTCGACATCGACAAGGGCGCGCCGCTGGCCCGTCTGATCGAGGTGGTCTCGCTGCTCAAGGGAATTTGCCGGGGCGTCTTCGCCCGCGTGCAGCCGGCGCGGGACGCCATGGCCCCGCTGCACGGCGCGCGGTTCATGGGCGTCACGCTGGATGCCGCCGACCTCCCCGGCGGCGACGCCCGCATCGCCAGCCAGATCCTCGAATTCGGTCGCCAGGCCCGGGGCATGGCGCCGTCGCTGGTGGTTCACGGACTGCCGTCCGACGGCTTCTTCGCGGTGGCCGAGACGGCGGGCCTGACCCATGCGGCCCTGCGAGCCCCTGTGGCCGCGCAGGAACGCCAGCCGGCCGCCTAGAAACCCCTGAGCCCCAGCCCTTCCGCAAGTCGCTGGAAGTCTTCCGGCGGCGGCGCCTCGATGGTCATCGTCTCCCCGTCCGGGTGCGGGAAGGTCAGCTTGACCGCGTGCAGCATCAGCCGGGGGACCGGCAGCCCGCCGGCCATCAGGGCGCCGCCGTAGCGGGCGTCACCGATGATCGGCCGGCCCAGGCTGGCCATGTGGACGCGCAGCTGATGCATGCGGCCGGTCTCCGGCGAGAGCTCCATCAGCGCCGCCTCGGGCGTGGCCGCGAGCGTGCGGTAGCGGGTCTTTGCGGTCTCCGCGTCCGGGTGGTCGGGGGCGGAAATGCGCATATAGGCCTCGCGGCCGATGCTTTCGCGGCGCAACGGGCTGTCGATCACCCCGCCCTTCGGCGAGGGCGCGCCGGGCGCCACAATGGCCAGGTAGGTTTTGCGAAAACGCTTCGCGATCATGGCCTTGCCGAGAAAACTTGCGGCAGGCTGGGTTCGGGCGGTGAGGATCACGCCGGAGGTGTCACGGTCCAGCCGGTGCACCAGACGTGGCCGCGATCCGCCCGGCCGGGCGAAGGCCCAGGTCAACTCGTCCAGCGTGTTCGCGTTGATCCGCCCGCCCTGGCTCGAC
Organism: uncultured Caulobacter sp.; assembly: GCA_964541915.1. GTDB lineage: Bacteria > Pseudomonadota > Alphaproteobacteria > Caulobacterales > Caulobacteraceae > Caulobacter. Next base: position 10,055 of record CAZISF010000078.1, read on the forward strand.
AGGCCCGCCGGCTTGTTCAGGGCGATGATGTGGGCGTCCTGCGCGATCACGATGCCCTGGATGAAGGCGATCTCCTCCGGCGTGAGGGTGATCGGCTTTTCGTGGGCCTTGATCTTCTTGGGAGGGCGGGGACTCACGGTTGTCCTTCTCCCGGAGGGAGAAGGTGGCCTGCGGAGCAGGTCGGATGAGGGATCAAGGTGATCGGGATTTCCAGGCCGGGATCGTAACCCCTCACCCTCCCGTCGCTGCGCGCCGGGCCCCTCCCTCTCCCTTTGGGGGGGGGCGGCATGCCCCGCCGCCCTGATTCGCCCCCAACCCGGCCCCGCGCGCCACCCCCACCCCCCCCTACGCCACGTGGCCCTCGCCTTTCGGCTTGTAGAACTGGCGCCGGTTCATACCGTCCGGGAAGTGGTTCTGGCCGGAGAACCCCTCCTCCGTGTCCGGGTCGTAGGCGTAGCCGGCGCCGTAGCCGAGATCCTTCATCAGGCGGGTCGGGGCATTGAGGAGATGGCTGGGCGGAGCCAGCGAACCGGTCTCGCGCGCGGCCTTCCGCGCTGCGCCGAAGGCCTTGTAGACGGCCACCGACTTGGGCGCGCAAGCCATGTGCACGCAGGCCTGGGCCAGAGCCAGTTCGCCCTCGGGGCTGCCGAGGAAGTCGTAGGTGTCCTTGGCGGCATTGCAGAGCAGCAGGCTCATCGGGTCGGCCGCGCCGATATCCTCGCTGGCCATGCGGGTCAGGCGCCGGGCGATGAACAGCGGGTCCTCGCCGCCCTCAAGCATTCGCGCCAGCCAGTAGAGGGCCGCGTCCGGATCGCTGCCGCGCACACTCTTATGCAGGGCGCTGATGAGGTTGTAGTGCTCCTCGCGGTCCTTGTCGTAGGCCGGGCTGCGCTTCTGCAACACCTGGCCCAGCTCCGCCGGTGTCAGGGGCCTGGGCGAGCCGATGGCCAGCAGGGTCTCGGCCAGCGTCAGCAGGTAGCGGCCGTCGCCATCGGCCATGGCGATCATCGCTTCGCGCGCGGCCGGCTCCAGCGGCAGGGTCAGACCGGTCTCAGCCTCCGCCCGCTGCAGCAGTTGCTCCATGGCCGCTTCGTCGAGCCGGCGCAGGACATAGACCTGACAGCGCGACAGCAGGGCGCCGTTGAGCTCGAAGCTGGGGTTCTCGGTGGTTGCCCCGACGAGGGTGATGGTCCCCTCCTCCACGAACGGCAGGAAACCGTCCTGCTGGGCGCGGTTGAAGCGATGGATCTCGTCGACGAACAGCAGGGTCGACTGGCCGACGGCGCGACGCATCTTCGCCTGCTCGAAGGCCTTCTTCAGATCGGCGACGCCGGAGAAGACGGCGCTGATCTGCTGGAACTCATAGCCGGCGGCCTTGGCGAGCAGCCGGGCGATGGTGGTCTTGCCGGTGCCGGGCGGACCCCAGAGGATCATCGAGCCCAGCCGGTTGCCGGCGATCATCCGACGGATCGGCCCACCCTCGCCGAGCAGGTGATCCTGACCGACGACCTCCTCCAGCACATGCGGCCGCAGCCGCTCGGCGAGCGGCGCTGGGGCATGGGGAGTCAGGCCGGCGGCCTCGAACAGGTCGGACATGGGAGGTGGTGTAGCATCTGTCGGGGACATGTACCGCAGGTACGTGTCCCCTAATCACGCTTCCGTCGTTCGTGAGGCCCGATTGGGGGACACGTACCTGCGGTACATGTCCCCTACGTCCGGAACGCGGCGGTGATGATCTGGCCGCCGCGCTGGATGGTCACGCGCCAGACCTTGCCGCCGGAGTTGATCGCGGCGTTGAGGTCACCCATCGAGGCGATGGCGCGGCCGTTGATTTCGCGGACCATGTCGCCCGGCTTGAGGCCGGCCTGCTGGGCGAAGCCCTGGGCCACGCGGGTGACCACCACCCCGCCGCCCTTGCCGGCGAACGGGTCGACGCCGATTTCGTCGGCGATGGCCGGCGACAGGTTGGCCACAGTCGCGCCCTGGAAGGGGTTGCTGCCCGAGATGGTCCGCTCGTCGCCGCGCCCGCCGGGCGCGGGTTCAGCGCGGACCGTCAGGCTGCGCTCGGCATTGTCGCGAAGGATCTTCACCGGCACCGTCTCGCCGGGCCGGCGCGAGCCGAACTGGTAGGTGGCGCCGCCTTCGTCGTTCACGGCCTCCCCGCCGACGTCGAGAATCACGTCGCCAACCTTGAGGCCCGCGCGCTGGGCCGGGCCGCCCGGCCAGACGTCCGTGACGACCACGCCGCGGGGGCCTGGAAGGCCGAGACTGCGGGCGACGTCGGGCGTCACGGCCTGGGTGCGCGCGCCCAGCCACGGCCGGATCACCATATGCTCGCCGCCGAGCGCCGCCGTGATCACCTGACGGGCCATCGCCGCCGGAATGGCGAAGCCCACGCCCGAGGACGTGCCCGAGCGCGACAGAATGGCCGTATTCACGCCGATCAGGTCACCATCCATGTCGACAAGCGGTCCGCCGCTGTTCCCCGGGTTGATGGCCGCGTCGGTCTGCAGGAAGAAACCGTAGTCGGTGATGCCGACGTTGGACCGGGCCGTCGCCGAGATAATGCCGTTGGTCACCGTCTGGCCGACCCCGAACGGGTTGCCGATCGCGAGTACGAGGTCGCCGACCTCCAGCTCTTCCTGGTCGTCGATCGCGATGACCGGCAGGCGTTCGCCGCCAGTGTCGATCTTCAGCACCGCCAGGTCGGACCGGGGGTCAGCCAGCAGCACCTTGGCCGGAAACTCCCGCCGGTCCGCCAGCTGGACCATGATCTCGTCCGCGCCATCGATGTTGTGGTTGTTGGTCAGGATCACGCCGTCGGCGCGCACGATAGCGCCCGAGCCCAGCGACTGGGCGACGCGCGCGGCCGGCGCGGCTCCGCCCGTGAACATGTCCCAGAAGGGATCGACGCGCTGACGGACGACCCGCCGGCTCGAGACGTTGACCACCGCTGGAGCGGCCCGCTTCACTACCGGGGCGAAGGACGTCTTCATGCCCTCGACGCTGGAAGGCGGCGCCTTGGTCGGCTGTGCCAGGCCGGCGTCCTGGGCCTGGGATTTCGGCGCCGGCCCGGAACAGGCGGCCAGCAGCACCAGGGTCGGTAGGATCAGTCGTGTCGCGCGCATAAGGTCTTTCAGATCAGGAGGGCCCCACGGTCAGAACAGCGAAGATTTCAGGCGCAATGATGGCGACACAGGACCTCAGGCGGCCGGCGCCTCCGCCACCTTGGGCGGCGGCGCGGCGCTAAGGCCGATCAGGAAGGCCAGCAGCATCAGGCCCGCGGCGAGGAAGATCGCCAGGCCCGGCTGGTGCACGGTCGCGTCATGGCGCACCGACCACGCGAAGGTCAGGCCGTAAAGCACGGGCCCAAGCATGGAGGCGATGCCCTGCAGGCTCTGATTGGCGCCCTGGAGCTGGCCCTGCTCCTGCGGCTGCACGCGACGGCTCATCAGCCCCATCAGGCCCGGCTGCAGGAAGCCCATAAGAGCAAACACCGGCGCGCCGACCAGATAGAGCATGCCCGTCGGCGCGCCTCCATAGATGGCGAAGCCGAGGAAGCCGAACATCGCCCCGACCAGCAAGGCGCCTTTTTCGCCGATGCGTTTGACCACCGGCCCGACCAGGAACATCGAGACGATGATCCCGAGGACCCCCGTCAGGGCCATGGTCAGGCCCATCGTCGAGGGGCTCCAGTGGTAGCGGTAGCCGACATAGAGCACGAAGATCGACGGCAGCACCGAATGCGCCAGCTGGAACAGGAAGCCGACGCTTGCCAGCCGCACCAGGTCGGGATGCGAACGCAGCAGGATCAGCGATCCGACCGGATTGGCCTTCAGCCAGTTGAAGGTCACCGCGCGCTTCTCCACCGCCAGCGACTCCGGCAGGACAAACAGGCCGTAGAGCAGATTGACGAAGGCAAGGCTGGCGGCGACGTAGAAGGGCAGGCGCAAGGACATCTCGAGCGTGACGCCGAGGATCACCGGATCGGCCATTTTCAGGCTGATATCACCCAGGTAGCCACCAAGCGCGGGTCCGATCAGGAAGCCGAAACTGAAGGCCGAACCCATGATGCCGAACACCCGCGCCCGATCCTGCGGGGGCGTGACGTCAGCAACATAGGCGTTGGCGGTCGAGAAGCTGGCGGCGGTCATGCCGTTGAGGATCCGGCCCACCAGCAGCCAGCCGAGGGTCGGCGCCAGGGCCATGAACATGAAGTCCACGGCCAGGCCGAAGGTGGACAGCAGCAGCACCGGCCGGCGGCCATATCGGTCCGACATCATCCCCAGAATCGGGCCGATGAAGAACTGCATCACCCCCCAGGTGGCGCCGAAGATGACGTTCCAGTCGGCGGCCATGGCGGTGTCGCCGCCGGTCAGCGCCTTCACCAGGTTGGGGAGGATGGGGATCATGATCCCGAACGAGACACTGTTGATCAGCGCCGAGACGAAGATGAAGCCGAAGGCCGCCCGGCGGCCCGTGGGCGCCGCGGCCTGCTGTTGATCCGTCATTCTCGCTCCCCAGCGCTCAGTCTCTTCGGCGCGACCTGACGCCAGGCGAGGCGCACGAGGTCAGCCATCTTCTCCCCGTCCATGCGCCCGATGTCGAGTTGCGTCCAGCCGCCCTTGTCCCAGTTTCCCAGTGACACGATGGCGCTGCTGTCGGTCTGCTGAAGGCTCTCCTTGACCAGTTCCGGCAGCTTGAGAACGACCTTGTGGACGCCGTCGTCCTGCACCGGGGGAAGCGTCGCGAAGATCTTGCCGCGAACGCGGAACGAGGCGCGGTCGAAGTGTGGGTGTTCCTGCGCTTCCGGCAGGCTGAGCGCGAGGGTGCGGATGTCGTCGTGGGTCATCAATATTTCCGTTCACCCCGGCGAAGGCCGGGGCCCAGATGACATATCGCGAATTCAACAGGCTGGTCGCCTTGCCCGTGGATCTGGGGCCCGGCCTTCGCCGGGATGAGCGGCAGGGGATTGATCATCCCAGATACTCCCCCAACCGTCCCAACAGAGCCCGCCACCATTCGCCATGCCGCGCCAGGAAAGCCGTCTCCGGAAAGCCGTGCTTTGCGACATGAGCCCGGGGCACGCTGTCCCAGCCGGTGTGCGTGACCGTGACGCGGGTTTCGTCGCCGACGGGCTCGAAGGTCACCTCGACCTCGGTGGCCATGCCCGGCGCGAACGTGGCCTGGCGCC
>CAZISF010000079.1:0-4240 GCA_964541915.1 uncultured Caulobacter sp.
CCCCTCCGCCTCGCCTTTGGCGAGCCACCTCCCCCGATGGGGAGGATTTAGACCTCGCAGGTCGCCATGATCTCGGCGCGGAGCAGGGGCATGTTGGTCCCCTTCTCCGACGAGGTGGCCAGCACGCGCGGGAAGGCGGCCGGACGTTTGGCGATCTGGGCTGTCGTTTTGGCCACGACCGCCTCGACCTCGGCCGGCTTGATCTTGTCGGCCTTGGTCAGGATGATCTGGTAGGACACCGCCGCCGTGTCGAGCGCGTCGAGCGCCTCGGTGTCGGGTTCCTTGAGGCCGTGCCGGGAGTCGATCAGCAGATAGACCCGCTTCAGGTTCGGCCGGCCGCGCAGGTACTGGCGGCCGAGGTTCTGGAACTTGTCCTTGGACGTGCGCGAGACCCGGGCGAAGCCGTAGCCGGGCAGATCGACCAGCCGCAGCTTCTCGTCCAGCAGGAAGAAGTTGATCTCCCGCGTGCGGCCCGGCTCGTTCGAGGCCCGGGCGAGGTACTTCTGGCCGACCAGGGCGTTGATCAGGCTCGACTTGCCGACGTTGGAGCGGCCGGCGAAGGCCACCTCCGGCAGGTCCGCCGGCGGCAGACCGTCCATCTTCACCGCCCCCATCATGAAGGTGGCGGGATGGGCGAAGAGGACGCGGGCGGCCTCGATCTGCTCGTCGTCGAAGAGCTCGGTCACGCCGTGGCCTTATCCTCCCCGCGGAGGCGGGCGATGAAGGTGTCGATCGGGTTCTCGGTCTTGAGCCGGTGCATGATCACGTACTGCTGGAAGATCGAGAACACGTTCGAGAAGGTCCAGTAGACCAGCAGGCCGGCCGGGAATGCGGCCATGATGAAGGTGAACATGATCGGCATCAGCTGGAAGATGCGCTGCTGCATGGGGTCCGGCGCCGGCGGGTTCATCGAGGTGACGAGCCACATGGTGAAGCCGTAGAGCAGCGGCAGGACGCCGATGTGCAGGTACTGGTCCACCAGGCCGCCGATCACCGGAATGTGGGCCGGGTCGAACGGCAGCAGCCCGAACAGGTTGACGAAGGTCGTCGGATCCTGGGCCGACAGGTCATGCAGCCAGCCGAAGAACGGCGCGTGGCGCATCTCGATGGTCACCGACAGCACCTTGTAGAAGGCCAGGAACACCGGGAACTGCACGAGGATCGGCAGACAGCCGGCCATCGGGTTGACCTTCTCCCGCTGCATCAGGGCCATGGTCTCCTGCTGGGACTTGACCGGGTCGTCCTTGTAGCGGGCCTTGATCTCGTTCATCGGCTCCTGGAGCTTCTTCATCCGGGCCATCGACTCGGAGCTCTTCTGGGCCAGCGGGAAGACCAGCAGGCGAACGCAGACGGTCATCGCCAGGATGGCCAGGCCGAAGTTGGCCAGATGGTTGAAGAAGAACTCCAGCAGCATGAAGAACGGCTTGGTCAGGAAGCTGAGCAGGCCCCAGTCCACCGCGTTCTCGAACATCGGGATGCCGTAGGACTTCTGATAGCCCTTCAGGGTCTGGACCACCTTGGCGCCGGCGAACAGGCGGGTGGTTGTGGCGACCTGGCGGCCGGGATTGATCACCCGCGGCGTGCCGCCGAAGTGCGCGTCATAGATGTCGACACCGCCGCTGGACACCGAACCGTACTCGCCGGTGACCTTTTCCGACTGGGCCGGAACGAGCGCGGCGAGCCAGTATTTGTCAGTCAGGCCGAGCCAGCCGCCGGTCGAGTTGAAGCTGTTGACGATGACCTCGGCATTGGGGTCCCAGGCCTGACCGGCCTTGGCGGCATCCCTCTGCTGGCGCTGGGCTGCGTCGGAGGCCTTCTTTTTCCAGGCGGTGAACTTGAGCAGCCGCAGTTCCGGCGACGCCTTTTCCGGCAGGTCGCCCAGGGCGCCGACGGCGCCTTCGTGGACGTTCTGGGCCTTGCCGTGATGCGGCGGCAGACCCTGGCGCTGGATCGAGGCATAGGGGCGGATGGTCACCGGCGCGACGCCGAGGTTGGCGACCGTGTCGGTCACCGTGAACATGAACTTGTCATCGACCGAGATGGTGCGGGTGAACACCAGCCGGTTCGGCGCCACATAGGTCAGCTCGACCGGCTTGCCGGGCGACAGGACGGTGTTGGCCGAGCTGACGGTCCAGACCGTATCGGCCGTCGGCAGGCCCGGGACCTTCGGCGTCGGGACGCCCGGCGCGATGTTGTCGGTCCAGCCGAAGTCCGCGAACCAGGGGTGTTCGGCGCCCTCGGGGCGCAGCAGCTCGACGGGCGGCGAGCCCTTTTCAAGCGTCTCGCCGTACTTGTAGCCCTTGGGGCCCCGCTCGGTGAGGAACAGGTCGTCGATGCGCGCGCCCTGCAGGCGCAGCGAGCCCTTCAGCGCTGGCGTTTCGATCGCGACACGCGGGCTGCGGGCGACGGCCTCGGCGCGGGACACCGTCACCGTCGGACCGCTGGTCGGCTTGGGCGCGCCGACCTTGGCCGCCGCGACGGCCTGGTCGTGCTTGAGCGCCGCCTGCTTTTTCTTGTTCGCGGGATCCAGGACCAGGGCCTGGTAGCCGATGAGGATAACGAACGCGATCACCATGAAGGCGATCATGTTCCGGGATTCGTTCTGCGGCATGTCGCGCTTAACCGGTGCGGGAGGGATCGGACGTCGCGGCGGGTTGCGCGGACGCAGGGTCTGGATCGGCGGCGAGCCTTAACAGCGCGCTTTTCACATCGTCAAGGAGCCGGTCCCAGGCGCGCGTCGTCGTGCCGCCCCGGGCGATGAACACATAGTCGGATCCGGCGCGTCCCGCCTGAGGCAGCAGCAGGCGCGCGGCCTCGCGCAGCCGTCGCCGGGCCCGGTTACGGACCACCGATCCGCCGACTCTTTTTGTCGCGGTGAAGCCCGCGCGAATGCGGGAGTCGCCATCGGCGCGGTCACGGCGCTGCACGACCACGGCGCCGCGGGCGCATGAAGGAGCCTTGGCGGCCGACAGAAAGTCCGGCCGTTTCGTCAGGCGTTCAAGAATGGGTGTCTGGTCCAACGGTCCCGGCCCCTACCCAAATTTCCGGGCGTGCGAGGCAAATGGGGACGCGCGCGACGAAAACTAGGCCGTCAGGCGCTTGCGGCCCTTGGCGCGGCGACGCGCAACGATCTTCTGACCGCTCTTGGTGGCCATCCGCGCACGGTAGCCATGACGGCGCGCGCGCACGAGACGCGAAGGCTGAAAGGTCCGCTTGCTCACGGGATGGCTCCAAAGTCTAAAGGTCTGTCCGCGCCAGGCGAGGCCCGTCGCGATGAGCGGGGGTGGATAAGGGAAGGCCGGGGCCGAGTCAACCCGAGCCCTTACAGGTCCGGGCGGATCACGGCCTTGCCGACGACCTTTCGGTCGGTCAGCAGGTCGAACGCCTCGCGCCAGCGGTCCAGCGGCAACTCGGCGTGGACGCGGGGACGGATTCGTCCCTCCGCGGCCAGCGTCCAGACGGCGTCCATGTTCTCGCGACCGCGCTCGGGGAACTGGCGGCCGTATTCGCCGGCCCGCACGCCGATGACCGAGAAGCCCTTGATCAGGGGCATGTTGACCGAGATCGTCGGGATGCGGCCGGAGGTGAAGCCGATGACCAGCAGCCGACCGTCGAAGGCGATACAGCGCGTGCTTTCGTCGAACACGTCGCCGCCGACCGGATCGTAGATCACGTCCGCCCCCGCGCCACCGGTGATCGCCTTGACCTGCTCGCGGAAGCCACCCGTGACGTTGAGCGTCGCGTCCGGGGCATACTCATCAGCGACGATCTTCAGCTTCGCGTCCGAGGCCGAGGCCGCGATGACCCGGGCGCCCAGGGCTTTTGCGAGGTCCACTGCGGCCAGACCGACCCCGCCGGCGGCGCCATGCACCAGAACCCACTCGCCGGGCTCCAGTCGCGCCCTGCGCACCAGCGCGACCCAAGCGGTCAGATAGGCCGCGCCGACGGCGGCGGCCTGAGAGAAGCCCAGGTTGTCCGGCTTGCGGCGGATCGTGGCGGCCGGCAGCACGGCGAACTCGGCGAACCCGCCCAACTTGGCCCCGCCGACGACAGCGTCGCCGACCGCGAACTGCGTCACGCCCTCGCCGAGCGCCGTGACCTCGCCGGCCAGCTCCATGCCGCCGACGAACGGCAACGGCGGCTTGAGCTGGTACTCGCCCTTGGTCATCAGGATGTCGGGGAAGTTGACGCTGGCGGCGCGGACCCTGACCAGCACCTCGCCGGGGCGCGGCGAGGGGAC
>CAZISF010000079.1:4340-15158 GCA_964541915.1 uncultured Caulobacter sp.
TGACGCTGGCGGCGCGGACCCTGACCAGCACCTCGCCGGGGCGCGGCGAGGGGACGGGAATGTCCTGAAGCGACGCGCCTGCATAGTTGTCGGCCAGCGAATCCACGACGAGCGCGCGCATTTTCAACCCATTCTCCGCTCATCCCCGCGAAGGCGGGGACCCAGGCGTTTTTGGTCCGATTTCCGCTACGAGAGTCTTCCAGAAAAAACCTGGGTCCCCGCCTTCGCGGGGATGAGCGGATTTTAGGCCTACTTCAGCATCCCGTCCGCCGCCTGGCGGACGAAGCCGGCGATCTCGCGGCAGGCCGTATCGGCGGCGGGGATGGCGCCGGTGAAGGCGGTGAAGCCGTGCGCCAGGCTGTCGTAGCAGCGGTAGATCACCGGAACGCCGGCGTCCTTCAGCCGCTTGGCGTAGCATTCGCCCTGATCGACCAGCGGATCGAAACCGGCGGTGACCACGATGGCGGGCGCGAGGCCCGAAAGGTCCTCGGTCTTGATCGGCGACAGGCGGGGGTCGGACGGATCGGCGTCCGGGCTCATGTAGTGGCCCATGAACCAGGTCATGGTGTCACGCGACAGCGGATAGGCGTCGGCGTAGGTCGTCATCGACTGGGTTTCACTGGCCACGTCGACGGCCGGATAGATCAGAAGCTGCAGGGCGGGCTGGGCCTCGCCGGCGCGCTTCAGGTCCTGGGCGATGATGGCCGCGAAGTTGCCGCCCATGGAGTCGCCGCCGATCGCGGCGACGCCCGGCGCGGCGCCGAACCGCACGGCGTTGTCGCGCCCCCAGCGGAACGCCGCCAGCACGTCATCCAGCCCGGCCGGGAAGCGGTGTTCGGGCGCGAGCCGGTACTCGACCGAGAGCACCGCCGTCCGGGCGATCCGGGCGATCATGCCGCAAAAGGCGTCGCAGGTTTCCAGATCGCCGATCACGCCGCCGCCGAAATGGGCGAAGACCATCAGCGGGGCGCCGGAATCCTGGTCAGCGGGACGATAGGCGCGCAGACGCACCGGACCGCCCGGACCATCGATCGACAGGTTCTCGGTGCGCACGCCCGGCTCGGGCTTGCCGGCCATCATGGCCAGGCCGGCGGCGCTGCCCGCGCGGGCCTCTTCCGGCGACAGGGACGACATCGCCGGCATGCGGCTGGCGCTCGCGGCGAGAAACTGCAGGCGGGGATCAAGCGTGCGACCGCCCTGCCAGACCACGCCGCCACCGGACATCATGCGCAGCACCGGCGAGGGCAGCGACAACATGACTTTCAGGATCGCCTTCTGGAGGGCGGGGTCGGCCATGCGATCTCCGGGGTCAGGTCGCCAGTCGCGGCAGGGCGGGCAGGCCGCCCAGAATCAGTTTGCTCGCGAAATCCGTGGCGGCGACCGTGTCGATCGGCCGGCGCTCGAGCATCTTGTCGCCGACCTGTCGGGCCACGGCGATGCAGGCGGCCGCGAGATAGTCGGCGTCGACCCGAGGCGCGCCGCCGTGCTCGATGGCTTTGGAGAAAGCGTCGCGCACCTCCTCGAAGACCCGCTCCATCTCGGGCGTCTGGATCCGCATGTGCGGCTGCTTCTCACCGGCCGGACGCATGACCTGCCAGGTCTCATGCTCGTCGGCGATGAAATCGAAATAGGCCTGGATGGCCGCGCGCAGATAGCCGTCGAAACTGTTCGAAGCGTCCCAGCAGGCGCGAAGGATCGGCCGGAAACGGGCCGCGCCGTCGTCGGCGAGCGCCTCGAAAACCTCCTCGCGGGAGCGGAAGTAGTTGTAGAAGGTGCCGGACGCGAGGCCGGTCCGGCGGATGATGTCGCGCACGGTGGCGACTTCGTAGCCGAGCTCGGCGAACACTTCGCGGGTGGCGTCCAGGATCGCCCTGCGATTGGCGACCTTGGTCTGCTCGCGCTTCCCAGACGTAAGAACGGCGACGTGACTCATCCCCGGAAAGCTAACAGGTCATCCGGCCTACCGGGAAGCGGCAAGATGACGCCCTGTCATTCTTTAGGGTCTCGCGTCGCTCACGCGCGGGGCTGAAGGCCGTTCTGCTTCATCCGCCAGAGCAACACGTCCAGCCGGTCCTGACCGAAGAAGGGCTCGCCCTCGAAGACCATGGTCGGCACGCCCCAGTGGCCGGCGCTTTCCAGCGCCGCCTGGTTGGCCGCGATCGCCGCATCCAGCCGGTCAGCGTCGTCGCGGGCCGCGCGTTCGAGAGCCTCAGGGTCCAGGCCGGCGCGGACAGCTGCCTGGGCCAGGTGGTCGCCTTCGTGCCAATTGTCGACGCCGCCGCCCCAGATCACCCGGCCGGCCTCGGCGATGTATTCGAGACCCCTGCCGGCTTCGGCCGCCGCCTGCCCCATGCGGGTGATGCGGTAGATGTAGGGCTGCTCCTTCGGCACCTCGCCGCTGGCGATGTCCATGACGATCGGATCGGGCCGCGGCCAGCGGATGGGCGTGCCCTGCATCTGGCCCAGGCGATAGACATCCCGCGCCAGATAAGGCGGCCAGAGCGGATTCACGCGTTTGAAAAAGCCGTCGATGCGCACGGCGATCGGCAGGACGGGCCTGACGTTGACGGTCAGGTCGTAGTCGGCCTGCAATTTGACCAGCCCGGGCGTGGCCAGCCACGAATAGGGGCTGCGGAACGACCAGAAAACATCGACAGACAGGCTCATGGTTCTATTTCCATACTCGGGCGCCGCATTGTTCCATACCCGGGAACCGTTTTGTTACTCATGAGTATACAGAACGTTGTGGGGCCAAGCTATGGATGAATCGATGACCAGTCGCCCTCTTCACGCCGCCGCCACCGCCCGCAGAACGACCGCCGCCGCCCGAAGCGAGCGGGCCAGGGCGAGGCCGGGCGAGATCCTCGACGCGGCGCGTGACCTGTTCTCCCGCAAAGGATTCGAGGCCGCGCGCATGGACGAGGTGGCCGCCGCCGCGGGAGTCACCAAGCCGGCGGTCTATCGCTATTTTCCCGGCAAGGACCGGCTTATCGAGGCGCTTCTGGAGCAGGACCTAGCCACGCCCTGGCGTCAGCTGGCCGCCTGGATCGAGGCGCATCCCGGGCCGATCGAGGATCTCGTGGACGGCTTCGCCGAACGGGTCGGCGAGCTTCAGAACAGCGGCCTGACACGCGGCTATCTGATCCTGGCCCTCGATGAATCGGGACGCAGGCCAGAGATCGCGGCCTTCATTCGCGACCAGATCCTGGCGCCCGGCCTGATGGTGCTGGCCAGGGCCTTCTATCTGGCCGTGGAACGAGGCGAGCTCGCAAAGGGTCATGAGCCCCAGGACATGGCGCGGATGTTCTTCGCTCCCTTCCTGCAGACCTCGCTGGGGTCGGTGGGCTACGCCCTGCCCGTGGGCGATCTGGACGAGCAGCGCCGTTACCGCCGGTTCCACACGGCGGCGTTCCTGCGGGCGTTCCGGGCGTAGCCCGCAATACCGGGCGCTACGCCCCGACGACCTCGGCGCGCGCCTTCACCGGAAGCGCGTTGCCGGCCGCCTTCGCCCGCTTCGCGCCCCTGGTGATTTCCTTCATCAGGTCGTGACAATAGATGCCGAAGTCGACCTGGATCGTGTGTCGCTTGGACGCGTAGTACTGGCCCTTGTGGGTCTCTTCGTCCTTCACGATGACGGCCTTCATCTCCGCCTCCGGCGGGGGCAGGTACTGGCCCGTCAGATAGGCGGCGACCAGTTTGGCCTGCTGTTCGGCAAAGTTCACCAGCGTCGGCAGGGGCTGGGCCAGCGCCATGTAGAACAGGTTCGGGATGCCGGGCTTCATCATCCGCTTGAACAGCGGCAGCTGGTGATCGGCGTCAGGGACCAGCTCGGCGTCATCGAAGAACGGGAAGCGCATGTCGTAGCCGGTGGCGAAGATTATGGCGTCCACGTCCTCCACCGAGTCGTCGGCGAAGCGGACCTTCCGGCCCTCCAGCGCCTTGATCGCCGGCTTGAACTTGACGTCTCCACAGCCGGCCCGGGTCAGGAACTCGCCGCTGACCGAGGGATGGGCTTCGAGCGGCTCGTGGTCCGGCTTGGGCAGACCATAGTCTTCCATGTTGCCGAGAGTCTTGCGGATGGTCTTGCGGGCCAGGCTCAGGCCCAGTTTGCGCGGCATCCAGTGCGGCATCGAGGATTTGTCCGCCGGCTTGCCGTTCATGTACTTTGGCAGCACCCAGACCCCGCGCCGGGCCGAGACCCAGAGGTTTTTGGCGATCGGGCGCTGTGACAGCTCGCTGGCGATATCCATCGCCGAGTTGCCCATGCCGACGACGACGATGTTCTTGCCGCGCATGTCGACCGGGTCGAACGGGTCGCGGTAGGCATGGCTGTGGAAGGCCGGCCCGTCGAACTCGCCGTCATAGTCCGGAATGCGCGGGCTCCAGTGGTGGCCGTTGCAGACGAACAGGACGTCATAGACGCGGGTCTCACCCGTCGAGAGGGTCACCTCCCACAGGCCGGCGGCGTTGCGCCGTGCCTTCTCGACCGCCGTGTTGAACGTGATCGTCTCGCGCAGGCCGAAGTGGGCGACGTAGTCCTTGAAGTACTGGAACAGCTGGGCATGCGAGGGAAAGTCGGGCCAGTCAGACGGGACCGCGAAATCCTCGAAGGCGAGACGCCACTTGGAGGTGTCGATATGCAGGCTTTCGTAGCAGGCCGACATGCCGTTGGGGTTCTTGTAGTACCAGTTGCCGCCGATCTCGTCGGAGACCTCGAAACAGTCGTAGGGGACGCCGACGTCCTTCAGCTTCTTGGCGGTTGTGAAGCCCGAGCATCCGGCCCCGATGATGCAGGCCCTGGGCAGACGTTCGGCCATGACGGCGCTCCCTGACTTATCGTTGTTCAGGCGAGCCTATCGGGAGTGACGTACGCGTCAACCGTGACGCCGGGTCAGCCCCCGCAACCGGAGACGCAGCGGCTCCAGTACTGGGGGCAGCGGTCGTCCTCACCCGCGAGACAGAAGTAGTATTCCCGCGAACAGCTGAGGCGGCATTGCGCGCCGCCGGACGCGGCGCCCGCGCTGATCGAGGTCGGTTGAACCGGCAAAGGAAGCAGGAGCGGCGGCGCCTCAGGCTCCGGCGGCGGCGAGGCGGGCTGCGACCCCTTGAGCGCGGCTGCGTCGGTCTGGGACGGGCCGCCGGCGATCCGCCCCTGTTGCGCGGCGGCGGGCGCCGACAGTGCAAGGCTCAGGATCAGACAGGCGGCGATACGGCGCATGGTCACGATCTGCCGCCGGTTTCGTAAAGGTTCGATTAACCATACCGCCTGCGAAGCCCGAAGAGGACCTTCCGGGAACCAAGTCGCGTCCCGGGGTTTGTAGTCCTACGAACCGCTGTCAGGGGCAGGCGCGACGGAATGGACTTGCCGGTACCTGCGGCCAGCAAAACATTGCCGGATTTCCTCCGGGGCGGTGGCGAGCTGGGCGCAATCATTCGTGGCCACGACTGGGCCGCCTCGCCGCTCGGCGAGCCAGAGCGCTGGCCCCCGGCGCTGAAGACAGCCTTGCGACTCCTGCTGTCCACCGGCCATCCGATGTTCCTGTGGTGGGGACCGGACCTGATCCAGTTCTACAACGACGCCTACCGAAACTCGATCGGACCGGAGCGGCATCCCGGCGCCGTGGGACAGCGAGGGCGCGACTGCTGGGAAGAAATCTGGCCCATCATCGGCCCGCAGATTGATCAGGTGATGAGCGGCGGCGAGCCGACATGGCACGAAAACGCCCTCGTCCCGATTACCCGTCATGGCCGGCTGGAAGAGGTCTACTGGACCTACAGCTACGGCCCTGTGCACGACGAAACCGCGCCCAACGGCGTCGGCGGCGTGCTGGTGGTCTGCACCGAGACCACCGAGACGGTACGGGCCGAGCAGAAGCGGGCCGATCTGGTCACGCGCTGGCGGCGGCTGTTCGACCAGGCGCCGGGCTTCATGTCGATTCTCGGCGGGCCGGACCACATTTTCGAGTTTGGCAACGAGGCCCATGCCCTGCTCTTCGGAAGCCGGAACTGGGGCGACCGGCCGATCCGCGAAGCGCTCCCCGAGGCCGTCGAACAGGGATTTCTCGATACCCTGAACCGGGTCTACGCCACGGGCGAGCGCGCCGTCTTCGAGGGCGCGCCCTTCCGCTTCAGGGCGACGCCCGGAGGACCGGCGTCGGTGCTGTTTCTCGACTATGTCTGCGCCCCGATCACCGACGACGACGGCGGAGTCATCGGCATTTTCTGGCAGGGCGTCGACACGACGGCGCGCAAGGAAGCCGAGGCCCACCTTCGACTTCTGATCAACGAGCTGAATCATCGGGTCAAGAATTCGCTGGCCACGGTTCAGGCGATCGCCGCCCAGACCCTTCATGGCGAGGACGTGCCCGAGCACATCCGCACCGCCCTGACCGATCGTTTGGTCGCGCTCGCCCGGGCCCATGATGTCCTCACAGAGGAGAAGTGGTCCGGCGCGGACCTGCGAGACATCGCCGCCCAGTCCGGCGAACCGCATCTTTCGGCCGATCATCCGGGGCGGTTCGCCATCGACGGTCCGTCCCTGAGCCTGCCGCCGCGCAGCGCGATCGCCGTGGCGCTGGCGCTGCACGAGCTGGCGACCAACGCGGCCAAGTATGGCGCGCTCTCGGTTCCGGGCGGGATGGTGCGGATTTCATGGACGACAGAGCCGGACAAGGACCAGTCGATCCGGCTGAACATGGTCTGGCGCGAGATCGGCGGCCCCTCCGTTTCGCCGCCCGGCAAGGCGGGGTTCGGCACGCGGCTGATCGAACGCGGCCTGGCGACCGAACTGCGCGGAAAGGTGCGCATCGACTACCGGCCGGATGGCGTGGTCTGCACCATCGACGCGCTCGTCACGCCGGAAAACGCCAACGATTGGCAGGACAGGATCGAGATCACCCCCTGAGGACCAGCGGCGCGTCGGGCAGGTCTCCAGCCAGGATCGCCGGCAGATGACGCGGCAGGTCCGCCGGGAAAATCACCTCATCGCTGACCGCGATCTCGGCCGGATCCCACCAGCGCAGCGCCGTCACCACCTGCCGTTCGAGTTCGGTCCAGTGGTGGTCGACGACCTCCTCGTGCGGCGCATGGGCGAGGAAGTAGTGCTCCAGCAGCCGGCGTGGCTCGCCCTCGACGATCAGGTCCAGGGTTCGGACCCAGATCTTTGGCCCGAGAATCATCTCGGTGAGGCCGGTTTCCTCACGCAATTCACGCCAGGCGGCCTGCTCCAGAGTCTCTCCGTCGTCGACCCCGCCGCCGATGGTGCACCAGCCGCCCCCGCTGTTGGCCGGATCCTCGAAGCGCATCAGCAGCAGACGGCCCGCCGGCGACATCAGCAGGAGGCGGACCGTCAGGCGTTCGCGGGGTTGCGTCATCGAGGCCTCACACCGTGCGTTGGGCCCGGTCCTTGTCGTTGGTCGACTTGATCATGTCCTTGACGGCCTGCCACTGCTCGTCGCCCCAGTCGCTGAGGCGCGAGAAGTTGCCGCCGCTCGCGTTGTACTGCCCGCCATCGATGGCGATGGTCTGGCCGTTCACATACTCCGAACCGCGCGACAGCAGATAGACCGCCAGGTTGGCCAGCTCGGCCATCTCCCCCACCCGGCCCATCGGATTGCCGCGCATGTCCTCGTAGGCGTTCTGCTGCTGACCGGGGTTCAGACGCGCGCTCATGCCCTCGGTCGGGAAGGGTCCCGGCGCGATGGCGTTGAAGCGGATGCCCTTGGGACCCCATTCGACCGCCAGAGACTGGGTCATGACGTTCAGCGCGGCCTTGGACATGGCGCTGGGCACCGTGAACGGCCCGCCGTTCCACACCCAGGTGGTCAAGATCGAAATGACCGAGGCCTTTTTGCCCTCGGCGATCCAGCGCTTGCCGCACTCCAGGGTCACGAAGAACGACCCGCGGAAGACGATGTTGGCGATCGCGTCGAAGCCGCGCGGCGACAGATCCTCGGTGCGGCTGATGAAGTTGCCGGCGGCGTTGTTCACAAGCCCCGTCAGCGCCCCGCCATCGGCCCAGACGGTGTCGATCATGTCCTTGATCGCCTCGGGCACGCGGATGTCACAGGGAATGCCGACGACCTTGCCGCCGTGGGCCGCCATCAGCTCCTTCGCCGTCTCCTCCAGCACATTGCCGCGCCGGCCGCAGATGTAGACCGTCGCGCCCAGCATCAGGCAGGCCTCTGCCATCACCTTGCCCAGCCCCGTGCCGCCGCCGGTGATCAGGATCCGCTCGCCGTCCATCAGGCCGGGGCGATACATCAGGTCGTCGGGTTTGAAGGTCATCGCGGTTCTCCCTGTTTGCGCCAGAAAGGTCCGCCTTACGGTAGGGCGGTCAAGGGGCCTGCGCCGGCCGTCAGGTTCCGTCCGCGAGGGCCAGCGGCTGTACCTCGCGTCGGCTGCGGATCGTCACGTGGCGAACGGTCACAAACTGGACCGCAAACAGGGCGATCTTGGACACCATCGGAAACACCGCGATGAAGGCCGGCCAGAGGTCCGGGAACCTGACAGCGATCAACAGATTGGCCGCCCCGGTCAGCGCCATCAGGCCTGCCCACGCATAGCCAAACGCGACCATCGCCGCCTCGCCATGACCGATCGCAACGGACGGCATGTAGCGCAGCATCCAGCCGCGCTTCAGCATCATCACGGTCAGGATCAGATAGATCACCGTCGGCTTGGCCATCAGAAAGCGGGTGTCGTGCAGGAACAGACTGGCCGTCCCGAAGGTCAGCACGAGCGCCAGGCTCGCCCACTGCAGGGGCGCAACCGGCTTCCGCAGGGCCATCCAGAGCAAGACATGGCCCACACCCAGTCCGATGGCGGCCAGGGTGGCGATCTCCCTGTCCACGTGCAGGGCGACCAGGGCGGCGAACAGCAAGCTGGACAGGAGGTCGTTCGCCAGGGGGCGGGCGGCGTGCACGAGGTTTCGCATGACAGACTCCGGTTGGGATTGTTGCTCGGAGTCTATGGCCGGCAACCACATCCGGGGGAGTCCGCCCACGAAGCCGGCGCGGCGTTTCGCGAATTCATTCCGCCGCTGGCGCTTCGTGAACGGACAATGGGCCCCCGTGGCCGGGATTATCCGTTACGGTAGGGCCATGAGCGTCGCCTTCACCAGGGAAGAGGACTACGAGTCGGTCGCGGCCAACCTGCCTGACCGGCCGGTTTCGCCACATCCCAACATGGTCACGCCGGACGGGCTCGCCCTGATCGACGCGGCGCTGGCGGACGCGCGCGCGGCGATGGCTGCCGCCAAGTCCGGCGGTGACGTCAGCGCCGACCGCACCGCCATGGCCCGGGCGACCCGCGACCTGCGCTACTGGTCGTCACGGCGCGGCAGCGCCCAGCTGATCGAGCCCGGCGCGCCCGACGGGACCGTCCGCTTCGGCGCGGCGGTGACCATCGAGCGCGAGGACGGCCGTCGCCAGACCTGGCGCATCGTCGGCGAGGACGAAGCCGTTCCGGCGAAGGGCAGCGTTTCCTGGATCTCGCCGCTCGGGCAGGCGCTGCTGGGCAAGCGGCTCGGTGATGAAGCGGTCGTCGCGGGCCAGTCGGTCGAGATCGTCGCCATCGGCTGAACAGCCCGCTATAGGGACGCCGTGACCGATCAAACAGACCTTCATGGCGTCTATGGCGCCCCGCCCCGCGATGTGGCCGAAGCGCCCGCCGGCGCAACGCAGTTCTCGCCGCTGGTTCCCGGCGCGGGAAAACTCGAGGACCTGGCCGAGGGCGCGCTTGCCAGCCTGACCCTGCTCGCCCCGCCGGGCACGGTTGAGCGACGGTACGTCGTGGCGCTGGGCCTCAAGACGCTCGCGCCCCACGGGCGGCTGACCATCGCCGCGCCCAAGGACAAGGGCGGCTCCCGCCTGAAGAAGGAGCTGGAAGCCTTCGGCTGCCTCGTCAACGAGGACTCCCGCCGGCACCATCGCATCTGCGTCGTCCGCAAGCCCGACGCGCCCCTGGGCCTCGACGCCGCCATCGCCGAGGGCGCGCCGCGCTTCGTCGAGGCCGTCGACGGCTGGACCCAGCCGGGCGTGTTCAGCTGGGACCGCATCGATCCGGGCAGCGCCCTGCTGGCGAAGACCCTCCCGCCCATGGCCGGCAAGGGCGCCGACTTCGGCTGTGGCGTCGGCGTGCTGGCGAAGGCCGTGCTGGCCGCGCCGAAGGTCGAGAGCCTGCTGCTCATCGATCTCGACCGCCGCGCGATCGAGGCTGCGCGCCGCAACATCGAGGATCCCCGCGCGACCTTCGCCTGGACCGACGTGCGCAGCGCTGGCATCGAGCCGGGCAGCCTCGACTTCGTCGTCATGAACCCTCCGTTCCACGACGGCGGGACCGAGGACAAGCAGCTCGGCCAGACCTTCATCCGCCAGGCCGCCAACGCCCTGCGGCGCAGCGGGACCCTGTGGCTGGTGGCCAACCGGCACCTGCCCTACGAGAAGGTGCTGGCCGAAGTGTTCAAGGTCGCAACGTCGCGCGTCGACACCGGCGGCTACAAGATCTTCGAGGCCCGTCGGTGAGCAAGACGCCGACCCTGCGGCTCGACCGGCTGCTGGCCAATCTCGGCTACGGCTCGCGACGCGAGATGCAGGCGCTGGCGAAGAACGGACGCGTCACCCTCGACGGCGAAGCGTTTCGCGACGCGGACAAGCATGTGCCGCTCACTCGCGACCTGCCCGATCGGTTGAAGCTCGACGGCAAGCCGATCGACCCGCCGCCGGGCATCGCCCTGATGCTGCACAAGCCGCTGGGGACGACCTGTTCGCACAAGGAGGCCGGGCCGCTGGTCTATGACCTGCTGCCGACCCGCTGGCG
>CAZISF010000080.1:0-15094 GCA_964541915.1 uncultured Caulobacter sp.
TACTGCCCCTTCACCAGCGACGGGCTGTCGAGATCGAGACTGCCGATCGGGATGACCTGGGCGTTCGGCACGGCGGTCTTGATGCCGTCGCCGAACAGTTTCGCATCGCCGACGATGACCACGCTGGCCTTCGAGGGATCAAACACATCCGCCGAGAAGGCCGTGACCTGCTCGGCCGTGACCGCCTCGATCTTGCTGGTGAAGCGGTTCATCTCGCCCAGGTCGATGTTGTAGTTCGCCAGGCCGCCGAGGACGCCGGCCAGGCCGTCGGTGGTGCCCATGTCACGACCGAAGTCGCCGACCAGCACCGACTTGCGCGCGGCCAGTTCGGCCGGCGTGGCCGGCGCCGTGGCCATGCGGGTCAGCTCATTGCGGATCAGGGTGACCACTTCTGCGGCGGACGGGTTCTTGGTCTGGGTCGAGGCGGTGAAGCCGCCCACGATGCGACGGGCGCTCAGGCCCGAGTTGGCGCCGTAGGCCAGGCCGCGCTTGACCCGGATCTCCTGGTTGAGACGGGCGGAATAGCCGCCGCCGAGCACCGTGTTGGCCACCATGCCGGCGTAGTAGCGCGGATCGCTGCGGGCGATGCCGCGACGGGCCAGCGTGACGGCCGCCTGGCCCGCGCCGGGCATGTCGACGATGACGTTGCGCACCGGCGGATTGGCGTCGGCGGTCGGCAGGGCGGGCAGCGGCGTGGCCGGCTTCTTCCAGCCGCCGAAGGCCGCCTCGGCCAGGGCGAAGCCCTGCTCCGGGGTTATGTCGCCCGCGATCACGAGCACCGCGTTGTCCGGCCGCCACCAGGTGTCATGGATGGTCAGGAGGTCGGTGCGCGTCAGCTTCGGCAGTGAGGTCGGCGTGCCGCCGGCGACATGGCCGAACGGCGAGCCGGCGTAGATGATCGGCGCGGTGACATAGCCGGCCACCGTGCCGGGCCGCTTCAGGGCGACCTGGAAGCCGTCCAGCGCCTGGTCGCGCACGCGATCCAGCTCATCCTGGGCGAAGGCCGGGTTCAGCGTCACGTCGGCCATGATGTCCATCGCGGCCTTGAGGTTCTGCGGCATGACGTTGAGCGTCACCGACGAGGCCTCCCAGCCCGAGCCGGCCGACAGGTTCGCGCCGAGCGCTTCGGTCTGGCTGGAAATCTGTACCGAGCTGCGGGTGGTGGTGCCCTCGGTCAGCAGGTCGGCCATCATCGACGAGGCGCCGGCGCGACCGGCGGGATCCACCGCCGCGCCGGACCGCACGGTCAGTTCGGCGGTGACCAGCGGCAGGTCGCTACCATGGGCGACGATGACCCGAAGGCCATTGGCCAGAGTACGTTCCGACGGAACAGGCAGGACCGGCGAGACCGGCGTTCCAAGCGGCGGCGGGGCGACCCGCTGACCTTCGGGCGCGAGGCTGAACACCTGACCTGTGAAGGCCGGCGACTTCACCGGGGTGACCGCGGGCGCGGCGGGGGCGGTCTCGCCGGCGGGGCGCTGGCCCTCGTCGAGGTAGCGCACCACGACCAGGCGGTCGTCGGCGAGGTACTTTTTCGCCACGCGCTGGATGTCGGCGGCGGTGACCGCCTGCAGCTCGGCGATGCCGGTGTTGGCCTTGGCGGCGTCACCTTCCATGACCAGGGCGTAGCCCAGGGCGAAGGCGCGGCCGTCGATCGTTTCCCTGTCCCGTACGGCGTCGGCGACCATCTCGGTGCGAGCCTCGGCCAGCTCGGCCTCGGTCGGCGGAGCGTCACGCAGGCGGCGGATCTCGGCCATCAGCGCGGCCTGGCCCTGCTCGACCGTCTTGCCGCCGGCCATGACCGCGCCGACCCAGAACAGGCCCGGCTGCTGGTTCAGGTCAGCGCTGGAGAAGGCGGCCTGGGCGACCTGCTGGTCATAGACCAGGCTGTTGTACAGCCGCGAGGACTTGCCGCCCGACAGGATCGCGTCGAGCACGGTCAGGGCCGCAGCGTCCGGGTCGGACGCCGACGGGCCCTGCCACGTCACGGCCACGGCCGGCAACGGCACGTTGGGGGCGTAGGTCGTCACGGTGCGGGCGCCGGTGCGGGCCGGCTCCCTGACCGTGACCCTCGGCAGCGGCGCGGCCGGCGTCTTCAGCGGGACGAAGTACTTGTCGACCCAGGCGTTCAGCTGGGCCTCATCGAAGTTGCCGACCACGATCAGGGCGGCGTTGTCCGGCCGATAGTAGGTGGCGTGGAAGGCCAGCACGTCGTCGATCGTGGCGGCGTCCAGATCCTCGATCGAGCCGATGCCCGGGCGCTTGTAGGGGTGGGTGGTGTAGCTGGCGTTCGGAATGGCGATGCGGAAGAAGCGGCCGTAGGGGTCGGCCAGCACCCGCAGGCGCAGTTCTTCCTTCACCACGTCGCGTTCCGACTTGAAGCTGGCCTCGTCGACCACCAGCGAGCCGAGCCGCTGGGACTCTGCCCACAGCAGCCGCTCCAGGTGACTGGCCGGCACGACCTCGTAGTAGTTGGTGAAATCGGAATAGGTCGAAGCGTTGTTGAAGCCGCCGACGTCCTCGGTCATGCGATCGAAGGACTCGGCCGGCATGTCGCGCGTGGCCTTGAACATCAGGTGTTCGAACAGGTGGGCGAAGCCGGACCGGCCGGCGGGGTCGTCCTTGGCCCCGACGCTGTACCAGACCTGCACCGTCACATTCGGCGTGCTGCGGTCGGCGGAATAGAAGACCTTCATGCCGTTGGGCAGGACGCGGGTCTTGAACCCGATCGGCGGGACTTCCGCCGAGGGGGGCGCCGGCGCGGTCTGGGCGAACGCCCCCGTGACGAGCGCCGAGGACGACAGGGCGAGGGCGAGCACGAAGGCCTTGGCCGGACGGAACATGGGCGACTCCCGGTGAACTTTGCGCGGACCCTATCATCCGGCCGCGAAAGCGAAACCTTACGGTCCTGTCATGTGTGGTGTCGGCGAATGAGGCTCGGCGATGGGCAACTCTGGTGTGTACACCGTACGCAACGTGGTGTACGGTGTACACATGACGACACGTGATCGTATCTTTCTGGCGGCGCGGACCGCCTTCGGGCAGGGCGGGCTGGAAGGCCTGTCCATGCGGTCGGTGGCCAAGGACGCCGGTCTGTCGACCATGGCCATCTATCGTCATTTCCCGACCAAGGATTACCTGCTCGACGCGCTGATGCTGGACGGGTTCGATGCCTGGGAGGCCCGGGTGGTCGCGGTCGACGAGCCTGATCCGGTGGTCTGGCTGGAAAAGATGCTGGCGGCCTTTCTGGCGTTCTCGATCGAGGACCCTCATCGCTTCGACGCCGCCTTCCTGCTCCGGGCCAGCGGGGCGAAGCAGTTTCCGGACGATTTCGCGGGCGGCTCATCGCGGGTCATCAGCCGCATCACCGCCCGAATCGACGAGGCCAGGGCGTTGGGCCGCCTTCGCGATGCCCCGTCTCTCGACATCGCCCTGACCCTGTCGGCGCTTGCGCAAGGTCTGGTGTCGATGGATCGCGCGGGGCGCTTCAGCAGTCCCGACCAGTTTCAGACCATCTACCGGATGGCCGTCGCCAACGGCCTGAAGGCGTTCGCGCCAGCCAGCGAGGGAACACCCCCATGAAAATCGCGCTCAGGATCGCCGGCATTGTGGCCGGCTTCGTCCTTCTGGCCTTGCTGGCCCTGGCCGGGGTTGTGCTCACAACGGCGACGACGCCCAGCCGGCCCGTCGGCATCACCCAGGTTATGGTTGCCGATCCCGGCCATTCGTCGATCCCGGTGGTCCTCTTCTATCCGACCTCAAGCAAACCGAGCCTGATCCTGGCGAGCACAGGGGCTGTTCGGCTGGCGAAGGGGGGCGTTCTTGCCGGCGACCATCTGCCGGTCGTTGTCATGTCGCATGGCACCGGCGGCGCGCCCTTCAGCCATATGGACACCGCCCTGGCGCTGGCCGAAGCCGGCTACGTGGTGGCGGCGCCCCAGCACCCCGGCGACAACGTCAAGGATGACTCGGCGGTTGGAACACCGCGCTGGATCGAAGAGCGAGCGCGGCAGATCATCCGGGTCAACGACTTTCTCCTCGCGGAATGGACCGGTCGATCTCACCTCGATCCCGCGCGGCTCGGCCTGTTCGGCTTTTCCGCGGGCGGCACGACGGCCTTGGTGGTCCTCGGCGGCGAGCCCGACCTGTCCTCTGTTCCCGCTCACTGTAGGTCGGCGCCGGAACTGGTCTGCCGGCTGATGAAGCCCGGTCCGGCGCCGCGAGGCTGGACACATGATCCGCGGGTCGGGGCGGCCGTGATCGCCGCGCCGGGCTTCGGCTTCGCGTTCGATCGAGGGGGTCTGGCGGCGGTCACTGTTCCGGTACAGCTGTGGGCCGGCAGCCGGGACAGCAACGCCCCCGCGGCGACGAACGCCGACGTCGTTCGCCAGCGCCTGCCTTCCGCTCCGGAATTCCATCTCGTCGCCGGCGGTGGCCACTTCTCTTTCCTGCCGCCTTGCGGCGTCGCCAGGCCCCTGTTGCCGCCAATGCTCTGCTCGGACACGCCGGGATTTGACCGCAAGGCGTTCCATCGGACCTTCAACCGGGAGGTCGTCGCCTTCTTTGACGCCCGCCTCGGCGCGCCGCGACGCTAGGGCTTCGTCGCCTCCGCTTCCCGCCTCAGGGCGCGCAGGGCGTTGGTGAGATCCATGCGCATGGCGGCGCGGGCGACGACGGCGGGCGCGGGGAAGGGAGAGCTGGCCCGGTTCTCGTAGAGCACCCGCGTGCGGCCGCCGACCAGCGGCTCCAGCCGCCACTGTCCGTCGCAGAAGCGAACGTCGCCTGCGGTGCAGCGGAAGCGGATCGACCGCAGCGGCGTGAAGTCGGACCGGAATTCGGTGCGGAACGACGGCAGCAGGCCGCTGCCGACGACCATCTCGCGCACGTCCCAGCGGCCGGCCGGATCGCGGACGGTGATACGGCAGGAGCGGATGTTCGGCGCCATGCGACCGGCGCGGCCGCAGTCGGTGATCGTGCGCCAGACCACCTCCGGCGGCGCGGCGATATCGACCGCGCCAATCACAACGCCGGAGACGCCGTCACCCGCGGGATGCACCTCCGCATGGACGCCGCCGCGCGTCAGCTGGCCCATCGCCGCGCCGTCCGGCGTCCAGTCAGCGCGGGCGGGTCCCGCCGAGAAACCCGTCATCACCAGCAGGGAGAGGATCAGCCGCATTGTCTGTTCCTTCCCCGGCCGTGTCAGCGGGTAAGTCGGTTGGCGACGAGGTCGTCGACCACAGCCGGATCGGCGAGGGTCGAGGTGTCGCCGAGGTTCGACAGGTCGTTCTCGGCCACCTTGCGCAGGATCCGGCGCATGATCTTGCCCGAGCGGGTCTTGGGCAGGCCCGGGGCCCACTGGATGGCGTCCGGCGCCGCGAAGGGGCCGATCTCGTGGCGCACCCATTTGACCAGGGCCGCGCGCAGATCCTCGGTCGGGGTCACGTCGGCGTTCAGGGTGACATAGGCGTAGATGCCCTGGCCCTTGATGTCGTGCGGGAAGCCGACCACGGCCGCCTCGGCCACGGTGTCGTGGGCGACCAGCGCCGACTCGATCTCGGCCGTGCCCAGCCGGTGGCCGGAGACGTTGATCACGTCATCGACCCGGCCGGTGATCCAGTAGTAGCCGTCCTCGTCCCGCCGGCAGCCGTCGCCGGTGAAGTACTTGCCGGGGTAGGTGGTGAAGTAGGTCTCGATGAAGCGCTGGTGGTCGCCGTAGACCGTGCGCATCTGGCCGGGCCAGCTGTCGGTCAGGCACAGGTTGCCGCTGACGGCGCCCTCGAGCACGGCCCCCTCGGCGTCGACCAGCTGCAGCTTCACCCCCGGCAGCGGCTTGCTGGCCGCACCCGGCTTGAGGTCCGTGGCGCCGGGCAGGGGCGAGACCAGACAGGCGCCCGTCTCGGTCTGCCACCAGGTGTCGACGATCGGGCAGCGGCCCTCGCCGACCACGCGGTGATACCAGAGCCAGGCTTCCGGATTGATCGGCTCGCCGACGCTGCCCAGCAGACGCAGCGACTTGCGCGAGGTCTTTTTCACCGGCTCCTCGCCGTCACGCATCAGCGCGCGGAGGGCCGTCGGGGCGGTGTAGAAGATCTCCACCTGATGCTTGTCGATGACCTCCCAGAACCGCGAGGTGGTCGGGTAGTTGGGCACGCCCTCGAAGATCAGGCTGGTCGCACCGTTCGCGAGCGGGCCGTAGACAATGTAGCTGTGGCCGGTGACCCAGCCCACGTCGGCCGTGCACCAGAAGATCTCGCCGGGGCGGTAGTCGAACACCAGTTCATGCGTCCAGCTGGCCCAGGTCAGATAGCCGCCCGTCGTGTGGAGCACGCCCTTGGGCTTTCCGGTCGAACCGGAGGTGTAGAGGATGAACAGCGGATCCTCGGCGTTCATCGGCTCGGGCGGGCAGTCGGCCGAGGCCTTGTCCCGCTCGGGTCCGTAGGCGACGTCCCGGCCACTGTGCTTGAGCCATTTGGACCCGGTGCGCTCGACGACCAGCACTGTCTCGACTTCCGGACACTGGGTCAGGGCCAGATCGACGTTCATCTTCAGCGGCACGATCTTGCCGCCGCGCACGCCCTCGTCCGCGGTGATGACGACACGGGAGTCACAGTCGAGAATCCGGCCCGCGAGGCTGTCGGGCGAGAAGCCGCCGAACACCACCGAATGCACCGCGCCGATGCGCGAACAGGCCAGCATGGCGTAGGCCGCCTCGGGGATCATCGGCAGGTAGATCGTGACCCGATCCCCCTTTTTTACCCCGCGCGACTTGAGGACATTGGCCATGCGGCACACTTCCTCGTGCGCCTCGCGGTAGGTGATCTTTTTCGAGTCGGCGGGATCGTCGCCCTCCCAGATGAAGGCGACGTCGTCGGCGCGGGTCGGCAGGTGTCGGTCGAGGCAGTTGGCCGAAACGTTCAGCACGCCGTCGGCGAACCACTTGATGTGGAAGTCCTCGCGGTTCCAGGAGACGTCCTTGACCTGGGTGAAGGGCTTGATCCAATCCAGCCGGGCGGCGACGTCGCGCCAGAACCCGTCCGGATCGCGCTCGACCCGGGCGCAGGCCGCGTCATAGGCCTTCGCGTCCATGTGGGCGCGGTCCGCCCAGGCCTGCGGAACCGGAAATACCTGCCCGTCGCTCACGTCCGTCTCCCTTGCCTTCTTGTTGGGCGCGAGTATGCGGATGGCGGTCGGCGGCGCAAGGATGCCGCTGCGGGAGTTTTGCAATGTTGCTCGCCAAATCCACCTGGCCCGAAGTCGAGGCCTTCCTCCAGCGGTCGAAGACCGTCGTCGTGCCGATCGGCTCGAACGAACAGCACGGTCCGACCGGACTGCTTGGCACCGACTGGATGTGCCCCGAGATCATCGCCCACGAAGCCCAGAAGGGCCGCGACGATCTGCTGGTCGCCCCGACCTTCAACATCGGCATGGCCCAGCATCACGTCGGCTTTCCCGGCACCATCAGCCTGCGCCCCTCGACCTTCATGGCGGCCATCGGCGACTGGTGCCGCTCGCTGGCCGGGCACGGCTTTACGAAGATCTATTTCCTCAACGGCCACGGCGGCAACGTGCACACCATAGAGGCCGCCTTCAGCGAGCTCTATGCGGAGGCCAGCTTCGCCGGAAAGCCGCGCGGCTTCGCCTGCAAGCTCAAGAACTGGTGGGACATCAGCGGCGTGAACGGCCTGGCCAACCGCCAGTTTCCCGTCGGCCACGGCAGCCACGCAACCCCGTCCGAGATCGCGGTGACCCAGTGGGCTTACCCCGACGCGATCAAGACTGCGAACTACGCGCCGCAGATCGCCCCTACGGGCCCGATCCGCGAGGCCCTCGACTTCCGCGCCCGCTACGCCGATGGCCGCATGGGCTCTGATCCTGCGCTGGCCACACCCGAGAAGGGCGGCGAGCTGGTGGCGCTGGCGGCGAAGGGCCTGATCGAGGATGTCGCGGCGTTCGGGGCTGAGGTCACGCCGTAGGGGACATGTACCAAAGGTACGTGTCCCCCAATCGAGGTTCAGCGGTGGTTCGTTTAGGGGACACGTACCTTCGGTACAGGTCCCCGTCTAAGCCGTGACCACCGCGCCATCCGCAACCGCCACCCCCCACCCCTCCAACCGCTTTCCCTCACACGGTCCGCTCGTGCAAACGCCGTCCTCGATCCTGAACAGCGCCCCATGGCCGGTGCAGAGGATCAGGTCGTTCTCGCGTGTGACATGGCGGCCGGTCGGGCCGCCCAGCGGCTGGCCGGTATGCGGGCAGCTGTCGACGTAGCCCAGCAGTTCGTCACCCCGCCGGACCACGAAGCCGAGGAAAAGCGCGTCTCCGGCGCGGAAATGGAAGCCGCGGGAGCCGGGGTCGGGAATCTCGTCCAGGCGGCAGAGCTCCGTCCCGGCCGGCGGCCTGGCCGGGTTCAGTCCCGCCACGGAATGGTGAGCCGCCACGGCTCGACGCTGGAGGTCTCGTAGAGGCCGGCCTTCGTGTAGGGATCGTCGGCGTGGAACGCGCGGGCGGCCGCCAGATCGGGCGCTTCGACGATGATCAATGAGCCTGCCATGCCGTCGTCGGCCGTCAGGAACGGCCCGCCCAGCTTGATCTTCAGCGGCTGGGCGCCGGCCCAGGCCAGATGCGCCTCGCGGGTGGCGGCGCGGATCGCCGGCCCATCGGGCAACTTGTCTTTCCACTGAATCACGAAGAGGGGCATGGCGTTTCCTAGCGTTCTGTCTTGAGCGGCCGCGACAGCAGGCCGAGGATGGCTTCGTCGACGCCAACCTCGCCGGCGAGAATGGCGGCGACGGCCTCGCTTATGGGAGTCTCGACCTTCAGCCTGCGAGCCAGCGCGCGCACCGCCGGCGCGGACGCCACGCCCTCGGCCACCGTCAGTTTGCCGGCCAGGGCCTGTTCGAGTGATTGCCCGGCGCCGAGCGTCAGACCGACGCTCATGTTGCGCGACTGCGGGCTGGAGCAGGTCAGGACCAGGTCGCCCAGGCCGCAGAGGCCGGCCACAGTCTCGGCGTGGCCGCCAAGGGCTTCAGCCATACGGGTCATCTCGGCGAACCCGCGCGTGATCAGGGCGGCGTGAGCCGAACGGCCCAGGCCCTTGCCCTCGACAATGCCGCAGGCGATCGCCAGCACGTTCTTGATCGCCCCGCCGGCCTCGGCGCCGATCATGTCGGTGGACAGGTAGGGCCGGAAGGTCGGCGTAGCGATGGCCTCGGCAAGAGCCCGGCCGAGGTCCTCATCCGGACAGGCCAGAGTCACCGCGGTGGGCAGGCCGCGCGCCACTTCG
Source organism: uncultured Caulobacter sp. (assembly GCA_964541915.1). Lineage (GTDB taxonomy): Bacteria > Pseudomonadota > Alphaproteobacteria > Caulobacterales > Caulobacteraceae > Caulobacter. The sequence continues at coordinate 9,284 of CAZISF010000080.1, forward strand.
CCGGCGAAGCTGGGTCCCGACAGGACCGCCGGCGAAGCGTGCTCGATGGTCTCGGCCAGCACCTGGGTCATCAGCTGGAGCGTGCCCTGTTCGACGCCCTTGGCGCACAGCACGATCGGCACATGGTCGCGAACATGCGGGCAGAGGGCGTTGAGGGTCGACCGCAGGTGCTGGGCCGGCGTCACGGCGAGGATGAAGTCGCAGGCCGCGAGGTCTTCAAGGTCGGTGGTGACGTCGATGGCCTCGTCGAGTGCTACGCCCGGCAGGAAGGCGGTGTTTTCGCGGCCGGCGCGGATGGCCTCGACCACCTCGACCTCGCGGGCCTGCAGCGTCACGGCCATGCCGGCGCGGGCGCAGACCTGGGCCAGGGCCGTGCCCCAGGCGCCGCCGCCGATGACGCCCGCGTATTTCAAACCGTCAGTCATGCCTTGGCGCCCTTGCGACCGGGAACGTGGGTAGGATTGGCGCTCGCCGCCGCGGCGTCCAGCGGCCAGCGCGGCCGGGCGGGGGCGTCGAGCCCGTCAACGAGGCCGAGCGCCAGACGTTCCGCGCCCGCCAGCGCGATCATCGCGGCATTGTCGGTGCAGTAGACCAGCGGTGGGGCGTGGAACGAGAAGCCGTGGGTCGCGCAGGCCTGCTCCAGCCGGGTCCGCACCGCCATGTTGGCCGCGACCCCGCCGGCGACGACGAACCTTAGGCCGTGACCCCCATGGGTCTCGGCATAGGCGGTCATGGCCCGCTGGGTCCGTTCGGCCAGCTGGCGGGCGATGGCGAACTGCACGCTGGCCGCCAGATCGCGCTTGTCGGCCTCTTCGGTCAGGCCCTCGGCCGCGCGGGCGGCGGCAGTCTTGAGGCCGGAGAAGGAGAAGTCGAACCCCTCGCGGCCGAGCAGGGCGCGGGGCAGGGGGAAGCGCTCCGGGTCGCCGCCGACCGCCAGCCGTTCCAGCGCTGGCCCTCCCGGATAGCCCAGGCCCATCACCTTGGCGATCTTGTCGAATGCCTCGCCGGCGGCGTCATCGATGGTCGAGCCCAGCCGGCGGCAGGCGCCGACCCCGGCGACCTCAAGCAGCTGGCAGTGGCCGCCGCTGACCAGCAGCAGCAGGAAGGGGTAGGGGATGTCGTCAGCCAGCCGGGCGCTGAGGGCGTGGCCTTCCAGGTGGTTGACCGCGATCAGCGGCAGGCCTCGCGCCAGGGCGGCCGCCTTGCCGAACGACAGCCCGACCATGACGCCGCCGACCAGACCCGGGCCCGCCGTGGCGGCGACGCCCGACAGGCCGTCCCAGCCGACGCCCGACTCCGTCAGGGCCCGCGCCACAATTCCGTCGATAGACTCCACATGGGCCCGGGCCGCGATTTCCGGCACCACGCCGCCATAGGGGGCGTGTTCGGCGATCTGGCTGGCGATGATCGAGGACAGCACCGTCACGCGCCCGTCCCCGTCGCGGCGCACCACGGCGGCTGCGGTTTCGTCGCAGCTGGTTTCGAGTCCGAGGACGGTGAGCGTGGTCATCTACATTGCGGCCCGGACGCCCCTCGTATAGCAGCGGAGCGTCTTCTTCAGCCCGAGGTAGCCCCCCCGCCGTGTCGTCGCAACCTGCCATCCGGATCGGAACCCGCGGGTCCAAGCTCGCGCTCGCCCAGAGCGGCATGATGCGCGACCGCATCGCCGCTGCGATGGGTGTCGCCGATCGCGCCGAAGAGGCGGCTCCGCTGGTGGTGATCACCACCACCGGCGACCGCATCCAGGACCGCCGTCTGCTCGAGATCGGCGGCAAGGCGCTGTTCACCAAGGAAATCGAGGAAGCCCTGCTCGATGGCCGCATCGACGCCGCGATCCACTCGATGAAGGATGTGCCGGCCGAGAACCCGCCCGGACTGGTGATCGCCGCGATCCCGGAGCGCGAGGACCCGCGCGACGCCTTCGTCTCGACCCACTATGGCTCGATCGCCGACCTGCCGCGAGGCGCGACGCTCGGCACGGCGAGTCTGCGCCGGCAGGCCCAGGCATTGCACCTGCGGCCCGACCTGAAAATCTTCATGCTGCGCGGTAACGTCGACACCCGTCTGGCCCGGCTCGCCGCCGGTGAGGCCGACGCGATCCTGCTGGCCGCCTCGGGCCTGAACCGTCTCGGCCTCGGCCATGTGCCGAAGGGCTTTCTCGATCCCGTCGCCGCGCCGCCGGCGCCGGGTCAGGGGGCGCTGGCCATCCAGACGCGCGCCGAGGACGCCGATGAGCCCTGGGTCGCGGCGATGCGTTGCCAGACGACGACCCTGACCGTGGCCGCCGAGCGCGGCGCGCTTGTGGCGCTTGAGGGCTCCTGCCGGACGGCCGTCGGCGCCCATGCGCGTCTCGAAGGCCGGCGCCTGACCCTGATCGTCGAGGCGCTGACTCCCGACGGGGCTCGCCGCTATCGTCGGGAAGACGCCATCGATCTCGGCGCCGACGCGGAAAGCGACGCCCGCGAGCTGGGCCTGCGTCTGGGAGACGCGGTTCGCGTCGAGGGCGGCGCGGACATCCTCCTGAAGGATTGATCGCCGACCGCGCCGGCTGCAGGGTGGAGCATGGTTTCCAAGCCGCTGACCGTCTGGATTACCCGCGCTGAACCCGGCGCGGCCGCGACCGCCGAGCGCGTCGCGGCGATGGGCCACCAGCCGCTGGTCGCGCCGCTCTTGTGCATCGAGCCGCTCGCCGACGTCCATATCGACCTGGCGGGCGTGGCGGCGCTCGCCTTTACCAGCGCCAACGGCGTCCGCGCCTTCGCGGCGCTCGAGCCCCGCCGGGACATCCGGGTCTTCGCCGTGGGCGCGGGGACCACGGCGGCGGCCAAGGCCGCGGGATTCAAGGCCGTTCTGTCCGCCGAGGGCGACGTCAACGCCCTGGCCGGGCGAATCGCCGCCCGCAAGGCCGAACTGCGTGGCGTGGTGTTGCATCCCGGCGCGGCCGAGCCGGCGGGGGATCTCGTCGGCGGGCTGATTGCCGAGGGGCTCGAAGCCAGGACCCTGCCGCTCTACGATTCGGTTGACATGTCGCCGCCGGATGATCTGCTCGCGGCGCTGCAGGATGTTGATGTGGCGCTGGTCCATTCGCCCAAGGCCGCAAAGGCGCTGGCGAAGGCGTTGCGCGGCCGGGACCTGCCGAATCTGCGTCTTCTGTGCCTGTCGGCGGCCGTCGCGAAGCCGCTCTCGCGCGTGAAAGTGCGAGAAGTTGTTCGCGCCCCGTTTCCCATCGAGGCGGCGCTGCTTAATCTGGTAGGAAGGGGTGACGCGTCCGGGATCGCCCCCAGGCCCGCAAAGAGGCGTTTGAAGAGCAGATGACCGTCGCGCCCGACCCCAGCGAGATCACCCCGCCGACCAATCCGGCGGCCTACGGCCGTCCCCGCAGCTTCGGCGTCGCCTTCTGGGCGGTGATCGCGCTGTGTGTGCTGAGCGTTGTCGCCGGCGCCGCCGTGACCCGTTTTGCGCCGCGCATCTGGGGCAATCCCGCGCGGGCGGCGGCGACGCCCTCGACCATCGCCGAGCTTCCCGATCTCAGCCCGCAGTCTTCGCCCCGCCAGATCGATGGCGGGCCGGTTGCCGCGCCGTCCGCGTCGTCCGCCGAGATCGCCGCCCTGCAGTCACGGGTCGAGGCCCTCGAAGCAAGCCAGACCCGCACGGTGAACGCCGCCGCCGCGGCGCTGGCCGCGGCCTCCCTGGCGGAAGCGACCCAGAGCTCCGGATCCTTTGAAGCCGAACTGACGGCTCTCGAGCGGGTTCTTCCGCTGTCGGCGGAAGTGCGCAGCCTTCGGCCCTACGCCGAGAACGGCGTGCCCAGCCGCGCGGCGCTGGCCGCCGAGTTTGACTCGGTGGCCGCCCGGGCCGCCGTCGCCGCGCGCGATCCGGGCGATCGCGCCGGGTTCTTCGCCCGGGCGGCGCACGCCCTGTCGGCCATCGTCACCATCCGCCGCGTCAGCGCCGGCGGCGAGGGTCCCGACGCCGTCCTGGCGCGCGCCGGCGACGCCGTGGCCCAGGGCGACATGGAAGGCGCGCTGAAAATCCTGCGCGGCCTGCCGCCCAAGGCCGCCGACGCTATCGCGCCCTGGCGCAGCCGCGCCTCGCAGCGCATCGCGGTCGATCGCCAGGTCGCCGCGATCAGGGCGCTCGCCCTGTCCGACCTCATGGCCGTCTCGCGGGCCCAGCCATGATCCGCACGGCGCTCGTCCTCTTCGTCATCGCCTCACTCGCCGTCGCGACCCTCGCGCTCGGCGGCGACGCCGGAGTCGCCAGCCTTGTCTGGAGCGGCTGGCGGGTGGACATGACGGCCGCCGCCGCTGCGCTGATGGTGCTGCTGACTTCGCTGCTGGCGACGATCTTCTGGACCTTCCTCAAATGGCTGCTGGAGGCGCCGCAGCGTTCGGCCCGCGCCCGCGCCGAGGCCCGTCGCAAACAGGGCGGTGAGGCCCTGGCGCGCGGCTTTCTGGCCGCCGCCGCCGGTGATGGATCCGAGGCCCGGCGCCTAGCCCAGAAGGCCGCCGACCTCGCCGACGACGCGCCGGCCCTCGTCCGGGTGCTGGCCGCCCAGGCCGCCGAGGCCGCCGGCGACATCCCGGCCGCCAAGGCCGCCTACTCCGCCATGCTGGGCTTCCCCGACATGCGGCTGGCCGGGCTGAAGGGCCTGATGCAGACGGCGCTGGCCGAGGGCGACAAGGTCGCGGCGCTGCGTCATGCCCAGAGCGCCTACGGTCTCGCCAAGACCGCCCGCTGGGCGTGGCGGGCGCTGGTCGACTCCCGGCTCGAGGCGGGCGACTGGGCCGCCGCGCTGGACCTCGTGCAGGGCGCGCAGGAGCGCAAGGTCGTGTCGCCGCTGGTCGCCGACCGCACGCGCGCGGCCCTGCTGGCCGCCTCCGCCGCCAGTTCCGAAAACCATCCTTCCGAACGGATGCGCGCCCAGGCGCTCGAATTCGCGCTGCAGGCCGTCAAGCTGAAGCCGGACTTCGCCCCCGGCGTGGTCATGGCCGCACGTCTGCTGGCCGCCGACGGCAAGGCCAGCCGGGCCGCCGGCATGATCGAGAGCGCCTGGAAGGGCCAGCCCCACCCCGCGCTCTGGCTCGCCTACCGTGATCTGCGCACCAACGAGACGCCGCGCGAGCGCGCCAAGCGGCTGGCCGGCCTGGCCGCGCTCAACGCCGATGCGCGCGAGAGCCGCATTCTCAGGGTCGAACAGGCGCTGATCGGCGGCGAGGTCAGCGTCGCTCGTGAGGCGGCCCGCGCTCTGGCGGCCGAACCGGTGACCCAGCGCCTCGCCGGGCTGCAGGCCCGCGCCGCCAACGCCGCCGGCGCCATGGACGAAGCCCGCGCTTGGGTCGCTCGGGGCGCGGCCGCGCCCCAGGAGCCCGACTGGTCCGATCTCGACCCGGAAGGCCGCGCCTTCGCATACCGTCCCGAGGACTGGACGCGCCTGGTCGCCGTCTATGGCGAGACCGGCGACCTGATCCATCCGCGCCTCGAGCGCCAGGAACGGACCATCAGCGACCTGCCCAACCTGCCCGCCGCCTACGTCGAATCGACGCCCTTCCTGGCCGCCGCCGAGTCCGGCGCGGCGATGATGCCGATCCCCGACGACCCCGGCGTGCCGGACAACGCCCGCCCGCCGCAGGGTGATCCGCCGCCGCCTTCGCCGTCGCCGCGTCGCCGGCGCTTGGCAAGCTCGACTCGCGCCGCTAAATAGGCGCTCCTTCTGGCGGGTCACCGCCTTCAGGGCCGCTTTAGCTCAGCTGGTAGAGCAACGCATTCGTAATGCGTAGGTCAGGTGTTCGAGTCACCTAAGCGGCACCA
>CAZISF010000081.1:0-4240 GCA_964541915.1 uncultured Caulobacter sp.
CACTGAGCTGAAAAGCGAAGGGCGGCTCGGGGAAACCCGGGCCGCCCTTTTTCTTTTTGTCGGGGAGGCCCTGTGCGTCCTTCGAGCCCCGGATCAAGTCCGGGGTCGCTTGAGGCTCGCTCCTCAGGATGACGAAGAGGGGTGGCTTGCACAAAAGCCCGTCATGGTGAGGAGCGGGCCATCAGGCCCGCGTCTCGAACCACGCAGGGTGTCAGCCCAGCGCCGCCTTCAGCGCCGCCGCTGTTTCCTCGATGGCCGCTGGCACGGCCGGGCTGAACGGGGCCAGGGTGTAGAAGTCATGGACGAACGCGCTGTACTCGACGTGCCGGGCCTTGCCGCCGGCCGCGTTGATTGCGGCGGCGTAGGCCTTCCCCTCGTCCTTCAGCGGATCGAAGCCGGCGGTGACCACGAGGGCCGGGGCGACGCCGGTAAGGTCGGCGAACTTCGGCTCGGCGCGCTTGCGGTCGGGGTGGCGGTTGACGCCAAAGTGGTCGCCGAACCAGTCCATCACCTCGGCGGTGAGCAGGTGGCCGGTAGCGAGATCACTGCGGGACTTCGTATCCTGCTCCATGGCCGTGGCCGGGTAGAGCAGCAGCTGGAAGGCCAGCCGGCGCTTCGGGTCGTCCTTGATCTCCAGCGCCACGACCGCCGACAGGTTGCCGCCCGCCGAGCAGCCGCCGACCGCAATACGGGCCGGATCAACGCCGATCTCGGCCGCATGGTCGAAGGTCCACTTCAGCGCCGCAAGCGCGTCGTCATGCGCCGCCGGGAACTCATGTTCAGGGGCCAGACGGTAGTCGACCGACAGCACCCGAACGCCGGACGCAGCGGCGAGCCGGCGCAGGAAGCCGTCATGGCTGTCGAGGTCGCCGATGACGAAGCCGCCGCCGTGGAAATAGACGAGGCCCGGACCGACGGCCGGGGCGCCCCTGGGCGTGTAGAGCCGCGCCTTGATCGGCCCGGCGCCGCCCGCGACCTCGAGGTCGCGCACGTCCAGGTTGGTCGGCGCGTCGGCATCGACCCGCTGGGACCGGTAGCCCTCGCGGATCATCGCCGGCGGCAGGGTCTTGAGCGGCGGCATTTCGACCGCATTGGTCGCGTCGAGCAGCGCGCGGAATCCGGGATCCATCGTCATCGTTCGTTCCTTCAGACCGTGACCACGCCGGCGGCGGGCGGATTGGCATAGAGGCCCTGAACCAGGGCGTCGCGACGTTCGAGCGTGGCGCGCTGATTGACATAGCCTTTGTCGGTGATCTCTCCGGCATCGATCGAGGGCGGCTCGGTCATGATCACGAAGCGGCCGACGCGGCGCGAGGAGCCGCCCGCCGTGGCGTTGAACGCCGCGAGCTTGTCCTTGAGGATCGCCGTCAGCTTGTCGATCGGCGAGCCCGGCCCCGGATCGGCGGCCAGCGCCTGCATCCCGGCCATCGAGGGCCAGAACAGCGCGCCGATGAACGGCCTGTCCTGGCCGGCGATCACGGCGTCCATCGCGTAGGGACTGGCGGCGGCGACCAGATCCGGCCGCAGCGTGCCGACGCTGACCCAGGTGCCGCTGTCGAGCTTGAAGTCCTCGGTCACCCGGCCGTCGAACACCAGCCCCTGGGCCGGGTCGTTGTCGTCGACGAACTTCGCCGCGTCGCCAAGCTTGTAGAAGCCTTCCTCGTCGAAGGCGGCAGCCGTCTTTTCCGGATCGTTGTGATAGCCGGTGGTGACGGTCGGCCCCTTGACCCGCACCTCGAGCTTGGTCCCGTTCGGCACCAGCTTGATGGTCACGCCGGGCACCGGCAGGCCAACCAGGCCGACCTGTTCGGTCGCCCAGTGGGTCACCGTGACGCCCTGGGTTTCCGTGGCGCCATACATGGTCGTGAGCGGAATTCGTTGGCCGGTCTCGGCGACGGCCAGCGCCTGCAGCCGGTCATTGACGTCGTTCGACAGGGTCGCGCCGCCGTAGCCCATGTAGCGCAGGTTCTTGAAGAACGACGCCCGCAGGACCGGATCCTGTTCCATCGCCTCGGCCAGCATGCCGAACGCGATCGGCGCCGATCCGAACACCACCGGCGAGACCTCGTAGAGGTTCTTGATCGTCGTCTCGAACATGCCGGGGATCGGCTTGCCCTCGTCGAGGTGCACCGTGCCGCCGCCCCAGAGGACGCCGTTGAAGCCGATGTTGCCGGCGCTGATGTGGCTCCAGGGCATCCACTCCAGGCTCTGGGGGATGACGTCGGGGTCGACCGCTTCCGACCGCAGCCCCTCGCCGCCGGCGATGGTCGCGGCCATCATGCCGAACGTCTGCGGTACGCCCTTGGGCATGCCGGTCGAGCCGGACGTGAACAGGTATTTGGCGACGGTCTCGTGGCCGAGCGTCTCGCGAGCCTCATGGACAGCGGCGGTCGGCTCGGTTCCGGTCAGTTCGGACAGCGGGATGGCCCCCTCGCCCGTGCCGTCGGCCGTCACGAACACCAGCGTCGGATCGTAGGCGCGCAGGGTTTCGATGGCCCGTTCGAACATGACACCCGACTGGGCGAAAATGACCCGCGGCTTCACCGTCTCCACGCAGTGCTTGAGCTTGGCGTGGTCGGTCGAGATCAGGCTGTAGGCCGGGCTGATCGGCGCGACCGGAACGCCGGCCGTGTAGCAGCCGATCATGACCAGCGCATGCTCGATGGAGTTCGCTGACAGCACCATGACGCTGTCGGCGCCGGTCAGGCCGCGGTCCAGCAGCCACTGCGCGATGCCTTCGGCGGCGCGCACCGCCTCGCCGTAAGTGACCTGGCGCCAGGGGCCGTGACCGGGTTCGCGCTGCTTCATCCAGGGGCGGTCGGGGTGGGCCTGCGCCTTGTCCCGGATCAGGTGGGCGATGGAGCGCGGACCTTCGCCCGGCGCATGGTTGGAGCGCAGCAGGATCGAACCGTCTGCGCGGCGCTCGACCGTCACGTCCGGCCCCTTCTGGGGCAACGGCTTGAAAGCCGGCTTCACCGCAGCCGAAGTCGCACCGTCAGCGGGGGTCATGAGCGTTTCCTGGAGCGTTTGTTATCGTTGTTCCCTTGAGACTATTCCTGACCCTAGGGGAGTCAAACAGGCGTTGGGGCGTGCTCCGTGGTTCGAGCCCCGGACTTGATCCGGGGGGACCTGAGGGTCCGCTCCTCGCCATGACGAACACCTGCGCCCGTCATCCTGAGGAGCGAGCCTCAAGCGAGCGTCTCGAAGGACGCTACAGCCCCTTCAACCACTCCACGAGCAGGCCCGTCACCGCTTCCGGCGCCTCCTGCTGCGTCCAGTGGCCGACGTCGGGGAGCACGTGGGCGCCCTGCAGGTTCGGCAGGTGCGGGGTCATGATGTCGAGCGGATTGACGCCCGGGATCATTTTCAGCACCAGGTCCCGGTCGCCGCCGATGAAGAACGACGGCTGCTCGATCTTGTGGTCCTTGAACCCCTGCAGCCAGTCGAAATCGCGCTGGTGGTTGCGGTAGCGGCTGAGCGGCCCGAAGAAGCCCGAGCGGTGGAACTCGGCGACGAAATAGTCCTCGTCCTCTTTCGTCAGCCACGCCGGGAACGGTACGGGATCCGGCAGCCGGTCGAGCAGGCGTTCGCCGTGCGGCTTGTCCGCCGGCCAGGTCCCGTCCGGCGCGTCGCCGCTGATGGCGTAATAGAACTTGCGGATCGCCGCGCGCGGATCGCTGCCCAGTTCGGCCTCGGCCGGGCCGACGTCCTGGAAATAGACCTGGTAGAAGAACCGGCCGTTGTCCGTGAAGACGGCCTTGATGATGTCCATGAACTGCACCGCCGGCACGCCGGTGTAGGGCACCGACAGGCCTGCCACCGCGCGGACCCGGTCCGGCCGCGTCAGCGCCGTGTTCCAGACGATCGGCGCCCCCCAGTCGTGGCCGATGACCACGGCCTTCTCATCCGGCGACAGATGCTCGATGACCCCGGCCACGTCGGTGGTGATCTGTTCGAGGCTGTAGTCCTCGACCCGCCCCGGTTTGTCCGAGCCGCCATAGCCGCGCACATCGATGGCGCAAACCTGGAACCCGGCTGCCGCGATCGGCGCGATCTGGTGACGCCAGCTGTACCAGCTCTCCGGAAACCCGTGCACCAGCACGACCAACGGCCCCGATCCCTCGACAACAGCGCGCAGGTTGATCCCGTTGGTCGGGATGGTGGTGAAGGTCGTCATGGCGTTTCCCCGCTTTGCCCCGAAATCATCACGGGCGACGTCGGGGCAGGCAAGGGTCAACGG
>CAZISF010000081.1:4340-15048 GCA_964541915.1 uncultured Caulobacter sp.
CCCGACGGGTTGCGCGGAAGAACCTCGATGAAGTCGATGCTCTTGGGCGCCTTGTAGCCGGCGATCCGCGTGCGCGTGTGAGCGATGATTTCCTCGGCAGTGGCCGTAGCGCCGGGCTTGAGCACCACCATGCCCTTGACCGCTTCACCCCATTTCTCGTCCGGCACGCCGATGACGGCGGCGTCGGCCACGGCGGGGTGGCTGAACAGGGCGTTCTCGACCTCGGCCGGATAGACGTTCTCGCCGCCGGACACGATCATGTCCTTCACGCGGTCGTAGATGTAGAGGTAGCCCTCGTCATCGAAATAGCCGGCGTCGCCGCTCGAGAACCAGCCCTGGGGGCAGATCGCGTCGGCGGTGGCCTCGGGTCGATTCCAGTAACCCTTCATCACCCCCTTGGCGCGGATCTGGATCTCGCCGACCTCGCCCGGTTTGCCGGCCTCGCCCGTGGGCGTCAGCACCCGCACCTCGAAGCCCGGCCAGGGCTTGCCGCAGGAGCGCAGCTTGTCGCGCTCGGGCGCATGGTCCTCAGGCGGCAGGTAGGTCGCGCCGCCGATCGTCTCGGTCAGGCCGTAGAGCTGGGTGAAGTCGCAGCCGAACCGTTCCTGGGCCTGGCGCAACACGGCCTCGGAGATCGGCGAGGCGCCGTAGAAGATGCGCTCGAGCCGGCGGAAGTCCGCATGCTCCACACCCGGCGTCTGCAGCAGCATGTTGATGATCGTCGGGGCCAGGAAGGCGTAGGCGACCTGCTTGTCCTGCAGCCGGTCAAGGATTTCGGTGGCGCTGACCTCGCGGGTCAGGATGTTGCGCACGCCCTGCAGCAGGGCCAGCAGGCCGCAGTTGGTCCCGGCCACATGGAACAGCGGCATGACGACGAGGTTTGTCTTGCCCGCATCATACTTCGCCCAGCCGGCCTCGAGCGCCAGTTGGAACAGGCTGAGGAAGTTGGCCTGGGTCAGCTGAACGCCCTTGGGCAGCCCCGTGGTGCCGCTGGTGTAGAGCTGGATGACGTCATCGTCGGCCCGGGCAGGCAGTCGGGGATCGCTTGAGGCGTAGCGGCTGATCCAGTCGCGGAAGCCCGGCCAGCGCGGGTGGCCCTGTTCGAACTGGATGAGATTCTTGATGTCCGGGAGTCCACCGATGATCATGTCGACGACGCCGCCGAAGTCCTCGCCGGCCACCAGCACCTTGGCCCGCGCGTCCTTGAGAATGAAGGCGATCTCGGGTGGCGCGAGGCGCCAGTTGACCGGGGCAAGCGTCACACGCGCCTTGATGCAGCCGAACCAGAGCACGAAGAAGTCGTCGATGTTCTTCGCCAGCACGCCGACCCGGTCGCCCGGCTTGAGGCCGAGCGCCAGCAGCGCCTGGGCACACTGGTTCGAGGCGCGGTCCAGATCGCCGAATGTGGTCACGCGGCCCTCGAACCAGATGGCCTCAGCGTCGGGGCGAAGCCGGGCCTGAACGCGCGGCACGTCGGCCACGGATTGAATGTCGGCGAGTAGGGTCATGCTGCTTCCTGTCCTGCCGCGCCTCTGACGGGCGCTGGCCGCGCCAAGGATGCACAAGGCTGGCGCAAAGAAAAAGGGCCGCCGGAACGATCCGACGGCCCTTTTGATGGGCTGAGCCATATTGCGTCCTTCGAGACGCTCGCCTGAAGCTCGCTCCTCAGGATGACGAAGAGAGGTGGGTCGCACTCCTGATCGTCATGGTGAGGAGCGGACCATCGGGTCCGCGTCTCGAACCACGCAGGTTCTACTCCGCGGCCTGGGCCGGGTTGAAGCCGAGCATGGCCTTGGTTTCGAGGAACTCGTGGAAGCCGTAGTCGCCCCACTCGCGCCCGTTGCCGCTCATCTTGTAGCCGCCGAAGGGGGCCATCAGGTCCCCGCCGCCGCCGTTGATGCTGACCTGGCCGGCGCGCAGCTTGCTGGCCACCGCGTGCAGCTGGGTCACGTCGGTGCCCGAGACGTAGGCCGCGAGGCCGTACTCGGTGTCGTTGCCGACCTTCACCGCTTCATCGACGCTGTTGTAGCCGATGATCGAGACGACCGGGCCGAAGATCTCTTCCTTGGCGATGGTCATGTCGTTGGTGACGTTGGCGAAGACGGTCGGCTTGACGAAGTAGCCCTTGTCGATGCCGTCCGGGCGGCCGACGCCGCCGCTGACCAGGGTCGCGCCCTCGTCGATGCCGGCCTGGATCAGCTTCTGGATCTTGTTGAACTGGACCTCGGAGACGACCGGACCCATCTGGGCGTTGCCCTTCGGGTCGCCGACCGTCGTGGAATCGGCCGCCGCCTTGGCGATGGCGATGACCTCGTCCATGCGCTTGCCGGGGACCAGCATGCGGGTCGGGGCGTTGCAGGACTGGCCCGAGTTCATCATCACAGAACGCACGCCGCCGGTGACGGCCGCCTGGAAGTCGGCGTCATCGAGGATGATGTTGGGGCTCTTGCCGCCCAGCTCCTGGGCCACGCGCTTGACGGTCGGGGCGGCGTTGCGGGCCACCTCGATGCCGGCGCGGGTCGAGCCGGTGAAGGAGACCATGTCGATCTCGGGGTGGCTGGAGAGGGCCGCGCCCACGGTCGGGCCGTCGCCGTTGCCCAGGTTGAACACGCCGGCCCGCACGCCGGCGGCATGAAGGATCTCGGTCCAGATGTAGGCCGAGAACGGCGCGACTTCGGACGGCTTGAGCACCATGGTGCAGCCCACGGCGATCGCCGGGGCGACCTTGCAGGCGATCTGGTTGACCGGCCAATTCCAGGGGGTGATCAGGCCGCAGACGCCGATCGGCTCCTTGACCAGACGGGTCGGGCCGCGATCCTCGACAAACTTGAAGCTCTTCAGCACGCCGATGGCGGTCTGGGTGTGGGCGAGACCCATGGCCGCCTGGGCGCGTTGCGCCAGCGAGGCCGGGGCGCCCATTTCCTCGGTGATGGCGTCGGCCATGTCGCCGTAGCGCTTCTGGTACTCGACGACGATGCGCTCGAGCAGGTCGATGCGCTCCTCGACGGTCGTCAGCGAGAAGGTCTCGAACGCCTTGCGGGCGGCCTTGGCGGCCTGGTCGACGTGGTCGGCCGTACCCAGCGAGATCTTGCCGCAGACCTCTTCATTGGCCGGGTTGATGACGTCCAGCGTCGTGACGCCGGTGGGCTGGACCCATTGGCCGTCGATGTAGAACTTCGTGTAGTCGCGCATCACGTCATCTCCCTGCGGGCCGCCGCACGGCCTCTTCAAACGCTAGTTTAGTTACCGCCGATCACCTCGGAAAGGGCCGAGTTCAAAGTTGATGCATCAAGCTTCAACGTTGATGCGCCTGCGGTTGGCCGGCGACCGGGCTGCGAGCCTTCAGAACGTACCCCGCGCGGATCGAGCCGATGTAGAGGTCCTTCAGGTCCGGTCCGCCCCAGGTGATGTTGGTCGGGTGGTTGACGATTTCGCCGGACGGGTCGTGGACCACGGTCTCGACGACGCCCGAAGGCCGGATCGCGACGATCTTGTTGGCGGCCGGCAGGCAGACCCACAGCACCCCGTTGGCGTCCATGCCCACGCCGTCAGTGTAGCCAAGATCGTCCGGATGATGCGCGGCATCCGCCTCCGCCTGGACCTGCGAGGCATCGACCAGCCGGCCGAGCACCGGGCCGTAGCGCTCGCCCGGCCCAAGCTTGCCGCCCGGCAGGATTTCGAACCGCAGGACGTCGGCGCCGCTGGTCTGGGCGCAGTAGAGCCAGCGGTCGTCCGCCGACAGGGCCAGGCCGTTGGGGAACTTCAGCCCTTCGGCGACGATGCTCGTCGAGCCGTCGGGCCGCAGCACGAAGATGAAGCCGTCCGGCCGGCCGTCCAGCGCCTGGGGCCAGGTCTCGGCGTGCGTGGAGTTGGCGCACCAGATGTTGCCCGCCAGATCAAGCACCGGATAGTTGGCGCTGGTCAGCCGCCTGCCGCCGACCTCCGCGACCAGGGTCTCGTGCTTGCCAGTGGCCGGGTCGAACCGCTGCAGCGGCCCCTCCTCCTTGTCGTAGATGCCGAAGTTCGCGATCAGCACCCGGCCCTGCAGGTCCATGTTGATGCCGTTGGGCGCGCCGCCCTTCGGGCCCATGCGGGTGAAGGACCCGTCCGGATGAATCTCGGCCACCACGCATTGATGGTCCGAGGCGAAGACCCGGCCGTCCTTGCCGACGACCACATCCTCGGGCCGGTCGATGCCGACGGCGATCTTGCTGAAGTCCTCCGGGACCATCCAGTTCGGCATGCGCGTTTCCCCCGTGTTGGTTTTCTGATTGGCCCTACCAGAACAGGTCCGGCGGCCCGCCGTCCAGCGTCTCGGCCAGACGTTTGCGCGTGCCCCGCGTCGCGCCCTCGGGCAGATCTTCGGGGTGGAACCAGTCCACGCGCAGGATCTCGCCGCGCGAGGTGACGGTGGCCATCTCCCAGTGATCGACCCGATAGACCAGCACATGGTCGCCCCGGAAGTTTCCGCCATTGGAGTGCATCGACACCAGTCGCGGCCGGGACAGGGCCCGCACGCCGGCCTCTTCCTCAAGCTCCCGGACGGCGGCCTCCTCGACCGTCTCGCCCTTTTCCACGCCTCCGCCGGGAAAGTGCCAGCCGGGTGTGTAGCTGTGCTCGATCAGCAGCACCCGCCCGGCCTCGTCAAAGACCATCACCCGGACGCCGAGCGTCAGGCCGCGCATCTGGCGCATGATGATCTGGTAGACCGGCCGAAGACGGGGCTCGAGAAGGCGTTTCCAGCGGGACATGACGCCAGCCTAGAACGGCCGCTTGCCGGGCGCGAGAGCGGCGGCTAAAGCCGGGGCGTCTTTTCAATCCGGAGCCGCGTCATGGCCGCCATCGGCGTCATCTCGATTTTCATCATCGCCCTGATCGCCCTGAACCTGTTCGAGTTCGGTCGGGCCGACTGATCCCGTCTTGAGCGGCGCGGCTGTCATCACCGGCGCGGCCCGGCGCATCGGCCGGGTTCTGGCCGTGCAGGCCGCCCGATCGGGCCATGACGTCGCCGTCCACCATCGCGACTCGGCCGACGAGGCCGAAGAGACGGCCGATCTCGTCCGCGCCGAAGGTCGCAGGGCCTGCACTCTGGCCAGCGACCTCTCGGCCCCCGACGCCGGCGACCTGATCGCTCGCGCGGAGGCGGTCCTCGGCCCTGTGACCCTGCTGGTCAACAACGCCTCCCTGTTCATCGACGATCGTCTGCAGTCCTTCGACGTGGACACCTTCGGCGCCCACATGGCGACGAACCTGCGCGCGCCCGCCCTGCTGGCCCAGGCCATGGCCGCCCGGCTGCCCGACAGTGCGACCGGCAGCATCATCAACATCCTCGACCAGCGGGTCTGGCGACCCAATCCGCAGTTCTTCGGCTACAGCCTGTCCAAGGCGGCGCTCTGGCATGCGACGCAGACGATGGCCCAGGCGCTCGCGCCCCGCATCCGGGTCAACGCCATCGGCCCGGGTCCCACACTCGGCTCGGTGCACCAGGCGCCCGGCGAATTCGAGCGGGAAGCCGCGGGCACGCCGCTCGGCCACAGCGTCAACCCCGACGAGATCGCCGCGGCGATGCGCTATCTGATTGACGCTCCGTCAGTGACCGGTCAGATGATCGCCGTGGACAGCGGCCAGCATCTGGGCTGGCTCACACCCGACATCATTCATCCCTGACCTGCTGAGAGACGTGGCCGCCACCCTTCCCGAAACGCCCCTGGACCCCGTACCCGCCGCCCGCATCGTGGTGGCGAAAATCTTCGTGCGCGGCCTGAAGGTCGAGGCCGAGATCGGGGTCTACGACCATGAGCACGGCAAGACGCAGCCGCTGGTCGTCGACGTTGAACTGGACGTGACCACGGTCCACGCGGAACGCCTGTCCCAGACCGTCAACTACGAGACGATCGCCAACGACGCCCGGGATCTGGCGGCCGAGGGCCATATCGAACTGGTCGAGACTTTCGCCGAACGGCTGGCCGAGCGCTGCCTGGCCGATCCACGTGTCACACGCGCCCGGGTGCGGGTCGAAAAGCCGATGGCGCTCGCGCCCCATGCCGAAGCGGCCGGGGTCGAGATCACGGCGGTCCGGGTCTGACCGGGACCGGCCCCTCCCATGCCGCCCGCCTCGCCCCGCTGAGGCCAGAAACCGTCTGGACGCTTGAAGGCGACGCGCTCGTCGAAGTCGCCGGTGCGAGGACGCGGCGGCTGGACCTCGTGGACCTTCGCGTGCTGCGGCTGGCGGGCCTGCCCGGCAGCCCGCGCCGCGCGGTCGTCCTTCAATTCGCGAAGGGTCGCTGTGTGGTCCCTTCCCACAGCTGGCGTGGGCCAGGCCGCTTCGACGACCGTATGGAGAGCTTCGCCCCGCTGGTCCGTACCCTGGCCGAACGAGCCGCCGAAGTCGCGCCGCGCGCGCGGTTCGCGACCGCCGGTCTTGAGATAGGGGAAGCCTTCCTGTGGACCATGGGCCTGCTCGGCCTCGGCGCGATCGTGCTCCTTGCGGCCTCGGTCAGCGCTGGCGCCGCCGGCCTCGGCGTGGCCCTGGCGGCCCGGCTGGTATTTGTGCTGATCCTGATGCTGGCCGCCATGCCCTGGCTCAAGGGTGGAGGCGCGACGTTCGAGCCCCGGGCCATCCCACGCGACCTGCTCCCGGAAGCGTGACCCCGCACCGTTTGCCAGTGAGGGCAAAACCGTCCAGCATCGGGGTTTCGGGAGGCCATGATGACCGACACCGTTGATCGACCCCACGAAGACCGCGTCCTTCCCGCCGTCGTCTACGGCCTCTACCTGCTCAGCATCCCTTCCGTATGGGTGGCCGTGCTGATCGGCCTGGTTCTGGCCTACGCGAACCGCGAGCACGCGGGATCCCGTATGGCGACTCACTACCAGTTCCTGATCCAGACCTTCTGGAAGTCGATCTGGTGGGCCGTCATCGGCGTGGTGGCCGTGATCGTCGGCGGCATCTTCTCGGTGCTGCTGATCGGCATACCGGTCCTGATCGCCGGATGCCTGATCCTGGCCGCCGTGCACATCTGGTTCTATGTCCGGGTGGCCGTAGGCCTGATCTATCTGGTGCAGGACCAGCCCTACCCGCGCCCCGACGCGTGGCTGTTTTAGAGGCAGTCACCCCTCCTTCTGCCCAACGAACGAACGGCTTCCGGTCGGTCCTTCCCCTGACGGTTGCAGCCTTTTGACCCCGCCGGTTTCAGGCCGAACGGTCGATCAGCGTCGGGGAATGACGGGGGAAAGTCCATGGTCGCGCGTTTTCTGAGCCTGCTGCTGGGGCTGATGCTGAGCTCGATCGGCTGGGCCATCGTTGACCCCAAGGGGCCCGCCGCGTCGCGGATTCCGCCGCTCGATCTGGGGATGTTCGAAGGGCACAGGGTCTTCATCGGCTGGGGCTTGCTGGCGCTGGGGATCGCCGCGCTGCTCTCGGCGGTGGCGCCCAAGTCCAGGCCCAAGCGCAAGGCGCCGCCGGTCGTCGACTTCAACGCGACGTCCATTTCGGATCATCACGAAGACCCGTCGCATCACGGCGACGATCCGCATCACGAAGACGATCACGACCACAGGCAGCACGGGGACGACCACGGTCACCACGTTTCGTCATCGGGATCGCCCCGACCTTCAGCGCTCTGGTAGGAAATGGCCCGCCCTCCCCGGATCCGGGGAGGGCGGAGACCTTCAGGCGTCGACGAGTTCGCGGCGCACGAGGCGGGCGTAGTCGTCCATCAGCGTCAACGAGATCTGGCCGGGCGTGAAGCGGTACTCGCCCACCTCTGCCACGGGAGTGACTTCGGCGGCGGTGCCGACGATGAAGCACTCGCTGAAACCGGCCATCTCTTCCGGCTTGATGTGGCGCTCGATCACGTCATAGCCGCGCGCCTTCGCCAGACGCATCACGGAGCGGCGGGTGATGCCGTCCAGGAAGCAGTCCGGCGTCGGGGTGTGGAGTATGCCGTCCTTGACGAAGAACACATTCGCGCCCGTCGCCTCGGCCACATAGCCGCGGTAGTCGAGCATCAGGGCGTCGGAGTAGCCGTCCTTCTCCGCGAGATGCTTGGAGATGGTGCAGATCATGTAGAGGCCGGCGGCCTTGGCCGCGGTGGGCGCGGTCTTCGGCGAGGGGCGATCGTACTTGGCCCAGGCCAGACGGACGCCCTTCTTCTTCTGCTCGAGATCGTAGTAGCTCGGCCAGTCCCACACGGCGATCGCCACGTGGATCTTCGTGTTCTGGGCCGAGACGCCGATCATCTCGGACCCGCGCCAGGCGATCGGACGAATGTAGCAATCCGTCAGACCGTTCTTCGCGCAGGTCGCCTTGCAGGCCTCATCGATCTCCGACACCGTGTAGGGGATCTTGAAGTCCAGGATTTCAGCAGATTTGAACAGCCGCTCGGTATGAGCCGTCAGCTCGTAGATCTCCCCGCCGTACATGCGCTCGCCCTCGAACACGGACGAGGCGTAGTGCATGGCGTGTGTCAGTACGTGTACCTTCGCCTCGCGCCAGGCCACGAACCGGCCATCCAGCCAGATCCATCCGTCGCGATCATCGAAGGGAACGATAGACATTGGGAGCAACCCTCCTTTCAAGGGAACCGCGACCTTAGACGCCCGGGGCCCTTTGGCGTCAAACAAAATGGTGCAGTGCAGTGACCGTCCCCGCCGATCCGCGGCTGATCCTTCGCGATGAGGAGCTCGACCAGGGCCTGGAGGTGATGCTCCTGGCCGAGGCGAGTCTGTGGGCGGCGGTCGACGCGGCGCTTGAGGTCGAGACCGGCCTGGGACGGCCGCACTGGCGCGCGGCGTTCCTGCTGCGGCGGCGGCCAGGCCTTGGCGTGCGAGACCTTTCGCGGCTGACCGGCCTGTCCAAACAGGCCGCCAGCCGGACGCTCGCCGATCTGGTCCGGCTTGGCCTCGCTGAAACCGACGCGGGGGACCTGGACGGCCGCCGCCGGCCCGCGCGCCTGACCGACGCCGGCCGCGCCTTCGAGGACCGGGTCGCCGAACCTCTGCGGGCCCTGCTGGGTCGCGCCTATCGCACGGGCGGGCTTGACGGGGTGGCCGGAGCAAGGCGGATTCTGGCGGCTCTGGCCGGGCCCCGCACGGGCGTCGGCCTTCGACGCGGGGAGACGTGACGTGAGCCAGCCGGACAGACACCTGCTGGTGGTCGACGACGACGACCGCATCCGCGAGCTGTTACGCGAATTCCTCGGGCGCGCCGGATTCCGTGTGACCAGCGCCGCTGAGGCGGCCTCGGCCTGGCGATTTGTCGAGGCGTTCGATTTCGATCTGATCGTGCTGGACTTCATGATGCCCGGCGAGGATGGCGTTGCGTTCACGCGCCGCCTGCGCGCCCGCACTGACCAGCCTGGACGCACACCCGTGCTGATGCTGACGGCCCGCGGCGAGGCCAACGACCGGATCGACGGTCTGACAGCCGGAGTCGATGACTACCTGGCCAAGCCGTTCGAGCCGCGCGAGCTGCTGCTGCGCATCGAGGCCATCCTGCGCCGCGCCGGGCCTCGCGACGTCGGGCCCAGCAGCCTGTCCCTGGGCGATTGCGCCTTCGACATCGAGCGCGGCGAGCTGACCCGCAACGGCGCCCAGATCCGCCTGACCGAGGCCGAGATCGAACTGATGCGGCGTCTCGCGAAATCGGCCAATGCACCCGTCGATCGGCTGGAGCTGGCGCGTGACACCGCCGATATCACCGGCCGGGCCGTCGATGTGCAGGTCACCCGCCTGCGCCGCAAGATCGAGGTCGACTCGAAGAATCCCCGGTATCTGCAAACGGTGCGCGGCGTCGGCTATCGCCTGGCGCCCGACTGATGAAGCTTCGCGCGCTCAAGATCATCATTCCCTGGCAGATCAAGCGGTGGCTGCCGACCAGCCTGTTCGGCCGCAGTCTGCTGATCATCATCCTGCCGATCGCGCTGATGCAGATCGCGGTGACCTGGGTGTTCTTCGACGCCCATTGGCAGACCGTGACCAGCCGCCTGTCCGACGGACTGGCCGGCGATATCGCCTGGGCCGTCGAGAGTTACCAGGACGATCCCCGGCCGGACTCCCTCGCGCGCATCGCCGAGCGGGCGCAGGACTCAATGTCGCTGTCGATCGCCCTGTCGCCGATCCGCACCCTGCCGCCACGCCGGCCGACATCCGTGTTCGGCGCGCTCGACCGGTCGCTGGACCGCGCGCTGTCGGAACATCTGGAGGTCCCCTACTGGTTCGATACCGTCCGCTTCCCGGGCTACGTCGACATCCGCGTCAAGGTCGGCGGCCAGGTCATGCGGATCATCGCGCCCTCCGACCGGGCCTGGGCGACGCAGGGCGGCATCTTCGTCCTTTGGATGATCATCACCACCCTGCTGCTGACGGCGATCGCCATCCTGTTCATCCGCAACCAGGTGCGCGCGATCGAGCGGCTGGCCACCGCCGCTGAAGCCTTCGGCAAGGGCGGCGACGTGGCCGACTTCAAGCCCTATGGCGCGCGCGAGGTGCGTCAGGCGGCTCAGGCCTTCCTGGCGATGAAGAGCCGCATCCAGCGCCATCTGGAGCAGCGCACGGCTATGCTGGCCTCGGTCAGCCATGACCTGCGCACGCCGTTGACCCGCCTGAAGCTGGAACTGGCCCTCGCCGAGCCGTCGAAACGCGTCGAGGCGATGAAGACCGATCTCTCCGAGATGGAGCACATGATCGACGAGTACCTCGCCTTCGC
>CAZISF010000082.1:0-14827 GCA_964541915.1 uncultured Caulobacter sp.
GAGCAACGCATTCGTAATGCGTAGGTCAGGTGTTCGAGTCACCTAAGCGGCACCACCTCATCCACCAGGACATCGACGTGCGAGCGGCTGAAAGGTCGTAACCGTGGGTCCCTGTGTGGGTCCCGGCTGGGTGTGGCTTTCAGAAGGGACGGACCGCCGACGCTTGGCAAGGCCCGCCGCAACTCATAGCGGACGTTCGGAAGGTCGGTTCCCGGAACCGGATGCCAATGTCCGTTTGTTGGCCCGAACCCAAACGGGGAGAAACGACCCAATCCGGTCGCTCGCTACGTCCGCTATGCGGCCGGGCAAGCAGGTATCGAACATTTTGCGAAGGGCGCGAGGGTGCTGTCAGGCAAGCGCTAATTCCTGGCCACCCACGCCGCCATCTACAATGTGTTCAACCTCCAGCCCCATCTTATCCGCCGACCGACCCTCCGCCACCTCCGCGCCGACGCTCACCAGACTTGGGCGGCTGCGACGGCCGCTGTCTGATTCACAAGCGGGCCTTTGTGACCGAGGTGGGTTAAGCTGACAGGACCGTTTGGACTATCGTTCTTCACCTACGGGAACCCACTATACAATCCACGGAAGCATGATATGCCAATGGCGTCAGACGTTTTTCTTAAAATATTTCTGATCGCGTTGTGCATGTTGCGCAGGGTGTAATGTTCCGTGCGTAATGAGTTGTTTAGTGTCCAGATTAGATGTTCGCGCCTCGCGTAAGCTGATGGCGAGTGTTTCCGTTTTCGCCCTTTGCGCCTTCCTCCCAACGCTCGCGTTGGCGCTTGATCCGCCCTCAAATCTAGACACCGGCGCGCCTGGAAAAGCGCTGACGACGGGGACCGTGAGCAGCGGGACAGGACTGATCTATGACGGGGGCCAGAACTCTGGTCTGACCGTCCATTCGGGTTCCAACGACACGGTTACCGCGACCAACGCGACGATCAACAACGCCGGCCCTATGGCGATCGGGCTCTATGTCGACAGCACGTCGCCTCTGGCCGGCGCGCTGACGGTGAACCTCGTCGGCGTCAATGACATCCGGGGCGGCGGCGCCGGCGTTCAGCTGTCCAGCGCGGCGGAAGACGTCATCCTCACTCTGGGCGGCGGGAGCTACTATTCGGGCGGCGTCCTTGCCCTGTCGAACGGCGGTAACGTCACGATCCAGAACGGCGCGAACACCATTCTCGGAGGCGCCGTGGGCCTCTATGGCGCTACCACGGGCGCCGGTCGGTCAGTGATCATCAATTCCACCGGTGGCACGATCGGTTCGACGATCAGCGGGATCGTGGCGCGGGGCGATTCCGGCGGATCGAACGTCAATATCGTGATCGGTCAGGGCAATGGCGTCACCTCCGCCATCACGGCGCCGAGCACCGGCATTCTGGCCGTGACCAACGGAACGGGCGCCATTGACGTCCGCACCGGGCTCGGCGGCACGATCAACGGCGCGTTCAACGGCATCTCCGCCAATACCTCGGGAACCGGCGCGGTGACCGTCAATGTCGGCGACAGTATCGGCCAAGCGGCCCCGGTCACTGGCGCGGGTGTTATTGCCACCTCCTCGGGCGGCAGGGTCGTCATCGCTTCGACCGCTCTGGTCCGGGCCACCGGCGACGCCCTTTACGCGTCGACGACGGGCGCCGGAACCGTGACGATTAACGCGGGCGCGGTGACGTCGGCCAACAATCGCGGCATCGCCGTCGACGCCGGCCAGGGCGCCGTGACCATCAACGCCAATGGCGCGGTCGACAGCGGCTACAGAGGAATCATCGCCAACAGCAATGCGGGGGGCGCGATCACCATCCACACGGCGTCGACCGTGCGGGGCGGAGCATCCATCGGCATCGCGGGCGACTCCCAGGGCGCGGGCAACGGCGCCGTCACCATCGGCTCGGCAGGCCAGCGCCTGGGCGGCGCGATCACCGCCGGCACGACCGGCGTTTTCGCCGCCGGCTCGGGCGACGTCTCCGTTTTCGCCGGCGCAATCACCGCCGGCACGCGGGGCATCGTCGCCGCCAGTCAGTACACGTCTCCCAACGGTTCGGTGCTGGTCGATGTGACCGGCCCGGTTGTTGGCCAGACCAGCTACGGCATCGTCGGGGTCAACTTCGGGACCCTGGCGACCAACACCATCACCATCCGGGCCCAGGACGTCACCTCGACCGGCGGCTCCGGCATCAGCGCCCAGACGGTCGGCGGCGACATCGGCATCACCACCACCGGGATCATTGTCGCCAACGCGGCGCAGAACGGAACCTGGGACGGCATCTACGCCGAGTCCGATCACGACGCGAACATCACCATCACCGCCGGCGGCGCGGTGACCGGCAGCTACAACGGCATCGACGCCCTGACCAACGGCGCCACCACCCGCGGCGCGATCACCATCAACGCGGCCGGCCCGGTCACCGGCCAGAGCGGCGTGCGGGTCATGTCGACCGGCGTGGGCGGCATCAACATCGGCTCGTCCGGCCAGCGCCTCGGCGGCCTGGTCACCGGGACCAACGGCGCGGGCGTGTTCGCCAGCGGCGCGGGCGACGTCAATGTTTACACCGGCGCTGTCCGCTCGACCGGCGGCGCGGCGGCGACGATGACCAACTTCATCGCCACGGGCGTGACGTCATCGACCGGCTACGGCATCGCCGCCCTGTCTTCGGGCGGGTCGATCACGGTCAACGCGGCGGGAACCGTCACCGGCGGCCCCGCCGGCGGCATCCTGGCCGAAGTCACCGGCGGAACGGGCGGCGTCACTCTGACCACCGGGGCAGTCGCCGCCTCGACCGGCCGGGCCATCGACGTGCTGTCCAGCGGCGGCGCCGTGACGATCAACGCCAACGGCGCGATCAGCGGCGACAGTCAGGGCATCGAGGTCCTGAGCAGCGGTGTCGGCGCCATCACCATCCATACCGCTTCAACGGTGGCCAGCGGCGCGACCGCCGGAACCTATGGAACAGCGGCGGCCATCTACGCCAGGAACACGGGCTCGGGCGTCGTCAACATCGGCACGGCTGACCAGCGCCTCGGCGGCGCCATCACCTCCGGCGGCACCGGCCTGTTCGGCGCCAGCGCCGGCGACGTCAACGTCTATGCCGGCGCGGTCACCGGGGCCACGCGGGGCATCGTCGCCGCCAGTCAGTACACGTCTCCCAACGGTTCGGTGCTGGTCGATGTGACCGGCCCGGTTGTTGGCCAGACCAGCTACGGCATCGTCGGGGTCAACTTCGGGACCCTGGCGACCAACACCATCACCATCCGGGCCCAGGACGTCACCTCGACCGGCGGCTCCGGCATCAGCGCCCAGACGGTCGGCGGCGACATCGGCATCACCACCACCGGGATCATTGTCGCCAACGCGGCGCAGAACGGAACCTGGGACGGCATCTACGCCGAGTCCGATCACGACGCGAACATCACCATCACCGCCGGCGGCGCGGTGACCGGCAGCTACAACGGCATCGACGCCCTGACCAACGGCGCCACCACCCGCGGCGCGATCACCATCAACGCGGCCGGCCCGGTCACCGGCCAGAGCGGCGTGCGGGTCATGTCGACCGGCGTGGGCGGCATCAACATCGGCTCGTCCGGCCAGCGCCTCGGCGGCCTGGTCACCGGGACCAACGGCGCGGGCGTGTTCGCCAGCGGCGCGGGCGACGTCAATGTTTACACCGGCGCTGTCCGCTCGACCGGCGGCGCGGCGGCGACGATGACCAACTTCATCGCCACGGGCGTGACGTCATCGACCGGCTACGGCATCGCCGCCCTGTCTTCGGGCGGGTCGATCACGGTCAACGCGGCGGGAACCGTCACCGGCGGCCCCGCCGGCGGCATCCTGGCCGAAGTCACCGGCGGAACGGGCGGCGTCACTCTGACCACCGGGGCAGTCGCCGCCTCGACCGGCCGGGCCATCGACGTGCTGTCCAGCGGCGGCGCCGTGACGATCAACGCCAACGGCGCGATCAGCGGCGACAGTCAGGGCATCGAGGTCCTGAGCAGCGGTGTCGGCGCCATCACCATCCATACCGCTTCAACGGTGGCCAGCGGCGCGACCGCCGGAACCTATGGAACAGCGGCGGCCATCTACGCCAGGAACACGGGCTCGGGCGTCGTCAACATCGGCACGGCTGACCAGCGCCTCGGCGGCGCCATCACCTCCGGCGGCACCGGCCTGTTCGGCGCCAGCGCCGGCGACGTCAACGTCTATGCCGGCGCGGTCACCGGGGCCACGCGGGGCATCGTCGCCGCCAGTCAGTACACGTCTCCCAACGGTTCGGTGCTGGTCGATGTGACCGGCCCGGTTGTTGGCCAGACCAGCTACGGCATCGTCGGGGTCAACTTCGGGACCCTGGCGACCAACACCATCACCATCCGGGCCCAGGACGTCACCTCGACCGGCGGCTCCGGCATCAGCGCCCAGGCGAACGGCGGCGACGTCACGATCGCGTCCCGGACGGTCACCGCCAATTCGGCCCTCAACGGAACGTGGGACGGCATCTACGCCTACAGCGAAGGCGACTCCCTAATTTCGATCACGACGTCCGGGGCGACCAGCGGCACATACAACGGCATTGAGGCGGTCAGTCTCGGCGCGACGGGCCGGTCGGGGATTTCCATCACCACCGGCGGGTCTGTCACGGGCGGCCAGGGCCGATCCGCGATCCTGGCCAATCTCTACGGCCAGGGGACTATCGCGATCAGCACCGCGAACGGCGGCCTGATCCGCGCGGACGGTGGCTATGGCATCCTGGCGAACGTCTGGAATGTCAGCGGCGCGAACAACATCGCCATCAACAACCTGTCGGCGATCGGCGGCCTGGATACGGCCCAGACCAGCGTCGGCATCGCTGCCCGGATTGAAGCCGGCAACGCCGGCGCCATCGTCATCAACAGCGCCGGCGGATCGATCCTGGCCACCAACGTCGGCATCATGGGCACGACCCTGGGCGCCGGAGCGGTCAACATCGGCGGCGTCAATGGCATCGGCAGCGCAATCACCACCGCCGGAACGGGCATCTACGGGTCAACCACATCGGGCGCCCTGACGATCACCACGGCCGCCGCCGGCACGATTTCGCCGGGCGCGCTTCTGGGCATCGACGCGCACACCGTCGACGGGGCCATTTTGATCAACCAGGCCGGCGACATCGGGGCCAGCGGCCTTGGCAACACGGTCGGAACCGGCATCCAGGCCATCATCGACTCGGGCGCCTCCGACCTGATCATTCATTCGACCGGCGGCATCTACGTTGGTCCGGGCGCGGGCCTGCAGAGCAGCGGCATCTATGCCGTGCACGGCGGCACCGGGGCGATCACCGTCACGAGCACCGGCGTCATCGATCCCGGCGCCTACGGCGTCGTCATCCAGGGCGGCAGCGACGTCTCCTACACCGTCGCCGGCGGCACGGTTGAAGGCGACATCGGCGTCTATATCGCCACGACCGGGAGCGGCTCGGTCAACCTGGGCACGGCCGTCGGATCGCAGGTTGTCGGCTTCAACGGCGCGGGAATCACCGCCGTCGGCGGAAGCGGGGCCACCACCCTGGTGGTCAACGGTTCGGTCGCCGGCGCCACCACCGGCATCAGCGCCATTTCGACCGGCGCCGGATCGACGTCGATCACGACCACCGACTCGGTGACGAGCGGTTCCGGCGCGGCGATCGACATCACCTCCGGAACGGGCGGCCTGGTGCTGAACGTCGCGGGCGACGTCATCTCCGCCTTTGGCCCGGCGATCAACGCGACCTCGGCCGGCGGCGGCGTGATCAACATCGCGGCCAACAGCCTCGTCGCGGGACGGATCACCGATCCGGACACCGCCGTGATCAACCTCAACACGGCGTCGGGATCGAGTTCGACGGTCAATGTGGCGACCGGCGCGGTTGTCCAGTCGACCAGCGGCTCGGTCTATGATGTGGCGCTTCGCGCCACGGGCGGCTCCGTTGTTGTCAACAACAGCGGCATTATCGCCGGACGGATCGACTTTTCCGCCCTCACGGGATCCAACACTGGCCAGCTGAGCAGCGCGCCTGGAACAACCTTCCTGACCGGCGGTTTGTCGGTGTTCGGCGCAGGTGACGACAACTTCGTCAACGCCGGCGACCTGGCCACGATGGGCGCGCTCACGACCTTTGATTTCCGGGGCGGGGTCAACACCTTCACCAACAGCGGAACAACGTTCGTCGGCTTCAACCCGGTGCTGGCCGGCGGATCGCGCTTCACCCTGACCAGCCTGACCCGGTTCAACAACTCCGGCACGCTGGAGATGATGAACGGGATCGTCGGCGACTCCATCGTCGCGACAGGCTCGACCTACGTGGGTTCCGGTGCGGCCCGCCTGTCCATCGATACGGACGTGGGCGCGCCCGGCAGCCGGTCCGACACCCTGACCGTCGGATCCAGTTCGGGCCGCACCCTGGTCCGGATCCGCGACGCCTCCTCAGGCTTCGGAAGCTTCAACCCGGCGGGCATCCTGATCGTCAGCGGCGCCACCCATGCCGGCGACTTCGTACTCGACGCCGGATCGAGCTGGTACAACGCCACCATCTTCGGCGGCGCGCTCGACAAGCCGGGTCTGTTCTTCAGCCAGCTGGCGGTCAATGGCGCCGGCGCGACCGTTCTGGTCAGCGCACCCAAGGAGCAGGCCTACCAGATCGCGACTCTCGGCGCCCAGGCGCAAACCCTCTGGTATGCCACCGCCCGCTCCGGCGAGCGACAGGCCGATCTGCGGGACGCCCTCGCGGACACCGATGGAGCCAGCGAAGCCAAGGGCGGCGTCTGGATGGACATCAAGGGCCTGACGGCCAGCCGCGAGGTTGACCAGAGGTTCGTTTCGGTGGGCGCGACCTACGCCTATGACGCCTCCTACACCCAGGACATCCAGTCGGTGACGGTCGGGGTCGACGGGGTCCGGTCGTCGGGCGCCGGCGTCTGGGCCGCCGGCGCTTCGGCCGCCTATGTCCTGTCGAACGCGGACTTTGACCGTCGGCACACGTCCAATGAACTGGAAGGTCTGGTCGCCAGCGGCCACCTGACCTTTATGCACGACGGGTTCTTCGTGGCCGGCACGGTGGGGATCAACAACCTGACCGCACGGGTCTCGTCGCCCATGCTGGCCGGCTATGTGCCGAAAGAAGCGACCATCGAGACGCGCGGCGCTTCGGTGGAGACCGGCTTCCGCGTTCCGTTCGTGCACGGTTCGACCCTCGAACCCAGCGTCGGCTTCAACTACGCGACCAGCTCGATCGACGATCTCGCCGCGGCGGGGACCACGTTCAGGTTCGACTCAGCCGAAAGCAAGCGCCTCAGCGCGGGCGTTCGCCTGTCCGGGGATGTGACGACGGCCGCGAACGGCTGGCGGACTCGCTACAATGTCTCGCTCCGCGGCGTTGACGAACTATCGGGCGAGAACGGCGTCGTCCTCGTCAACAGCGGACCCGATCTGGCCATCGCTGACACGTTCGACGGCGCATTCGGGGAGTTCCGGGCCAGCCTGGTGGGTGTGGGAGTCGGTGGGTGGTCGGCCTTCGGCGACACGGCCGTCAAGTTCAATGACAACTACACCGAAGTCAGCGCCTCCATCGGCATCCGGCTCCGCTACTAGCAGTCGTCAGGCGGCGCCGGGAAACCGGCGCCCCCCCTCGTCGGGGCCCCGCCCGCCCCTCCCCCCCCCCGGGGCTGGCCGGCCCACCGCGGCCCCCCTCCTCGGGGGGCGGCGGGGCGGGGGCCCCCCCCCCCCCCGCCCGTCGTCGGGGCCTCGACCTCCGATCCCGACCCGCGGTGCTGGCAGGCCAACGCTAACCTTTCTCCAATTTGGCCCCTTACGGTGCGGCCAACCGGGGAGTGACCATGCGGCCGATCTCATTCAAACGGCACCAGTTTCCGCCGGAGGTGATCCGGCATGCCGTCTGGCTGTCTCTGCGGTTCACGCTGAGTATCCGCGAGGTCGAGGAATTGCTGGCGGAACGGGGCGTTGAGGTCAGCCTTGAGGCGTTGGCAGGTATCGAATTGACGTTGGTTTTTCGGGGATAGACCCGCCAAACGGCGGCAATGACAAGGTTGCGGCCACGCTACTGCTGTGGCCCTGCAGGTATAGCGCAGGTCGCAATTTCCCCGCCTCCCACGTCAAAGTGCTCAAACTAGCAAACGTTCGATCCCGCCGTATCGGCCTGTCTGGGAAGGGGCTGGGTATGGTCGCCAGTAGGTATTCAATTTGCCCAAAAGCCCTTATAATTGTTCGTCATTCTCTTCGGCAAAGACTAGATTTCGTAATGCGTAGGTCAGGTGTTCGAGTCACCTAAGCGGCACCATTCCCAAGTCCGGCAGGGTTTTGCTGGAACTCCCGCCTCGGCCCGACGCTTTGAGAAAGCCTCTCCAGGGCCGCAGGATTTATCGTAACTGTGTCAGTTGCGATTATGGTCGCGAAGGGGCATCTCTGTCGCCCGTTTCCGAAGTGGAGCTTCCAATGACCCGTCCCGCCCTGTTCGCCGCCGCCGGCGTCGTCGTCGCCCTGGCCGTCACGCCTTTCGCCGTGGAGGCCCGTGGGCCGTTCACCAACGTTCCCGCGGAGGTCCAGGCCGGGACCTACAAGTTCGATCCCGGTCACACCAAGATCACCTGGTCGACCACCCACCTCGGCTTCTCGACCTACACCGGCCAGTTCGGCAAGGTCGGCGGCAGCCTGACCGTTGACCCGAAACAGGCGACGAAGGCGGCTCTGGACGTGACCGTCGACACGACCTCGCTGGGGACGCTGAACCCCGCGCTCGACGCCCACCTGAAGTCGGCCGACTTCCTCGACGTTGCGACGTTTCCGACCGCGACGTTCCACGCCACGGGCATCAAGCTGACCGGTGACCGGACAGCCGCGATCACCGGCGACCTGACGCTGCATGGCGTGACCAAGCCGGTGGTGGTCGAGGCGACCTTCAACCAGGCCGGCGTCAATCCGCTCGACAAGACCTATTCCCTGGGCTTCGACGGCAAGGCGGTGATCAAGCGCTCGGAATTCGGCGTTTCGGCCTATGTGCCGGCTGTCGGCGACGACATCACCCTGACCATCGAAGCCGAGCTGAAAAAGGTCGGCTGAGCTCCCGCCGCCCGCCGGACCCCGGAATCCACAGATCGGGGAGGCCCGGCGGTGCGCGCCGGGCCGGGTTCGCTAATCTCCGTTCCGACCATCAGTCTGGAGGAGATTCCATGAAGACCATGACCTTTGGCGTGCTCGCCGCGCTGTCCCTGTCATCCCTGCCGCTGTCGGCCCAGGCCGCGGACTGGCAACCGCTCGCGTCCAGTGGCGGCCAGACCTGGACCTGGGACGCGGCTTCGGTTCAGCGCACCGGGGGCAACGTCGTAGTGACCCTGAAGGTCCAGTACGATCCGCCGCAAACCTCTGGTTCGCAGACCACCGTCGGCGGTACCGAGACGGTGAACATCAACTGCGCGGCCCACACCTATGTCGACATCGGCGGGACAAAGGTTTCGCCGACCGGCGAGGTGATCAGCAGCTGGAATACGCCGGGCTCCGTCGAGGCCCTGAGCGAAGGCTCCCCGGGAGCCCTCGTCGCCGCACGCCTCTGCCCCTGACGGCAGGCGCGGTCAAACGGTCGCTGGTCGCCGCCGCGCCGTGGCGGTGACCAGCACCAGCAGCACGCCGGCGATGACCAGCGAGGCTGGAATCGTGCCGAGATCCAGCCCGCCCTTTTCATGCGTCTTGGTCAGCAGGTCCCCTACGGTCGCGCCCAGCGGTCGGGTCAGCACGAAAGCCAGCCAGAACAGGACGGTGTGCGGAACCTTGCTTCGCCACCACGCCAGGGCGACCAGCGTCAGCAGACCGCCGATCAGCAGGGCGCCGCCCAGGAAGCCCAGGCCCGAGCTGTCCGCGAGGAAATCGCCCAGCGCTGTCCCGAGCGTGTTCGAGATCAGGATCGTCACCCAGTAGAAGGTCTCGGCCTTCGGGTCGCTGATGTGATCGACCGCGATGGTCCCGAGAGTCAGCCGCCAGATTGCCAGCGCCGCGACGAGGACGGCGGCCAGCAGCGCCGCGCCGGCGACATAGCCAAGCCCCGCCGTGCGGTCGAGATAGTCGGACAGGGTCGTGCCGGCCAAGGTCGTGGCCAGGATGACGCCCCAGTACAGGAAGGGATGATAGCGCCGGGCGCGGATCTGCGCCGCCACGGCGATGACGAAGACCGCGAAGAAGATGGCCGTGCTGACCAGATAGCCGACCTTCAGCGTCATCGACAGCAGGTCGCCGCCCGTCTCGCCCAGCGTCGTGGCGAGGACCTTGGTCACCCAGAAGGACAGGGTGACGACCGGCACCTTGCTGGCGAGGTCTTTTGCGGGGTCGGCGGCAACGGCTTTCATCGGCCGACCCTAGACGGCGCCGCGCGGCGAAAGGAAGGCCTAGGCCGACGGCCGAGGAATGCCCTTCACCGAGACCCTCAGGCCCGGCTTCAGGTCGCTGAACAGCACCGTCGCGCCCAGCTGCTTGGCCAGCGAGTCGACGATCACCGTGCCAAGCCCGCCCTTGGTTTTCGTCCGCGTGACCTTGCGACCGACGCCGTTGTCCTCGACCGACAGGGTCCACCCCCCCGTGTCGGCCCGGTAGGCCACCACGACGTCGCCGCCGCGTTCGCCGGGAAAGGCGTGTTTCAGGGCGTTGATCACCAGTTCGGTCACGATCAGTCCCAGGCTAACCGCCTCCTGCGAGGTGACCGTAGCGGTATCGGCCTCGACCTTGAGGGACAGGAGCCGGTCGTTCCGGATCATCGACGTGGCGAGGCTGTTGCAGAGCTTTGTCAGATAGGGGCCGACCTCGACATCGCCGAGCGTGGTCTGAAGCAGCTGCTGAACGGCCGCCACCGACATCACGCGGTCATGGGCGTCGCGCAGGTGCAGTCGCGTCTCTTCCGAAGTCACCGTCCGGGCCTTGAGCAACAGCACGCTGGCGATGATCTGCAGGCTGTTGGCGACCCGATGCTGCAGCTCCTGCAGCAGGATGTCCCGCTCGTGGAGCAGGGCGTCCTTTTCCAGCAGCAGCTTGACGTTGAGCTGTTCGGCGCGGCGGGCCTCGGTGACATCGTTGACCGTCAGCAGGACGCGCGCGTTGAGCTTGTCGTCGTAGACAATGTTCTGGGCGTCGACGACCAGGCGCCGGGGCGGCACGCCCTCACGGACGAGATCCGTTTCATAGTCGCCGAGCGCCGGACCACCCATCAGGGCGTTTTCGAGCAACAGGCGAACCTGGGGAATGTCCCATTCGCCGACGCCGATGTCGGCCAGCAGCCGGCGCTCGACCTCAACCGCCTTCAGGTCAAAAGCCGTGAAGAATGACCGGGTCGCGGACACGACGCGCAGGTCACCATCGAACAGCAACAACGGCAGGTGAGATGTTTCCAGCAACGCGCGCGCGAGCGATGTCGCGGTCTCGGCCCGGATCGTTGGGTTTGTCACTGTGGTGTCCTCGACCCGGGCGGGCGGGCATGTTGCGCGCCAATCCCAGGGTCGATGTCGGTGTGAGGTCCATGGATCGGGCTCGCCCGTCTGCCACAGACATTTTCTCCCTAGCACGGATAGCGAGCAGCGCCCTGATCTATCTCAGGTTTTTCAGTGGGCCCCGGCCAGCACCACGCCGACCAGGACGGCGACGTACTGTACGGCCGCCGCCGCGACCACATGACCGTGCCAGACCGCGCGGCGGAACCTGAAGCGCTTCATCAGGTAGAATATGACGCCGGTCGAATAGAGCAGGCCGCCGATGCCCAGCAACAGCAGCGCCACCCACGAGAGACCGGCGGTCATCGGCTTGATGGCGACCACCACGGCCCAGCCCAGCGCGAGGTACAGGGCCACCCAGAAGCCCTTGCCGAGACCGGGCAGGAACAGCTTCCCGGCCACGCCCAGCAGAGCCAGCGTCCAGACCGCCGCGGTCATGCCGATGGCCCAGGCGCCGGTCAGGCTCTGGGTCGTGAAGGGCGTGTAGCTGCCCGCGATCATCAGGAAGATGCCGGCATGATCGAGCCGTCGCAGCAGCGGCTGCCATGGCGCCTTGCCGAAGTTGTAGGCCAGCGAGCAGCCCAGCATGACCGCCATGCCGAGGGCGTAGATCACGACCGAGGCGATCTTGCCCCCGCCGCCATGCGCCACCGCCAGGCCCAGCAGCGTGCCACCGCCGAACAGGGCCAGCGCCAGACCGGCGATATGCACGATCAGGTCGGCCCATTTGGCGCCGTCGGTCGGATAGTGGCTCGGCGTCTGATCCATGGACAGGCACCCTAGCCGCCGATTGTGACGTTCGATAGGTCGGCGCGAGCACAGATGGCGAGCGAATGTTACAGCCGGAAGGCCGCCAGCCGCTCATAGTGCGGCCGGGCCGCGTCGGCGATGCGCCGCAGGTCGTCGTTGAGGTCCTCGCGGGTCGCTTCGGCGCGCGGCGGGCCGAAGCCCGTGGATGCTTCGACCGCATCGTACCAGGCCGGCGCCCAGACGCCGTCGCTGTCACGTCGTCCCGCCGGCCAGGCCAGCATGGCTGCGTCGAAGGCGATGCCGAGCGCACCGCAGAGCTTGCCAAGCGTCCCCCGCGGATCGGCCAGCACGTCGCGGCCCTCGATCACCGGCGGTGGCGCGCCCAGCCGGTCCGCCTCCCGCTCGAACAGCTCGCGCTGCCGCTCGAAGCCGATGTCGGCCAGCGTCACCTGCTCGCGCTTGACCGTGTAGCTGGCCAGCACCGCCTCGGGCGCGCGGATCAGAAAGGCGCTGCGGCAGGCGCCCGTCCAGTCCAGCCCGAAGTCCGGCAGCATGTGGTGGGTCATGTGCTTCTGATACCAGACGCGCGCGCCGCCCGGCGCGTCGCCGGCCAGGCCCTGCGCCACCGCGCGCCAGTCGGTCGGCTGGCTGGCCAGAACCTCGTCGCGCATCGGGTGGTCGAGGCCGGTCTCCGCCAGATAGGCCGCATAGAAGGGCTCGTCGCTGACCGCCGTGTCGGGCCGGTTCTCGAACGCCCGCATCATCGCCGTGGAGATGTTGCGCGGGCCCGACCACATGGCGATGCGGACAGTCACCGGACCGCCTCGGCGTCCTTGAGCGCGTCGTACAGGCCGCGCAGCCGCACTGTCAGCGGCCCGGGCAGCGCCGCCGGCAGACGACGGCCGTCGATCTCCCGCACCGGCGTCAGGCCGCCAAAGGTTCCGGTGACGAAGGCCTCGTCGGCGCCGCGGGCGTCCTCGACCGGAAAGTTGTCCAGCCGGACCGGAATGCCGTTGTCGCGGCAAAGCCGGATCACGTTGGCCCGCGTCACGCCGTTGAAACAGAATTCACCCGTCGAAGTGCGGACCTCGCCATCCTTCACCCAGAAGAAGTTGGTCGCGTTGCAGCTGGACACAAATCCGGCGGGGTCGAGCATCAGAGCCTCGTCGGCGCCGGCCGCGATCGCCTCGTTGAGCGCCAGGATCAGGTTCAGGCGGCTGTGCGAGTTCAGCCGCATGTCGAACATGTTGGCGGGGGTGCAGAGGATCGAACTGGTGAACAGCGACAGGCCGCGGGTGACGATGGTCGGGCTCGGGACCTTCCACTCGGCGAGGATGACGATGGTCGGCTTGCCCAGCGCATTGCGCGGGTCCTGGTTAGCGCCGGTCTTCTCACCCCGGGTGACCATCAGGCGCAGATGGACGCCATCCTCCATCCCATTGGCTTCGAGCAGCTCGTCGAGGGCGTCGATCATCGCCAGGCGCGAGCGGCCGATGTCGAGGTTGATCGCCGCCGCCCCGGCGTAGAGCCGGTCAAGGTGGGCGTCGAGGAAAATCAGCCGCCCCCTGTGCAGCCGCAGCCCCTCCCAGACCCCGTCGCCGACGACGAACCCGGCGTCAAACACCGAGACCCTGGCCTGGTCGCGGGTGACGAGGTCGCCGTTGAGCCAGATGCGGGCCGTGGCGTTGCGGGGATCGGCGTTGAAGTCCTGGCTGCCGGCCATGGGGTCAGACTCCGGGTGCGGGGCCGAAGATCGCGGCCAGATCGGTTTCGGTGACGCCGTCCAGCTCGACTGACTTCAGTCGGCCCGTCTGGCCGGTGGCGATACGGACGGACGACTTGCTCACGCCCAGCGTCTTCGCCAGCAGCACGGTCAGGGCGGCATTGGCCTCGCCCTCGACCGGCGGCGCTGAAACGCGGGCCTTCAGATACGGCCTGCCGTCTGGACCGCTGGCCCAGCCCTCGATGGCGTCCCGACCGCCCCGCGGCGTCAACCGGACCGCCAGGCGCATGGCCTAGCCGAGGCCGGCCAGGGCGCTGAACAGCGGCGGCAGCAGAAAGTTGCGCGCGCCCTGGATGACCAGGAACAGGATGATGAAGCTCAGATCCACGCCGCCCAGCGAGGGTACGAAACGGCGGATCGGCGCCAGCAGCGGCTCGGTGATCCGCTCGAGCACGTAGTAGATCTGCCGCACGACGTTGTTGCGCAGGTTGACCACGTCAAAGGCCACCAGCCACGACAGGATCGCGGAGATCACCAGGGCCAGGATCAGCAGGCCGAGCAGGCCGTCCACGATGAAGTAGAGGAAGTTGGCGATAGGGGCCATGAAGCGGGTTCCGGTGGACTTTGAGCCTGCTTCTATCCGCCGCCCCGAATCCCGGCAAGGCGCGGCGAAGCCGATGTTCGGGCGGCAGCCTTGACAGGCAAGGCGACCCGGCCATATGTGCGCCGCTTCCCTCGTCTTGGGAGGGGGCCGTAGCTCAGATGGTAGAGCGCCTCGTTCGCAATGAGGAGGTCAGGGGTTCGATTCCCCTCGGCTCCACCAATCCCTTACTGAACAGGGGTTGAGGGCATCCAGGAGTC
>CAZISF010000083.1:0-14797 GCA_964541915.1 uncultured Caulobacter sp.
CCCACTCTCTCAACCCAACCCCGGGTGAACAACCTTCATAGCTTCGACAGCTAGCCCGCCGGACGATGCATGGTCTCGAAGATGCCAAGCAAATCGATGCCGGCGGCCGCGAGAACCAAAGCGAGCATGATCAAAACCACCGTGTAGATCGCGTTGGCGGTCATGGACTGGAAGACGTTCTTCCAGAATGCACCCCTGAGGGCTCCTTCGATAATTTCGGGCCGGGCGTCGGCGACAATGCCGGCCGCGAACTGGGCCAGCACACCCCTGGCCTGGGCTTCGAAGGCGTCGATGGTCTGCGGCGTGTAGGCTGTGACGTAGCCGGTAACCTCCGACGCCCTTGGTGAGCGTCCATGGTCAATCTCGAACTTTCGGACCCATTCCCGCTTGGCCGTCTTGTAGAGACCGTAGGCGATGAAGCCCTGCACCTTGTTGCCGCTCTGGTCGACAAGGCGCTCGTACATCGTGTTGTGCGTCATCTCTTCGGGGTAATCGGTGGATCGCTTATCGCGCGTTCAAGCGCGGTGTTCGCCCGGTGCGATGCCTTGTCATAGGTCCTCCTGGACATGACAGTCGCCATCCAGGCGCCGCTTCGAACGTCCCGAAACATGCCACCATGGCCGGCTCCGGGCGGTTCGCGATCTACCGTGAAGTGTTTGCCCATCGAGATGTCTCCCGAACACAACTTAACCGGTATTAATTGGGCGGGCCACAGGTTTTTGGCAAGTGACATCACCCTACCGCCGCTTCCCCTTGCGCACACCTTTCGGCGTGCCGCCGCGCTTGGGGCCGCCTCTGCCGGGGTCCATCTTGCGACGGACGCCCAGCCGCACGCGGGGCGCGTTCGGGTCGGCCGGCATCGGCTCTGACAGCATCTCGAACAGCAGCCCGCCGGTGACCGGCGTGGCCTCGCGCAGGCGCACCTCGACCGGCATGCCCAGCGGCCAGCGGGCGCCGGTGCGTTCGCCGACGAGGGAGTGGGTGCGGTCGTCGTGGACGAAGAACTCGCTGCCCAGCGACGAGACCGGGACGAGGCCATCGGCCCCGGTGTCGGTCAGGCGGATGAACAGGCCGAACCGCGTCACGCCGGTGATCCGTCCGTGGAAGTCGGCGCCGACCTGGTCGGCCAGAAAGGCGGCGACGTAGCGGTCGTTGGCGTCGCGCTCGGCGGCCATGGCCCGGCGTTCGGCGAAGGTGATCCGCTCGGCGGTGTCCTTCATCTGCTTGACGTCATGGTCGGTCAGGCCGTCGGTTCCCAGCCCGAGCGCCCGGATCAGGCCGCGGTGCACCACCAGGTCGGCGTAGCGGCGGATCGGGCTGGTGAAGTGGGCGTAGCGCTGCAGGTTCAGCCCGAAGTGGCCGATGTTGTCCGGGTTGTACTGGGCCTGCATCTGGGTGCGCAGGACCACCTCATTGACGATGTCGGCGTGCGGTCCCTCGTGGGTCTCCGCCAGCAGCCTGTTGAACCGGTCGGTGCGCGGCGCCTCGCCCTTGGCCCAGGGGATCTCCAGCGTCTGCAGGAAGTCCGTCAGCGCCATCATCTTCTCGGGGCTGGGCGTGTCGTGGATCCGGTAGATCAGCGGCGTCTTCTTCTGCTCCAGGGTCTCGGCGGCGCTCACGTTGGCCTGGATCATCATCTCCTCGATCAGCCGGTGCGCCTCCAGCGAGGCGCGCTTGGTGATCGAGGCGACGTCGCCCTCGGGCGAGATGATGATGCGGCGTTCGTCACTCTCGATGCCCAGCGGTGAGCGGGCGTTGCGGCCCTTCAGCATGACGCCGTAGGCGGTCCACAGCGGCCTCAGGATGCCTTCGAGGATCGGACCGGTCTTGTCATCCGGGTTGCCGTCTATGGCCATCTGGGCCTGCTCGTAGCTGAGCTTGGCCGCCGACCGCATCAGGCCGCGCACGAAGCGGTGGCTGATCTTGCGGCCGTCCTTGTTGAATACCATCCGCACGGCCAGGGTCGCCCGGTTCTCGCCTTCGCGCAGACTGCAGAGGCCGTTGCTCAGCACCTCCGGCAGCATCGGCTCGACCCGGTCGGGGAAGTAGACGCTGTTGGACTTGTCGCGGGCGACGATGTCGAGCGCCGTGCCCGGGCGGACGTAGGCGGCGACATCGGCGATGGCCACCCACACGATCCACCCGCCGGGGTTGCCGGGCGCAGGGTCGGGATGGGCGAAGACGGCGTCGTCATGGTCGCGCGCGTCGGCCGGGTCGATGGTGATGAACGGCAGGTCGCGGAGATCCTCGCGGCCTTTGAGCGTCGGCGGCTCGGCGGCTTCGGCTTCCGCCTCGGCCTCCGGCGAGAAGCCGGTCGGAATTCCGTGGCTGTGGATAGCGATCAGCGAGGCGGCGCGCGGCTCGTCCTCGCGGCCGACACGTTCCACCAGCTTGCCGTGCTTGGGGCCGTAGCGTTGCTGCTGCGCGCCCACGGTGGCCAGCACCAGATCGCCGTCCTTCAGCTTCTCGCCGTCGGCGTAGGACAGGATCAGGCTGTCCTTCGACTTGCGGTCGACCGGCTCGACGCGGACCTCGCGGTTCGACTTGCGGATCACGCCCAGGATGCGGTGGGCGCTCTGGCCGAGCTTCTTGATCAGCCGGGCCTCGAACTCTCCGGTCTCGAGCCGGTCGAAGTGAACCAGCACCCTGTCGCCCATGCCGGGCGCGCCGGCGACTGCCTCGCCCTTGGCCGGGGCCAGCCGGGCCAACGGCGCGTCCTCGCCGGCCTTGACCAGACGGACATAGAGCTCGCCGTCGGCATCCCGCTCGACCACGTCGGCCACGCCGACCGGGGGCAGGGCGCCGGCCTCGGCGAAGCCCTTGCGGCCGCGCTTGCCCAGCGCGCCCTCATCCTCGAGCTTGCGCAGCATGTCGCGCAGCGCGCGGCGACCCTCGCCCTTCAGCCCGAATGCCCGGGCGATGTCGCCCTTGTCCTGCTCACCGGCGGTCCGCAGGTAGGCGATCAGCGTCTCGCGATCCGGCAGGCCGGGCGGCGGACGGGTGGTCTTGGGCGGTTTGGGCGGGGGAGGCTTGGCCATGAAGCGGAGATATCACAACAGCTCGTCATCGTCGGACTTGTTCCGACGACCCATGAACACCTGAGTCTCTCGCGAGGGCGACAGCTCGGCCACATCGAGTGCATGGGTCCTCGGGACAAGCCCGAGGATGACGGATCTTACTCGGCTGCCGCTTTGGCCTTCGCCGCCGGCTTTTTCTTCGCCGGGGCCTTCTTCTTCGCCTTCACCGTATTGGCCGTCAGCGTGTCGGGCTTCTTCGGCGCAGCAGCCTTCTTCGGCGCGGCCTTCTTGACCGGCTTCTTGCCGCCGCCCTTGGCGACGCGTTCGGCGAGCAGGGCCACGGCTTCTTCAAGCGTGACCTCTGTCGGCTCCTTGCCGCGCGGAACATTGGCGTTGGTCGCGCCGTGCTTGATGTAGGGACCGAACCGGCCGGACAGGATCTTGATCGCCTGGCCGTCCTCGGGGTGGGCGCCCAGCTCTTTCAGCGCCGCCGCCGTGGCCCGGCCGCCCTTGCCGCCAGCCCGCTTCTCGGCGAGCACGGTGACGGCGCGGTTCAGGCCCACGTCGAACACCTCGTCGGCGCTTTCCAGGTTGGCGTAGGTGCCGTCGTGCAGCACGAACGGGCCGTAGCGGCCGATGCCGGCGACGATGACCTTGCCGTCCTCGGGGTGCATCCCGACCTCGCGCGGCAGGTCGAGCAGGCGCAGGGCCTTGTCGATGTCGATCGAGGCCGGCGGCCAGCCCTTGGGCAGGCTGGAGCGCTTGGGCTTGTCGCCCTCGGGCGGCGTCTCTTCGACATAGTGTCCGAAGCGGCCGTTCTTCAGCCAGACGGTCTGGCCGCTCTTCGGGTTGATGCCCAGTTCGCGATCGCCCTCGGCGGCTTCGCCTTCACCGTCAGGCTGGGCGATCGGCCGGGTGAAGCGGCATTCCGGATAGTTGGAGCAGCCGATGAAGGCGCCGAACTTGCCGGTCTTCAGGCTCAGCTGGCCCACGCCGCAGGTCGGGCAGAGGCGGGGATCGGAGCCGTCGGCCTTGGCCGGGAAGATGTGAGGTCCGAGCGCTTCGTTCAGCGCGTCCAGCACGTTGGTGACGCGCAGTTCGGCGATCTCGCCGACGGCCGCGTGGAAGTCCTTCCAGAAGTCCCGCAGGAATTCCTTCCAGTCCAGCTTGCCGTCGGAAACCAGGTCGAGCTTCTCCTCCAGGGCGGCGGTGAAGTCGTATTCGACGTAGCGCAGGAAGAACTGTTCCAGGAAGGCCGTGACCAGCCGGCCCTTGTCCTCGGGAATGAAGCGGTTCTTGTCCATCCGCACATAGGCGCGGTCACGCAGCACCGTCAGCACCGAGGCGTAGGTCGAGGGCCGGCCGATGCCGAGCTCCTCCATCCGCTTGACGAGGCTGGCTTCGGAGAAGCGCGGGGGCGGTTCGGTGAAGTGCTGGTCGGCGCGGGCGGCGATCACCCGGGCGTCGGCGCCCTCGTTGATCACCGGCAGCTTGCCGGCGAAGTCGGCATCCTCGCCCCCGGCGGCCTTGTCCTGCTCGGGATCGTCGCGGCCTTCCTCGTAGACGGCGAGGTAGCCGGGGAACTGGATCACCTGGCCGGTGGCGCGCATTCCGGTCTTGCCGTCGCTGCCTTCCAGCTCGACGGCGGTGCGCTCGATGCGGGCGGCCTCCATCTGCGAGGCGATCATCCGCTTCCAGATCAGCTCGTAGAGCCGGCCCATATCGCTTTCGAGCTTCAGCTTGCCGGGATTGCGCTCCAGCGAGGTCGGCCGGATCGCCTCGTGCGCTTCCTGGGTGTTCTTGGCCTTGGTCTTGTAGAGGCGCGCGGACTCGGGGACGTAGTCCTTGCCGTACAGGCCGCCGATGACCCTGCGGGCCTCGTCCAGCGCCTCGGGCGCCGATTGCACGCCGTCGGTCCGCATGTAGGTGATCAGGCCGACGGTCTC
The DNA here is from genome assembly GCA_964541915.1 of uncultured Caulobacter sp. GTDB lineage: Bacteria > Pseudomonadota > Alphaproteobacteria > Caulobacterales > Caulobacteraceae > Caulobacter. Next base: position 4,964 of record CAZISF010000083.1, read on the forward strand.
GCCGCCGATGTCGACGCCTTCATACAGCTTCTGCGCCGCCTGCATGGTCCGCTGGGCCGAGAAGCCGAGCTTGCGCGAGGCTTCCTGCTGCAGCGTCGAGGTGGTGAACGGCGGCGGCGGCGTCCGCCGGGCCGGCTTCTTCTCGACCGAGGCGACCTTGAAGCTGCAGGCCTGCACGGCGGCGCGGGCCGCGCCGGCCGAGGCCTCGGTGTTCAGGTCGAACTTGGTGAGCTTCTTTCCGTCGTGCTTGACCAGACGGGCGAGGAAGGGCTCGGCGCCGGCCGAGACGTCGGCCTCGACGGTCCAGTATTCCTGGGTCCGGAAGCGTTCGATCTCCAATTCACGGTCGACGATCAGCCGCAGGGCCACCGACTGCACCCGGCCGGCCGAGCGCGAGCCCGGCAGCTTGCGCCACAGCACCGGCGAAAGGGTGAAGCCGACCAGATAGTCAAGCGCGCGACGGGCCAGGTAGGCCTCGACCAGCTCCATGTCGATCTGGCGCGGGTTGGCGATGGCGTCGAGGACGGCGGTCTTGGTGATGGCGTTAAAGGTCGCGCGCTGGACGCTAACGCCCTTCAGCGCCTTCTTCTTCTGCAGCACCTCGAGCAGGTGCCAGCTGATCGCTTCCCCTTCGCGGTCGGGGTCGGTCGCCAGATAGAGGGTGTCGGCGCCCTTCAGGGCGTCGGCGATGTCGTTCAGGCGCTTGGCGGACTTGGCGTCCACCTCCCAGCTCATCGAGAAATCGTCGTCCGGCTTGACCGAGCCGTCCTTGGACGGGAGGTCGCGGACATGCCCGTAGGACGCCAGAACCTTGTAGTCCGAGCCCAGGTATTTGTTGATGGTCTTGGCCTTGGCCGGGCTCTCGACGACGACGACGTGCATGCGGTCTCGATGACAGTGGAGGGAAAGTTCGCCCTTCGAGCGAGCGCGGAAAGTGGGGGCCGGGCAGGGGCAATGTCAACGCGGAGCGTGGAAGTCAAAGGATTCCGTCGTGCGAATGACCGTTGCGTCAACGCCGACACTGGCAATTGACCCGGATGACAGGCGCTCAGGCGGCTGAGACGGTCCCGCCGGGCCCGAAGATGGCCAGTCCGGCCAACGACAGTTCGACCACGGCGGCGAATACCGCCGGGGCGGGGCCGCCGGCCGCGCGGACCAGGTCGTCCAGCGTCACCGGAGTCGGCGACAACAGCGCCGCCACGCGGTCGCGGAGGGCGTCAGGCGCCACTTCGCCGGGTCCAGTCCAGGGTGGCCGCTCGCGCTCACGCATCCCGCCCAGCCCTTCCAGCACTCGCAGCACGTCCTCCGCGCCCTCGCAGACGGTGGCGCCCTGTCTCAGAAGGTCGTTGGTTCCGCGCGCCCGGGGATCCAGCGGCGAGCCCGGCACGGCCAGCACCTCGCGGCCCTGTTCGGCGGCCAGGCGGGCGGTGATCAGGGATCCGGACTTCAGCTCCGCCTCGACGACGACGACGGCCAGCGACAGGCCGCTGATCAGCCGGTTGCGACGCGGGAAGTCGCGGGCCTGGGCGCGGTGGTCGGGCGGGCTTTCCGAGACGATTGCGCCCTCGACGGACAGGCGCTCGTGCAGGGCTGCGTGCTCGGGCGGATAGATGTCGCAGACGCCACCACCGAGGACGGCGACCGTGCCCGTCGGTAGCGCGCCGTCGTGCGCCGCCCCGTCGATACCGCGCGCCATGCCGGAGACGATGACGCGTCCGGCCTGGCCGAGCTCGGTGGCGAGTGTGCGGGCGAACCGCTGTCCGGCGGCGGAGGCCACGCGCGCGCCGACGACGGCCACGCAGGCAGCCGTGAGCAATTCTGGTCGCCCCAGCACCCAGATCAACGGCGGCGGTGGATCGAGGGCGGCCAGCAGGGGCGGGAAGGCATCCTCCCCGCCGAGGATCAGCCGCGCGCCGATCCTGTCCCCGGCCTCGAGTTCGCGCTCGGCCTCAGCCCGGGTGGGGATGTCGACAGGACGCCGCGCCAGGCCGGGCAAGGCCTCGATCGCCGCCTCGGCCGATCCGCAGCGATGCAGCAGGTGTTCGAAGGCCACCGGTCCGACGTTCGGGGTTCTGGCCAGGCGCAGCCAGGAAATCCGTTCAACGTCGGAAGGCGGCCCTGCCGTCACGCGTCCGGGGTCGGAGCGGTCGCCTCCGCCTTCTTCGCGCCGATCTTCGGCTCCTCGCCCTTGAGCAGGCGGCGGATGTTTTCGTGGTGGCGAATGAAGATCAGCACCGCCATGAAGGCCGCCAGCACGACCACGGGCCGGGGGGCGTCCACCGCGAAGGCGAACAGCGGAGCCAGCGCGGCGGCGGTGAGCGCGGCCAGCGATGAGATGCGGAACAGCGCGGCCATGGCGATCCAGGTCAGGGCCGCCAGGGCGCCGACCGGGAAGGCGGCGGACAGCAGCACGCCATAGAAGGTCGCCACGCCCTTGCCGCCGTTGAACTTCAGCCACACAGGGAACAGATGGCCGACAAAGGCGCTGCCGCCGGCCAGAGCCACCGCCGCCGCGTTGCCGTGGGTCAGCAGGTGCGCCAGCAGGACCGCCAGCGCGCCCTTGCCGGCGTCTCCGATCAGGGTGATGGCGGCCAGGTCCTTGCGACCCGAGCGCAGGACGTTCGTCGCGCCGATATTTCCGGAGCCGATCTTGCGGATGTCACCCGCGCCGCCCAGCCGGGTGGCGATCAGGCCAAAGGGGATCGAGCCGAGGAGGTAGCCCCCCACGACGATCAATCCGAGTGTCAGCCAGACAGCGCTCGCCAAAGATTCCATGGTCGCCCTCAATACCCGGTATGGTTGTGGTTGTCGCGTGCTATTACGCTAGCCCGCGTCGCGGCGGGTGTCATGATCTGACGCCAGGTCTCGGACGAGACCCGGCAGGAAGGCCAGCGGCCAGAGCAGCAGCGCCAGGTTCGGCAGGAACCACGACGGGTCGAATTCCCCGAGCAGCGCCCAGTAGCCGACCGCCATCCCACCCGCGACCATGGTCAAAACCAGAGAGATCAGCGCCAGCGGCCGCCACAGGCCCTTGCCCCGACGGCTCGCAGAGACGGCCGCCAGTCCGAAGATCGAGAAGGCGACGTCGAGCGGGAAGAACGACCAGTTCCAGGCCACCACGCGTGGGTCGTGGGCGTTGGCGTAGAGCAGTTCGGCCGGAATGTGGATCAGACCCGCCTTGTCGAGGCCCGAAAGGGTCCAGTAGGCGATGAACAGCCAATCCGTGAACACCAGGGCGAGCGCCAGCGACCGGGGCATGGCCTACTCCGCGGCCCGGAAGACCGTCTTCCCCGCCACCACCGTCCGCAGCACCTGGCCCTGCAGGCGGCGGCCGTCGAACGGCGAGTTCTTCGACTTCGACACCAGCTTGTCGGCGTCGATGATCACCGGGGCGCCGAGATCGCAGAGCACCAGATCGGCCGGCGCGCCTGGCGTCAAACGCCCGCTCGACAGGCCAAGGAACCGCGCCGGCGCCAGGGTCACCGCCCGTAGCAGGTCGACCAGCGGCGCGCGGCCGTCGTGATACTGCACGAGAAGCGCCGGCAGCAGCGTCTCCAGACCCACGCCGCCGGGCGTCGCCTCGTCGTAGGGCAGACGCTTGTCCTCGGCCGGCGCCGGGGCGTGCGCCGAGACGACGATGTCGACCAATCCCGTGGCCAGCGCCTCGATCAGGGCCTGGCGGTCATCCTCCGAGCGCAGCGGCGGGTCGAGCCGGGCGAAGGTGCGGTAGTCGCCGATGTCGAGCTCGTTGAAGCTCAGATGGTTGATCGAGGCGGTGGCCGTGACCTTCACGCCGCGCGCCCTGGCCCTCGCCAACGCCTCCAGCGCGCCGGCGCTGGTGATCTGGTCGACCAGCAGGTGGGCGCCGGTCAGTTCGGCTAGCGCCAGATCCCGCTCCAGGCCGATGCGTTCGGCCATCACGGGCCCCGAGGGCAGGCCGAGGCGGCCCGCGAACTCGCCCTCGGTCGCCGCCGCGCCCTTGGTGAGCCAGGGATCGACGGGCCGGTGCGCCACCGCCATGTCGAAGGTCTTCGCATAGGCCATGACCCGGCGCAGGACGCGGCTGTCGACGATCGCGTGGTCGACGTCGGTGACATAGACGCAGCCGGCCTCGCGCATCAGGCCGATCTCGGCGATCTGCTCGCCCTTCAGTCGCCGCGTCGCCGCGCCGGCGCAGAGGATGCGGGCGGATTCGATGTCGCGGGCCCGGCGCAGGATGAAGTCGACTACCGACGGGTCATCAACGGCCGGGTCGGTGTCGGGCTGAACGACGAAGCTGGTCACCCCGCCGGCCGCCGCCGCCTGGGCCGCCGAGCGCAGGGTCTCGCGGGTCTCCGCGCCGGGCTCGCCGGTCTTGACCCGCAGGTCGATCAGGCCGGGGGCCAGCAGGCCGCCACCGCAGTCGATCACCTGAACATCGCCGGACAGGTTTCTGAAATCCTTGCCCTTCGAGATATCGGCGATGGTCTCGTCCGACACCACCAGCGCGCCGGGGCCGTCATAGCCGCTCTCCGGATCGACGAGCCGGGCGTTCTGAAAGGCGAGGGGGCGGTTGCGGGCCATCAGCTGTTTTCCAGCCGGGCGGCGAGCGAGGCCAGCACGGCCATGCGGGCGGCGACACCCATCTCGACCTGGTCCTGGATCAGGCTGACGGCCGGATCATCGGCCACGTCGGAGTCGATCTCCACGCCGCGGTTCATCGGCCCGGGGTGCATGACCCGCACGCCGCCGGACGCCGCCTTGAGCTTTTCGCGGTCGAGGCCCCAGAAGCGGAAGTACTCGCGGGTCGAGGGGACCAGCGCGCCCTGCATCCGTTCCAGCTGCAACCGCAGCATCATCACCACGTCGGCGCCGGCGATGCCCTTTTCGAGGTCGTGAAAGACGGTCGCGCCCCAGTGCTCGGCCCCGGCGGGCATCAGGGTCGGCGGTCCAACGAGGCGAACTTCCGCGCCGAGAATATTGAGAAGATTGACGTTCGAGCGCGCCACCCGGCTGTGCATCACGTCACCGCAGATGGCCACCCTCAGGCCGGCCACATGGCCGAACGCGCGGCGCATCGACAGGGCGTCGAGCAGCGCCTGGGTCGGATGCTCATGCTGGCCGTCGCCCGCGTTGATCACGCTGCAGCCGACCTTCTGCGACAGCAGGGCCGCCGCGCCGGACGAGGCGTGCCGAACGACGAGCAGGTCGGGCTGCATGGCGTTCAGCGTCACCGCCGTGTCGATCAGGGTCTCGCCCTTGGCCACGGAGCTCGTCTTGACGCTCATGTTCATCACGTCGGCGCCCAGGCGCTTGCCGGCCAGCTCGAAACTGGCCTGGGTGCGCGTCGAGTTCTCGAAGAACAGGTTCATCAGCGTGCGACCCTTGAGCAGGTCGAGCTTCTTGGTCGTCTGCCGGTTCAGCGCCACGAATCCGTCCGCCAGGTCGAGCAGCTGCTGCGCCTCGACGACGTTGACATCCATGGCGGAAAGGAAATGACGGCGGGGGAAGGGGAAGGTCCGCGCGCGGACGTCATCAATTCCCGGGGCGAAAGCCGTCATAAGCCGTGGTCATACGGGAGGGGACAGATTCCGCCAACAGATTCCCTCTCCCAGCGGGAGAGGGAGGGGCCCGGCGCGAAGCGCTGGGAGGGTGAGGGCGTTACGGCGCCGGCCAAGAGACCCGGAATGGTTGTGTACGGGCGGCGTTTTGACATAGTGCCACCATGGATCGCATCGACCGCGCCCGCGAACTGCGCAGTTTCCAGACGCTCGCCGAGCGGACCCTTTGGCAACGCCTGCGCGGCCGCAAGCTTGCTGGCTTCAAGTTCCGGCGACAGGTTCCCATCGATCGTTACATCGCCGACTTTGCCTGCCTGGAGGTTCACCTGATCGTCGAACTCGATGGTCCGGTGCATGATGATCGCTACGAGCAGGATGAGCAGCGGACGGACGTGCTGCGTTCGCTGGGCTGGCATGTGGTCCGGTTCGACAACGAGGCGGTCATTGCCGAACCGGGCAGGGTGCTCGACGGCATTCTCGCCGAGCTGGGGCGGTCGGCGCCGTAACGCCCTCACCCTCCCGTCCTGCTCCGCAGGCCGGGTCCCTCCCTCTCCCGCTGGGAGAGGGTTATTTCAAATGGAACACCACCAGCAGCAGCGGGATGGTCACCAGGCTGGACGCCGTGGTGAATGCCACGATCCCGGCCATCAGCGGGGCGTCGCCGCCCATCTGTCTCGCCAGAACGTACGACGCCGCCGCCCCGGGGGCCGAGCCGACCAGCAGGGCCACGCCCTGGGCCGTCTCGTCGCCGCCGGCCAGCCGGCACAGGCCCCACATCAGCACCGGCAGGACCAGCAGCTTCACCGCGCTGACCGAGGCGATCAGCCAGCGCCGGCTGTGGACATAGGCGAAGTTCAGACCCGCACCGGCGACCACAAGACCCATGGTCAGGGCGGCGTCGGACAGCAGGTCCAGCGTGCTCATCACCACCGGCAGTTTCGGCACGTGCAGCACGTTGAACAGCGCGCCGACGCCGCAGCCCCACAGCACCGGGTTCTGCGCCAGCCCGCGCAGGGCCGTGCGCAGCCCGCCGCCCTGGCCTTCGCCCCAATGGCTCATGACCAGCACGCAGATGACGTTGATCGCCGGGATCAGGGCGCCCATGATCATCGCGCCGAGGCCCGCGCCCTCCTTGCCGAACACCAGCGCCGCCAGCGGCAGGAAGACGAAGGTGTTCCAGCGCAGGCTGCCCTGGAACACGCTGGTGTAGCTCGCGTCGGAAATCGGCAGCAGCGGCTTGGCGGCCAGCACCGCCAGCGAGACGATGACGATGGCTCCGACCGTCGCGATGCCCAGCGGCCCGGCCGACAGGCTGCTGAAGTCGGCCTTCCAGACGGCCGGCATCAGAAAGCCTGGATAGAAGACGAAATAGGTCAGCCGCTCGATCGGCGGCCAGTTCACCTCGGGAATGAACTTCGACGCCTTCAGGCCCCAGCCCAGGGCGATCATGGCGAAGACGGGGAGAACTCCGAGAAGAATGGCGCTCATCCGGCCGCGTTCCTCAACCGCTCCAGCGCGCCCTGGAGGATCCACGCCGCCGCCATCTTGTCGACCACCTCGGCGCGGCGCTTGCGGTTGACGTCGTGCTCGTCGATCAGCACCCGGGTCACGGCCGCCGTCGACAGCCGCTCGTCCCAGAAGGCGATGGGGATGTCCTTCAGCCGCAACAGGTTGCGCGCCAGGGCCCGGTTGGACTGGGCGCGGGCGCCCTCGGTGCCGTCCATGTTCATCGGCAGACCGATGACGATGCCGACCGCGCCGCGGCTCTCCATCAGCTTGAACAGCCGCGCGGCGTCCTTGGTGAACTGCACCTTTTCGATGGTCTCCAGCGGGCTGGCGACGGTGCGGGTCACATCCGAAACCGCCACCCCGATGGTCTTCTCGCCGGGATCGAGGCCCACGATCGGCGCATAGGCGGGCAGGGCGGCGGGCAGGTCGAGCAGATCAAGGATGGCCATGCGCCCTCTTAATGCGGCGAACGGCTTGCAAACAGGGCCTTGAGACGGCTAACCCGCACGTTCGAAACAAAGGAGGCCACGATGGCCATCGACGCCGCGACCGTCCGCAAGGTCGCCCGGCTCGCCCGCATCGCCGAACCCGAGGCGCGACTGGAGTCGCTGGCCTCGGAACTCAACGGCATCCTCGCGTGGATCGAGCAGTTGAACGAGGTGGACACCGACGGGGTCGAGCCGATGACCTCGGCCGTGGCCATGGCCGCGCCCCTGCGCGAGGACGTTGTCACCGACGGCGGCGACGCCGCGAAGGTGCTGTCAAACGCGCCGAAGTCGGTCGACGGCTTCTTCGTGGTGCCGAAGGTGGTCGAGTAGCATGTCCGAGCTCACCAACCTCACCCTCAAGGCCGCGCTTGACGGCCTGAAGAGCAAGGCGTTCTCCGCCACCGAGATCACCCGCGCCCACATCGACGCCGTCGAGGCCGCGCGGCCGCTCAACGCCTTCATCCTCGAGACGCCTGACAAGGCGCTCGAGATGGCCGCCGCCTCCGACGCCCGTATCGGCCGGGGCGAGGCCGGCCCGCTGGAAGGCGCACCGCTGGGCATCAAGGACCTGTTCTGCACCCAGGGCGTCCGCTCGACGGCCGCCTCGAAGATCCTCGGCAACTTCATTCCGCAGTACGAGTCGACGGTCACCGCCAACCTGTTCGGCGACGGCGCGGTGATGCTCGGCAAGCTGAACCTCGACGAGTTCGCCATGGGCTCGTCGAACGAGACCAGCGCCTTCGGCAACGTGATCAACCCGTGGAAGTCGGTCGCCGGCGGCAACCGCGCCCTGACTCCCGGCGGCTCGTCGGGCGGCTCGGCGGCGGCGGTCGCGGCTGACCTGTGCCTGGGCGCCACGGCCACCGACACCGGCGGCTCGATCCGCCAGCCGGCGGCCTTCACCGGCACCGTCGGCATCAAGCCGACCTACGGCCGCTGCTCGCGCTGGGGCATCGTCGCCTTCGCCAGTTCGCTGGACCAGGCCGGCCCGATCGCCAAGACGGTCGAGGACGCCGCCATCCTGCTGACCAGCATGGCCGGCCATGACCCCAAGGACTCCACCAGCCTCAACGTCGAGATCCCCGACTACGCGCCGTTCGTCGGCAAGTCGGTCAAGGGCCTGCGCGTCGGGGTGCCGAAGGAGTACCGCGTCGACGGCATGCCGGCCGAGATCGAGAAACTCTGGCAGGACGGCATCGACTGGCTGAAGGACGCCGGCGCCGAGATCGTCGAGGTCTCGCTGCCGCACACCAAGTACGCCCTGCCGGCCTATTACATCGTGGCCCCGGCCGAGGCCTCCTCGAACCTCGCCCGCTACGACGGCATGCGCTTTGGGCACCGCGGTGAAGGCAAGAACCTGACCGAGGTCTATGAGAACAGCCGCGCCGAGGGCTTCGGCGACGAGGTCAAGCGCCGCATCCTGATCGGCACCTATGTGCTCAGCGCCGGCTACTACGACGCCTACTACCTCAAGGCCCAGAAGGTCCGCCGGCGCATCGCCGACGACTTCGACCAGGCCTGGCAGACCTGTGACGTGCTGCTGACCCCGACGGCCCCGTCGGCGGCCTTCGCGCTCGGCGAGCGCAACGCCGACCCGATCGCCATGTATCTCAACGACGTCTTCACGGTGACGACGAACCTCGCCGGCCTGCCGTCGATCAGCGTGCCGGCCGGCCTCGACGCCGGCGGCCTGCCGCTCGGCCTGCAGGTCATCGGCAAGGCGCTCGACGAAGGCACGGTGTTCTCGGTCGCCGGCGCGCTGGAAAAGGCCGCGGCCTTCCGCGGCAAGGCGGAGAAGTGGTGGTAGCGATGACTGAACCCACAATCCTCAAGGGCCGCACCGGCGACTGGGAAATCGTTCTCGGGCTGGAAGTCCATGCTCAGGTCGCCAGCAATTCCAAGCTGTTCAGCGGCGCGGCGGTCGGCTTCGGCGCGGGCCCCAACGAACAGGTGTCGCTGGTCGACGCGGCCATGCCCGGCATGCTGCCCGTGCTCAACAAATTCTGCGTCGAACAGGCGGTCCGAACGGGTCTCGGCCTGAAGGCGCAGATCAATCTGAAGAGCACTTTCGACCGGAAGAACTATTTCTATCCCGACCTGCCGCAGGGCTATCAGATCAGCCAGTTCAAATCGCCGATCGTCGGCGAGGGGCTGGTGCATGTCGATCGCGATGACGGCTCCAGTTTCGATGTGCGCATCGAGCGGCTGCACCTCGAGCAGGACGCCGGCAAGTCGATCCACGACCTGTCGCCCAACGAGACCTACGTCGACCTCAACCGCTCGGGCACGGCGTTGAT
>CAZISF010000084.1:0-5236 GCA_964541915.1 uncultured Caulobacter sp.
GGCGCCTGCGCCGACTACGACAGCGTCATCGGCAACCAGAAGGAAGAGCCGCTGCGGCGGTTCACCACCAAGATCAGCCAGGGCCGCTATCAGCCGGCGTCGGGCCCGGCGACGGTCTGCGGCGTGTTCGTCGAGACCGACGACCGCACCGGCCTCGCCCGCCGCGTCGAACCGATCCGCATCGGCGGCCGGCTGAGCGCGACCGAGCCGGTGGTGGCGCTGGCGACGGCCTGACCTAGGCGCCGCCCCGCCCCGACGCTAAAAGCCCGCACCGTTTCAACACCGAGACCGACACCCGAGCATGGCCGGCCACTCAAAATTCAAGAACATCATGCACCGCAAGGGCCGCGCCGATGCGGTGCGGTCGCGGCTGTTTTCCAAGCTGTCGCGGGAAATCACCGTGGCGGCCAAGGCGGGTCTGCCTGACCCGACCATGAACCCGCGCCTGCGCCTGGCCGTGGCCAACGCCAAGGCCGAGTCGGTGCCGAAGGACGTCATCGACCGGGCGATCAAGAAATCGCAGATGGGCGACGCCGCCGACTACACCGAAATCCGCTACGAGGGCCTCGCCCCGGGCGGCGTCGGCGTCGTGGTCGAGGTGCTGACCGACAACAAGAATCGCGCCGCGGCCAACGTCCGGACGATCTTCGGCAAGCTTGGCGGCAACATGGGGGCCACCGGCTCGGTGACCTTCAACTTCGACCGCATGGGTCAGATCGAGTACCCGGCCAAGGCCGCCAGCGAAGACGCCATGATGGAGGCGGCCATCGAGGCCGGCGCCGCAGACGTCGAGTCTGATCTGGGCGAAGAGGGTTCGGGCCACACGGTCTATACCGCCTTCGAGGACCTCAACGAGGTCGCCCAGGCGCTGGAGAAGCAGTTCGGCGAAGCATCCTCGACCAAGATCGTCTGGCGGCCGAAGTCGCTGGTTCCGGTCAGCGGCGACCAGGCGACCGTCGTCATGCGCCTGCTTGAAGGGCTGGAAGACGACGACGACGTCCAGAGCGTCTATTCGAACGCCGACATCAGCGACGAGGACGCCGCGAAGTTCACGGGGTAGGTGCGTCCTTCGAGACGCTCGGCTGAGGCCTCGCTCCTCAGGATGGCGACGAGGGGTAGCCACCCACTCTGTTCGTCATGGTGAGGAGCGGACCCTCAGGTCCGCGTCTCGAACCACGCAACCTGCCTCAGCCCTTCAGCTTGCCCACCATGCGCCCGATCAGCCCCGGCTTCTTACCGGCCGCCGGCGCGTCCTTCGCCATGGCGTAGTCCTTGATCAGGGCGAACAGGAAGTCGCGGCCCTCGTAGAGCGCCTTGACCCGCACCCGCTCGTTCAGACCGTGGATGCCGTCGCCGTCCGAGCTGCCGAAGATGCCGCTGACGCCGTAGGTCGGGATGCCCGCGCCGTTGGTGTGGATACCGTCCGTGGCGCCGGTCAGCAGGATGGTGACCACCGGAACGCCCGGCCACAGCTTGCCCGCTTCAGCCTCGATCGGCCCCATGATGAAGGGCGTCAGCGGCGGCGGGGGCGAGGCCTTGCTCGGCTCATGCGCCAGGGTGAAGGCGATGCCGGGATCGGCCGCGACGCTCATCAGCTGCTGGCGCACGGCCTCGACCGGCACGCCCGGCAGGATGCGGCAGTTCACATTGGCCGTCGCACGCTGCGGCAGGGCGTTCGGCGCGTGGCCGGCGCTGACCATCGTCGCCACGCAGGTCGTGCGCATCATGCTGTTCCACATCGGATCGGCGGAGACCGCGGCCTGGGCCGCAGCATCGTCCGGGTTGGCCACCAGCGCCTTCATCGCCGCGCCCTTGTCGGCCGGGACCAGCGACGCCATGCGGGTGAAATAGCCGCGCGTGGCGTCATTCAAGGCGACCGGGAAGTCGAAGTCCCCGATCTTCACGAGCGCGGCCGACAGGCGGTTGATCGCGTTGTCATGGACCGGACGGCTGGAGTGTCCGCCCGGGTTCGTGAGGGTCAGGGTGAAGTCCTGATAGACCTTCTCGCCGCCCTGGACCTCGAGCACGACCGGCTTGTCGTTCTCGTCCAGCAGGCCGTCCGCCCCTTCGTTGAGCGCGAAGGCCGCGTCGACCAGCGGCCGGTGGTTGGTCACCAGGTCCTCGATGCCGTTGTAGGCCTCGCTCTCCTCGCCGCAGGTCAGGGCCAGCTTGATGGCGCGGCGCGGCTTGAAGCCGGCCTGCTTGAGCCGAACCAGACTGTCGACCCAGATGGCCGCCTGGGCTTTGTCATCGGACGCGCCGCGGGCGAAGAAGTAGCCGTTCTCCTCGATCAGGGTGAACGGGTCCCGGGTCCAGTCGGCCGGGTTGGCCTCGACCACATCGATGTGGGCCAGCAGCAGCATGGCCCCGGCCTTCGGATCGGTCCCGGGCAGCACCGCAACCAGGCTGCCCTCGCGCGGATGGTCCGGATTGACCACCACCTGCACGTCTCCCGCCGGGAAGCCCGCCGCCGTCAGTCGCGCGCCCATGGCTTCGGCCGCCTTCGTGCAACTGCCGACCGACAGGGTGGTGTTGATCTCGACGAGCTCCTTGTAGAGCCCCCGGAAGGCCAGCTGGTCGGGACGCACGACCGCCGGCGGCGTCGCCGTCTGCGCGCTGGCGACTCCGCAGAGTGAAAGGGTGAGCGTCGCCGCCAGAAGTCCGCGCTTGAGGGTCATCATCAGGGTCCTATTTCGCCGAGGCGTAGGCTTTGACGAGGCCGTACAGGAAGTCCCGAGCGTCAAAGAGCGACTTGACCCGGATGCGCTCGTTCAGACCGTGGACGCCGCTGTTGCTGTTGTCCGAGAAGATGCCCGTCAGACCGTAGGTCGGGATGCCGTAGCTGTTCAGATACTTGCCGTCGGTCGCCCCGGTGGACTGGAACGGAACGATCGGCACGCCCGGCCAGAGCTTGTCGGCCTCGGCGCGGATCGGCTTCATGATCTCCGGCGACAGCGGCGGCGGCGGCGGCGTCAGCCGCACGGTCGCGTCCGGCGTCACCGAAACTTTCGCGTCGGCGGCCAAGGCGATCAGCTGAGCCTGCACGGCGTCTACGGAGACGCCAGGGAAGATGCGGCAGTTCACATTGGCCTCGGCCCGCTGCGGCAGGGCGTTGGGGGCATGCCCGGCGCTGGCCATCGTGGCCACGCAGGTGGTCCGCAGCATGCTATTCCAGGTCGGGTTGCGCGAGATGATGGCGGCGGCCGCCGCGTCGGTTGGATCGGCGACAATGGCCCGCATCGCCGCACCGGTCTTCGGATCGACCAGCGGCGCCATGGCCGTGAAGTAGGCGCGCGTGGTGTCGTTCAGCTGGACCGGGAAGTCGTAGTCCCCGATCCGCACCAGCGCGCCGGCCAGATGGGTGATCGCGTTGTCATGCACCGGCCGGCTCGAGTGGCCGCCCTTGTTGGTCGAGCTGAGCGTGAAGTCCTGGTAGACCTTTTCGCCCGACTGGATCGACAGCGAGACCGGCTTGCCGTCGTCGCTCAGCAGGCCGCCGGCACCTTCGTTCAGCGCGAACTGCGCGTCGATCAGCGCCCGGTATTTCCGCACGAGCAGGCTGGCGCCGTTCAGCGACCCCTCGCTCTCCTCGCCGCAGGTCAGCGCCATCTTCACGGTGCGACGGGGTTTGAAACCCTCCTGCTTGTAGCGGATCAGGGTGTCGACCCAGATCGAGGCCTCGGCCTTGTCGTCCGATGCGCCGCGGGCATAAAACCAGCCGTCCTCCTCGATCAGGGTGAAGGGGTCGCGCGTCCAGTCGGCCCGGTTGGCCTCGACCACGTCAATGTGCGCCAGCAACAGGATCGCCTTGGCCTTCGGATCCGTTCCGGGAAGGACGGCGACCAGATTGCCCTCGCGCGGATGGTCGGGGTCGACGATCAGATGGAGATCGCTGTCCGGATAGCCGGCGGCCTTCAGCCGCGCCGCCATCGCCTCGGCAGCCTTGGTGCAGCTGCCGACCGACAGGGTCGTGTTGATCTCGACCAGTTCCTTGTAGAGGGCCCGGAAGGCCAGCTGGTCGGGACGCGGCGCCGCCTGCTGGGCGCTGGCCAAGCTCGGTAACGCCGCGGCCAGGGCGAGACCCGCAACCATCTTCCGCCAAACACGCATGACTCACCCCCCGTTCGGAAGCGCACATTCACACCCGTCGCCCGGCGCGGCGCAAGAGTGCGTGGTTCGATGGGGCGTAGGGCGTAGGGCGTAGGGCGTAGTTCGACCTGCGCACGCCGCCAGCGCCGCGCGCCCTCTCTGCTACTCCCTACGCCCTACTCCTCCACGTCATCCTGAGCAGCCCGCGAAGCGGGCGAGTCGAAGGACGCAGGGATGCTGCCGCGCGGATGCAGACTGCGTGGTTCGACACGCGCCTTCGGCGCTGCTCACCATGACGTGGAGGGGTGGCGGCGAACCCCGCCACACCGACCATTTGCATCCGCCGCGATTTGGAGCATTGTTCCGGGTTCGGAGGATTATTCATGTATGCGTTTCTGAACACGGCGTTGAATCCACAGTATATATTGCCGCTCATTGGTGCGCTTCTGGCCGGCGGCTGCATCGGATTCGAGCGTGGATTTCGCGGTCAGCCGGCTGGCTTTCGCACGCACAGTCTGCTGGCCCTGACCTCGGCGCTGCTGATGGTCGCGGCCAATCACCAGATGAGCTGGATCGGGTCGACGACGCCGCACGACGTGATCCGCATCGACCCTGTGCGCATGGCGCACGGCATCCTGACGGGCGTCGGCTTCCTCGGCGGCGGCGTGATCTTTCGCGAGGGCTTCAACGTTCATGGCCTGACCACGGCGGCGTCGGTCTGGACCACCAGCTGTATCGGCATCCTGTTCGGCATCGGCTTCTGGGAGGTGGCAGTCAGCGGCACGGTGCTGGCGCTGATCGTGCTGGCCGGCTTCCGGCTGATCGACCAGCGGCTGCCGCAACAGTCGCTGGCCGACATCACCATCCGCTACGCCCGGGGCGCTGCCCCCGGCGCCGAGGACCTGCGCGAGCGGCTCAAGGCGCTGGGTCTGAGATCCGCGCCGCTCAGCGAACGGCTGTTGAAGAAGGGCCAGTATATCGAGCACGGGGCCACCGTCAGCGCGCTGAACCGCACGGCGATCGACCGCCTGGCCGCCGAACTGCGCGCCGACCACAAGGTCATCGAGTTCGAGATCGAGCCGCGGAACGCGTAGGGCGTTTCGGCGAAGGCCGCCCCCCTTCACTGTCATCCCGGACGGCCGCAGGC
>CAZISF010000084.1:5246-14758 GCA_964541915.1 uncultured Caulobacter sp.
CCCCGGTTTAAACCGCCGCGGCCCCGGGGGGGGGCCGCCCCGGGCTCCGGTGCCCCCCTCAGTCGGGCGGGGCGACAGCTCCCCCGACGGGGGAGCATCTCGTCTTTGCAGTTCGTTTAGTGTTCGGCCACAGTAGTAGAACACATGATGAACGCGATTCGGATTCTCGGGCTCGACCCTGGTCTGCGGCGCACCGGCTGGGGCGTGATCGCGGTCGAGGGCTCGCGCCTGACCTGGGTCGCGCACGGGGTGATCACCTCCGCCGACAAGGCCCCTTTGTCCGAGAGGCTGCTGAGCCTGTTCGACGGCATCGGTGCGGTGATCTCCGCGCATGAGCCGCACGAGGCGGCGGTTGAGGAGACCTTCGTCAACACCAACCCGCAGTCGACGCTCAAGCTGGGCCAGGCCCGCGCCGCCGCAATGATCGCCCCGGCGAAGGCCGGTCTGACCGTGGCGGAATACGCGGCCCGCGAGGTCAAGAAGTGCGTCGTCGGGACCGGCGCCGCCGACAAGACCCAGGTCGCCTTCATGATCGCGAGGCTGCTGCCGACCGCCGGCGGCCCGACCCAGGACGCCGCCGACGCCCTGGCCGTGGCCATCACCCACGCCCACTCCCGCCGGGCCCGGGCGTTGAGACAAGTGGCATGATCGGACGGCTTCGCGGCATCGTCGCCGAGATCGGCGAGGAAGAGGCCCTGATCGACGTCGGCGGGGTCGGTTACGTCGTGCGCTGCGGCTCGCGCACACTCGGCCGGCTACCCGCTGTCGGCGACGAAACCATTGTCCATGTCGAGCATCAGTGGAGCGAGGCGCAGGGCCCGCGCCTGTACGGCTTTTCCACGCGCGAGGAGCGCAGCGTGTTCGTGCTGCTGCAGGCCATCCAGGGCGTGGGGCCGAAAGCCGCCATGGCCGTGCTGGACGTCCTGCCGCCGGCCGAGCTGGCCGGGGCCGTGCAGCGGGGGGACCAGGCTCTGGTCGCCCGCGCCAACGGTGTCGGACCCAAGCTGGCGCAGCGGATCGTGCTGGAACTGAAGGGCAAGCCGCTCGGCGACGGGCTGATCAGCGGCGGCGGCGCGGGATCGGGTATCGAGCCGCCGAAAGCGCATCGGGTCAGCGCGTCCGGCGAAGCCGTGGCGGCCCTGATGGGCCTGGGCATCGCCGAGCCCGTCGGCCGGCGGGCGGTCGAGCATGCCGTGGGGCATCTCGGCGATGAGGCAGACGTGTCATCCCTGATCAAGGCCGCCCTGAAGGAGATCGGGCGGTGACCGACGACCGCATCATCTCGGCGGACGCCCAGCCGTTCGAAGCGACCGACAAGGCGCTGCGGCCGCAGACGCTGGCCGAGTTCGTCGGTCAGGAGCAGACCAAGGCCAACCTCAAGGTGTTCATCGACGCGGCGCGCGACCGGGGCGAGGCGCTCGATCACGTGCTGCTGTTCGGCCCGCCGGGGCTTGGCAAGACGACGCTGGCGCAGATCGTCGCCCGCGAACTGGGTGTCGGCTTCCGCGCGACCAGCGGCCCGGTGCTGGCCAAGGCCGGCGACCTGGCCGCGATCCTGACCAATCTCGAACCGCGCGACGTGCTGTTCATCGACGAGATCCACCGCCTGCCGGCCAGTGTGGAGGAGATTCTCTACCCGGCGATGGAGGATCACGTCCTCGACCTGATCATCGGCGACGGGCCCTCGGCGCGCTCGATCCGCATCGATCTCGCGCCCTTCACCCTGGTGGCGGCGACGACGCGGGCGGGGATGCTGGCGACGCCGCTGCGCGACCGGTTCGGCATCCCGCTGCGGCTGGAATTCTACACGCCGGCGGAACTTCAGCGGGTGCTGCTGGGCGCCGCCCGCAAGATGGGCGCGCCGCTGAGCGAGGACGGCGCGGGCGAGATCGCCGCCCGGTCACGGGGCACGCCACGCGTCGCCGGCCGCCTTCTGCGCCGGGTGCGCGACTTCGCCGCCGCCGACGGTGCGACACTCATCGACAAGGGCCACGCCGGACGGGCGCTGGCGCGGCTGGAGGTGGATGAAGCCGGGCTCGACAGCCTCGATCGCCGCTACATGCGCGCCCTGATCGAAAACTACGGCGGCGGCCCGGCCGGGGTCGAGACCCTCGCCTACGCCATCGCCGAGGCCCGCGACGCGGTGGAGGACGTGATCGAGCCGTTCCTGATGCAGCAGGGTTTCATCCAGCGCACGCCGCGCGGACGGGTGGCCTGCGGCAAGGCCTACCTGCATCTGGGTCTGAAGGAACCGCCGCCGCCCAAAGGCGCGCCGGGTCTGTTCGACGAGGGCTGAGGTCAGGCCGCGGCCGGCGTCGGCCGGGCGCCGTCGTCGGTTGGCATGGACCGGAAGATGCTGAGGCGCTCCGGACAGGGAAGAGACGGCTGGCCGGTCTCATGGCGAAAGAGGTAGTCAACGGCCTGCCGCATCTGGACGGGTGTGTAGGGCTTGGGCAGCGAGGCGATCGCCGCCTCGCGGGCCAGCTCTACAACGTCGCGCTGGCCGCTGATGAACAGCACCGGCACCCCCATCGCCTTGAGATCCCAGGCCAGGGCGGCTCCGTCATCGTCCCCTTCGAGGTCGATATTGACCAGGGCCAGGTCCGGCCGCGTCGTCCGCGCCGTCGTCAGCGCCTGCTGATGGCGGGTGGCCAGCTCGAGCACGCGGTAGCCGTAGTCCTCAAGCTCGTCCTGGAGACTCATCGCGATCAACACCTGGTCCTCGACGATGAGAAGCACCTTGGGCGCCGCGTGGGCGGGCGTGGTCATGGGGTCGGTCTCCGGTCCATTCCGTAACCGCCTGGCGGCATGCAGGTTCCGGCGTCGCGAACCATTGCGCGCGAGCGGCGTTCCCCGTTGCAGGCCGCGACGTTGACGTCGGCCTGACGGAGGGACGTTCCATGACACTGCGCATCCTGCTGCTTTCCGGCCTGGCCATGACGCTTGCCGCCTGCGGCGACGGGGCCGCCGGTGGCCGTTGCAAGTCGCCGATCGATCCAAAGGCCGGACAGAAGACCGCCGCCGTGGAACCGGGACCCGTGCTGAACGCCGATGTCGGTCGGGTCGACGCTCGCGGCGCAACGGCGGACGCCCGGGCCTGCGTCCAGCGCTATGCCTGGAAGCTGTCGAAGGGAAAGGACGACACCGAGGTCGTTGCGGCCGCCGCGGTCACCGCCTGTGACGGATTCATCGCTGCCGCCACCCAGGCCGAACAGGGCTCCGCCGGCGCGCAGGACCTGAACGCCCTGCAAGACGCCAACGTCCGCACCATGACCCGCTGGGCGACGCTGTATGTGGTCCAGTACCGCGCGGATGTCTGCGACTAGAGAGACCGCCCGCGGGATGACGCCGCGCGCGCCATCCCGTATTGCTTCGGGATGGATCAGGATCACCCCACCGCCGGCCGCTTCGAAGGCCGAGAGCACGTCCTGCCGGTACGGGTCTACTACGAGGACACCGACTTCACCGGGGTCGTCTATCACGCCAACTATGTGCGCTATTTCGAGCGCGGGCGGAGCGACTTCCTGCGGCTGGCGGGCGTTTCGCACACCGACCTGCTCGAGCGGCACGATCCGGCGGCCTTCGTGGTCACACGGATGGAGATCGACTTCAAACGGCCTGCGAAGATCGATGACGCGCTGCAGGTCGTCACGACCTACGACCAGGCGAAGGGCCCCCGCCTGCAGATCAGCCAGCGCATCATGCTGGGTGACGTTCTGATCGCCGTCGCGAAAGTGTCAGCCGCCTGCATCAGTCTCGACGGAAAGCCGCGCAAGCCGCCGCCAGGCCTTGTCGAGGCGCTGCGGCCCTGGTTTTGCAAGGAAGAGGGTTAAGGCCTGTTAAGGGCCACGCCATAGTTTCACCAAAGCCGCACGCGTGAATTGCGGCGAACCTGACCTGGGGATGCGACCGCATGGACGCCCAAACGATCTCGGCCGATACGTTTTCCATTGTCACACTCTGGAGCAACGCCGACTGGGTGGTGAAACTGGTCATGATCGGCCTGGCCTCGGCCTCGCTTTGGTCGTGGGCGGTGATCATCGACAAGGTGTTCCGTTTCGGGGCGCTGAATGCGGAAGCCAACAGGTTCGAGGACAAGGTCGGCTCCGGCCGGCCGCTCGAGGATGTGGGTCAGGAATCGGCCGGGTCGAAGCATCCGCTGCCGAAACTGCTCAACGCCGCGCTGCGGGAGTGGAAGGAAGCCCGGGCCCGCGGCGCCATCGGCGACACCCAGACCGCCCTGCTGATCCAGCGCATCGACCGGGTGCTCGACAGCAACATCGCCCGCGAAAGCCAGAAGGTCGAGGACGGCCTCGGCAGCCTGGCCATCGTCGCCACGGCCTCGCCGTTCATTGGCCTGTTCGGCACAGTCTGGGGCATCATGCACGCCTTCCAGAACATCGCGATCGAGAAGAACACCTCGCTGGCGGTCGTCGCGCCGGCCATCGCCGAAGCCCTGTTCGCCACGGCCATCGGCCTGGCCGCGGCCATTCCGGCCTACATCGCCTACAACAAGTTCTCGACCGACGCCGGCAAGTTCGCCGCCCGGCTGGAAGGCTTCGCCGACGATCTGTCGACCGCCATCCAGCGTCGTCTGGCGGAGAAGATCTGAGCCATGGCCCTGTCGTCCACAGACGCCTTCGGCGCCGTCGGCAAGCGGCGCGGCCGTCGCGGTCGCGGCCGGCGCGGCGCGCTCAGCGAGATCAACGTCACGCCCCTCGTGGACGTGATGCTGGTGCTGCTGATCATCTTCATGATCAGCGCGCCGCTGCTGACCAGCGGCGTGCCCATCGAGCTGCCCAAGACCGAGGCCGGCGCGATGCAGGACCAGTCCGAGCCGATCACCCTGACGATCAAGGCCGACGGCGGCCTGTTCGTCGGCGACAGCCAGATCCCGTTCGCGTCGCTCAAGCCCCGGCTCTCGGCCATGGCCAGCGCGGGCTACGACAAGCCGATCTATGTCCGCGCCGACGGCAAGGCCTCGTATGAGGTCGTCGCCCGGGTGATGGCGGCCCTGTCGACGGGCGGCTTTTCCAAGATCAACCTGATCACCGACACCGGCGGCCCGTCTTCGGGCCCGGCGGCCGCGCCCTCGCCCTCGCCCTCCGAGATCCCCGCAAAATGACGCGGGGCTGCCCCTTCCCCAACCGTGGGACGCGCCGATGAGTCGGCGCGAGGGCACGAACATGTCCCCGGCTCTATTGGCCTCGCTGCTCGTGCATGTGGGCCTGTTCGCGTTCGTCATCATGGCGGGGATCTGGTTCAAGAAGCCGCCGCAACCGCCCGGCGGGGTCCCGATCACCATCGTCACCCAGGGTCCGCCGAACGCGCGGCAGGCCGAACAGGGTGATGTCGATGAGGTTTCGGCCGGCGAGGAGGTTCTGCCTGAACCGGCGCCGGAGCCCGTGCCAGTCGCCCCGCCTCTGCCCGATCCGACGCCGAAGCCTCCGGTGAAAACGCCCGCGAAGGCGACGCCGACCCCGACGCCGACCCACAAGCCGGCGCTCGATCTCGACCGGCTGATGGCCGACGTCCAGAGCGCGCGCCGCCCGGCCAGACCGCAGGCCGGCGGCGGAGGCGGAACCGGAAAGCGGGACCGGACGCTGGCGGTCGGCACGAGTACGGGCCCTTCGGCCGGCGCCAAGGGCTATCTGCTGACGCTTGGCAG
Source organism: uncultured Caulobacter sp. (assembly GCA_964541915.1). GTDB lineage: Bacteria > Pseudomonadota > Alphaproteobacteria > Caulobacterales > Caulobacteraceae > Caulobacter. The sequence goes on from CAZISF010000084.1 coordinate 10,915, forward strand.
CGACCTCGGCCGCCGCTGGAATCCCAACTGCCTCGTCGAGGGCGGGGCGGACGTGAACATCAAGGTCAGCTTCATCGTCGCGCCGAACGGCCGGCTGCTCGGCGACCCGACCTCGTCCGGCGGAAGCGCGCCTCCGGGGTCGTTGCTGCGGGCCGGTTCCGACGCCGCCATTCGCGCCATACGAATGACAGAACCTTTCCCCAATTTCCCCGCCGAGCTGTACGGTGAGAAAGTCACCGTCAATTTCAACGCCAACCAGGTTTGCGCGAGTCGCTGACCGGAGTGCCACGATGACCTTCAGACCCGTCCTCGCCGCCCTCTTCGCGCTGTTCATGGCCGGCGCCGTTTTGCCCGGCATGGCCAGGGCCGACGTGGAGATCGACGTCAACCAGGGTGAGGTTCGCCCCCTGCCGATCGCCGTGCCGGCCTTCACCGGCGCCGCGCGGGGCGCGGAGATGGCCCAGGTCATCTCCGGCAATCTGGAACGGTCCGGCCTTTTCGCGCCGATCGACAGCGCCGCCTTCCCCGAGCGCAATCTCGACATCGGCATCCAGCCCGACTTCGCCGGCTGGAAGACCATCAACGCCCAGGCGCTGATCAACGGCGCCATCACCGTCGAGGCGGACGGCAAGCTGCGCGTCGACTTCCGCCTGTGGGACGTGTTCTCCGGCGAGCAGCTGCTGGGCCTGCAGTTTACCTCGACGCCGGAAAACTGGCGCCGCGTGGCGCACAAGATCAGCGACGCGGTCTATGAGCGGCTGACCGGCGAGAAGGGCTATTTCGACACCCGCGTGGTGTTCGTCGCCGAGAGCGGCCCGCGCGGCAATCGCGTCAAGCGCCTGATGATCATGGACCAGGACGGCGCCAATCCCTCCAGCCTGACCGACGGCAGCTATGTCGTGATGACCCCGCGCTTCTCCTCGACCAGCCAGGAGATCACCTACATGGCGCTGCGGCCGACGGGTTCCAGCATCTATCTGTTCAACATCGAGACCGCCCGGCAGGAAACGCTCGGCCGCTTTCCCGGCATGGTCTTCGCCCCACGCTTCTCGCCGGATGGCGGCCGCGTGGCCTTCTCGGTCGAGCGCGGCGGCAACACCGATGTCTGGGTGATGAACCTTGCCACTCGCGCGCAGTCCAAACTGACCAGCGACCCGGGCATCGACACCTCGCCCAGCTTCTCGCCGGACGGCGCGCGCATCGTGTTCAACTCGGACCGCGGCGGCAGCCCCCAGCTGTATGTGATGGACGCCAACGGCGGCGGGGCGAAGCGCATCTCGTTCGGCCAGGGCCGCTACATGACCCCGGTCTGGAGCCCGAACGGCGACTTCATCGCCTTTACCAAACAGACCGGCAGCTCGTTCCACATCGGCGTGATGCGTCCTGACGGTTCCGACGAGCGGATCCTGACCACCAGCTACCTCGACGAGGGTCCGACCTGGGCCCCGAACGGTCGGGTGCTGATGTTCTTCAGGGAAACACCGGGCGGCCCGCCGCGTTTGTGGACCGTGGACATCACCGGCCGCATCCTGCGACCCGCGCCTTACCAGGGTTCAGGCTCGGACCCGGCGTGGTCGCCGTTGCTCAACTGACCGGTGATTGTGGTTGTTTGGCCCCGGTCTGACGCCATTGTGAGATCAAAGTCGAGTTTTGGGTCGCGTTTGTTCACAATCCTGCGCCACTATTGGCGCGATAGATAATCCACGGAGGAGGAAGCTCATGAGCTTCGACGCCAAGCGCGCCGTTAGACTGGCGCTTATTGTCGCCGCCACCGCTTCGATGGCCGCCTGCGCCACGAAGACGCCCGCGACACCCGGCCCCGGCCCGTCCGCCGGCCCCGGCCCCGCCGGACCCCGCGGTCCGGGCGTGACGCCGCCGGTCGACAGCCGCGTCCTGCCGGGCTCGGTGCAGGACTTCGTCATCAACGTCGGCGATTTCGTCTATTTCGATCTCGACAGCTACGACATCCGCTCCGACGCCATGCCGGTGCTGGACGCCCAGGCCAACTGGCTGCGCCAGTACCCGTCCGTGAAGGTGCGCATCGAGGGCAACTGCGATGAACGCGGCACCCGCGAGTACAACCTGGCCCTCGGCGCCCGTCGCGCCAACGCGGTGCGCGACTACCTCGCCAGCCGCGGCGTGGCCTCCAGCCGCATCGTGACCCTGTCCTGGGGCAAGGAACGGCCGGTCGATCCGGGCTCCAACGAGGACGCCTGGGCCCGCAACCGCAATGGACACACCGTCATCGTCGAGGGCGCGCGGTAACGCAGCCCCGATCGCTGAAAAGCCGGGAGGGGGCCGCGTTGACCGCGGTCCCCTCTTTGCTTTTGAAGCGCACGCCGTAATTTCGACGCCGCAATACAGACAGTTTCGAGCCATGACGCGCAAAACCCTCCTCGCCGCCTTCGCCGCCCTGACCCTGTCGCTCGGCGCCGCCGCCGCCTGGTCCCAAACGCCGATGCCTGATCCGCTGGACGACCGTTCGGTCAAGCGGCTCGACAAGATGGAGAAGGTCGTCCGCGAGCTGCGCTCGATCGTGTTCCAGGGCCGGGACAGCGGGAAGCCGGTCGTGGTCATGCCGGCCGAAACAGAACCCCAGATCCAGGCCCTGACCGATCGCGTCGCTGATCTGGAAGAGACCCTGACCAAGCTGAACGGCGCGAACGAAACCCTCACCTACGATCTCGAGCAGGCGCAGAAGGCCCTCAAGGCCGCCGACTCCGCCAATCGTACGCTGGCGGACCGGCTGGCCGCGCTGGAGGCCCGAACCACGGCGGTCGAGACCACGGTCGCCAGCCAGCAGGCCGCCGCCAACGACAATGCGACCCCGACCGAAGACGCCGGCGATCCCGACGCCGACTTCACCAAGGCCCGCAACTTCATGCTGAACGGCGACTACGATTCGGCCGAAACCGCCTTCCAGGCCTTCGTGAAGCGCTATGGCGACACCGAGAAGGGTCCGGAGGCCCGCTACTGGCTGGGCAAGACGCTGTCCGTGCGCGGCGCCAACGCCGACGCGGCCGGCGCCTTCATCGGCGCCATCCGCGGCTGGCCCAAGACCGCCTGGGCGCCCGACGCGACGCTGGAACTGGCCCGGTCGCTGGTCGCCCTGAAAAAGCCGGCGGATGCCTGCCAGACCCTCGACGAACTGGCCCGCCGCTATCCCAAGGCCCCGGCTTCGGTGATCAGCCGCGCCGCAACGGTCCGCACCCAGGCCAAGTGCGCGGCTTGATAAGGCGTGGTTCGAGCCCCGGATCCAGTCCGGGGGGTTCTGAAGAACCCGCTCCTCACCATGACGCGAATTTGTGCGGCCCCCGGAAATCGTCATCCTGAGGAGCCCCGGACTTGATCCGGGGCGTCTCGAAGGACGCAGGGACCTTGCTGCAATCCATACTCCCCATCCTCAACCGCCGCCTGAGAGCCGTCTCGACGGCGCCGCTGGCCGTCGCGCTGTCGGGCGGCGGGGATTCGCTGGCGCTGCTGCTGATCGTGAAGGCCTGGGCCGACGCCCACGGCCGGCGCATCGTCGTCCTGACCGTCGATCATGGCCTGAACCCCGAGAGCGCCGGCTGGACCGTGCGTTGCCAGGAGACCGCGGCCAGGCTGGGCGTGGGCTTCCGCGCCGTCGCCTGGACAGGCGACAAGCCGGCCACCGGCCTGCCCGCCGCCGCCCGTCAGGCGCGCCACGCCCTGCTGGCCGATGCGACGCGGGGCGCCGGGGCGAGCGTCCTGCTCATGGGCCACACCGCCGACGACCTCGCCGAGTCCGCCGCCATGCGCGCGGAGGGTTCGACCGTTTCCGACGCGCGGGTCTGGGCCCCCTCGCCCGCCTGGCCGGAAGGAC
>CAZISF010000085.1:0-14665 GCA_964541915.1 uncultured Caulobacter sp.
GTTCGTCCGGTCCGTTCATCGGTCTGTTCGGCACCGTGTACGGGATCATGAACTCGTTCATCGGCATCGCCGAATCGAACACGACCAACCTGGCCGTCGTGGCCCCCGGCATCGCCGAGGCCCTGCTCGCCACTGGTATCGGTCTGTTCGCCGCTATCCCCGCGGTTATCTTCTACAACTACTTCCAGACGCGGGTTTCCGCGTACGGAACGCGGTCGGATGGTTTCAACGCTGAGCTGATGAACAACATCTCGCGGCAGCTCGACAAAGGGGCTTAAGCACAGATGGCCGCCAAACTCTCGGGCTCCGGCGGCGGTGGCAGGTACCAGGTAGAGCAGAACAGCGAAATCAATGTGACGCCCTTCGTGGACGTCATGCTGGTCCTCCTGATCATCTTCATGGTTGCGGCGCCGCTGGCATCGGTCTCGATCGAGGTGAAGCTACCCACCGCGGTAGCCAAGCCTCGACCGAACCCGCCAACGCCGATTTACATCTCGATCCAGAAAAGTGGGGACGTCTTTATCGGCGACAACCCGACTGACCTGGCTTCGATCGGTGCGGATCTCAAGACGCAGATCCGCGTGCGTGACCCCTCGAAGGAGCGGATCTTCATCCGCGGCGACAAGGAGGTCCGGTACGGCGACTTTATGCAGCTGATGAACGCTCTGCAGGACAATGGTTTCTACAGCGTGGCCCTCATCGGTGAGGACAACAGTCAGCCCGGCAGTGGTGGGTGACGCATGGCAGAGCATGAAAACGACGCTCCGCACCGCGTCCACAACCCCTTCGACGCTCCGGCGCCGAAGAATGGTGGCGGGTTCCTGGTCGGCCTCGCGCTCGCGGTCGCGCTTAACGCCGGTCTGATTTTCTGGGTCGCCCACTCGCGGTTCCAGATCAAGGAGAAGCTGTTCGAGGACGAGAAGATCAACACCGAGTTGATCAAGCCGCCCCCGCCGCCGCCTCCTCCGCCTCCGCCGCCGCCGCCGACGGACAAGCCGCCGCCGCCGCCGCCCGTTCAGGCGCGTCCGCCGGCTCCGATCGCCGACGCGCCGCCTCCGATGGTGACGCTGCCGGTGCCGCCGACGCCCAAGCGGGTCGAAACCCAGGCTCCGCCTGTGTTCGCGCCGCCGGCGCCGCCGGAACCCCCGCGTCCGTCGGTCATCAGCAACCCCGACTGGTCACGGAAGCCGACGTCGGACGACCTGAACCGCTTCTATCCGGATCGCGCTCAGCGTCTGGAAAAGTCGGGCCGGGCGACGATCCTGTGTCGGGTGAAGGCGAACGGTACGCTTGAAGGCTGTGAGGTGGTTTCGGAAGATCCGCCGGACATGGGCTTCGGCGAAGCGACCCTGAAGGCCTCTCGTCTGTTCAAGATGAGGCCCCAGACCCGCGATGGCGCACCTGTTGACGGCGCTACGGTCCGAATTCCGCTGGTGTGGCAACTGCCGCAGTAGCTACGGGCCAAACCCAGATGCGAACGCCCCGGAGGGAAACCTCCGGGGCGTTTTGCTGTGCGCGGCAAGTGGCCAAGGCGCCTGTCAGGGTCGGGGTCCGGGATACGCCCGCCGGGGACCGACCACAGGGCTAGCCGACGAGCCCCTTCTCCTTCAGCCAGGCTTCCAGCCGGGCGTTGACGGCCTCCGGCGCCTCCTGCTGAACCCAGTGCGACACGCCGGGGAGGCGCTGCAGGGTGAAGTCCGTCACATACGGGCCGTAGCCCTCCGTCAGTTCGATGCCGAGCGCGGTGTCCTCTTCGCCCCAGATCATCAGGGTCGGGATGTCGATCACCGGGGCAGTATCTGGAGCCCACTTCTTCATGCCGTTGCGCGCGCCGGCGCGGTACCAGTTGACCATGGCGGTCGCGGCGCCGGGCTTGAGCGCGTTCTGGCGGTAGTGATCGAGGTCGGCCTCGCTGAAGCGACGCTTGTCGACCGCCATCTCGCTGAACGCCCGGCCGATGGCGCGGGCGCCATTGGCAGTCAGGGTCAGCTCCGGAAGCCACGGGATCTGGAAGAAGAACACGTACCAGGACTTCTTGCGCTGCGCCGCGTTTGTGCGGATGTCCGCCTGGAAGACCGCTGGATGCGGCACGTTCATGATGACCAGACCTTCGAGGTCCCGGATCCGGTCCATGGCGAAGCACCAGGCGACGATCGCCCCCCAGTCGTGGGCGATCAGCAGGCGCCGTTTTGCGCCGAGCGCGTCGAACACAGCCCCGGCGTCGGCCATCAGGTTTTCGAGGTCGTAGGCCTTCACGCCCTTCGGCCGGCTGGAATCTCCGTAGCCGCGCTGGTCAAAGGCGACGGCGCGCCAGCCCAGTTTCGCCAGCAGGGGGAGCTGATAGCGCCAGGAATGCTTGCTCTCAGGGAAGCCGTGCAGGAACAGGGCGACATCGTCGCCTTCACCGGCTTCATCAATGACGAACGACAGGCCGTTGGCCTCTATGGTGCGGGTTGTGATCGTGCTCATGGACACAGGGTGGCGTCGTCGCCGATTTGGCGCAAGCACCGCTCTTGATCGCACAGCGCGGTGCGACTAAACCCCTCCCTTCGCGAAAGCGCGCCGCCTTAGCTCAGTTGGTTAGAGCGCCGGTTTGTGGAACCGGAGGTCCTCAGTTCAAGCCTGAGAGGCGGTACCATCGCGAAGGTCCCACCCTTCTGAACGAGGGCCCGCATCCTTCCCTGCGTGGGGGAACAGGCGCCGGCGGATAGACGAAGGGGTTCCATGACCCTTCACCTCATGCGACTTTCCCCCGCGACCGGGGCCGGAAGAGTCCGGGCCGATCGGGAAGGGGAGATCATCCATGGGGCAGGGCTGGAATCGCGCGTTCGGCGCGCTGTTGGTCACCGGTGCGCTGGCGCTGGCGGGATGTGGCGGCGGCGGCTCGGCGGCCAAGCCTAACGCCACTTATCAGGACACCCTCATCCAGCAGCTGATCGACGCCAAGCCTGGCGACGTGATCACCATACCCGCCGGGGTCTACGCCATTGACCGCGGCCTGAGCCTCGACGCGGACGGCGTGACCATTCGCGGCGCGGGCATGGACAAGACCATCCTCAGCTTCAAGGGCCAGGCGGCCGGCGCCGAAGGGCTGCTGGTCAACGCCAGCAACTTCACCATCGAGGATCTGGCCATCGAGGACGCCAAGGGCGACGGCCTGAAGGTCAACGAGGGCGAGAACATCATCATCCGCCGGGTCCGGGCGGAATGGACCGGCGGCCCGAAGACCAGCAACGGCGCCTACGGCCTGTATCCCGTCCAGGTGCGCAATCTGCTGATCGAGGACAGCGTCGCCATCGGCGCGTCGGACGCGGGCATTTATGTCGGCCAGTCCAACAATGTCGTCGTGCGCCGCAACCGCGCGGAGTTCAACGTCGCCGGCATCGAGATCGAGAACACCCAGAACGCCGACGTCTATGACAACCTGGCGACCAACAACACCGGCGGCATCCTGGTGTTCAACATGCCCAACCTGAAGGTCTCGGGCTTCGCCACGCGCATCTTCCGCAACCGTGTCGAAGGCAACAATACCGGCAACTTCGGCCGCAAGGGCTCGGCGGTGGCGTCCGTTCCCGCCGGCTCGGGCGTGGTCATCAACTCCAACGACCAGGTAGAGATCTTCGACAACGACATCGGCGGCAACACGACCGCCAATGTGATCATCTCAAGCTACTTCTCCACGGGCTACATGAACGCCAAGGGAGTGGCGCCGAACTTCGATCCCTGGCCGGAGGCGATCTTCATCCACGACAACCGCTTCACGCCCGGCGGCAACAAGCCGGACGGTCTGGACCTCCAGGCGCTGCGGGTGGCGATGTTCGGCGTGACCGGGAGCCTGCCTGACGTGCTGTGGGACGGCTATGTCGATGTGAAGAAGTTCAAGGGTGGCAAGGTGGACCCGGCTCTGGCCGTCTGCATCGACAATGGCGCGGCCCAGACCCTGAATGCCGACGCGTCGCACAAGTACAAATCGCCCGCTCTCGCGGGGGACACGGTCCGGTGCCGACTGACGCCGCTGCCGGCGATCAATGTCGCCGCCGCCGGCCCCGTCCCGGCCGAGCGCAAGGTTCCGGCTCCCGGCAAGCCGTGAAACGCCTCGCCCTCCTTCTGATCGCGCTCGCCCTTTCGGCCTGTGCGCCCGGTCCGCTGACGCCGCGCTTCATCGCCGACGGCATGCCCGAGAGGCTGTCCGACTGGGGCGTCGTCGGCGTCCGGCAGGGGCGTCTGGTGCTGGCCGACGGGGTGCAGCCCTATGAACTGAATACGCCGCTGTTCAGTGACTACGCCGGCAAGTTGCGCACGGTCTGGATGCCTAAGGGCCAACCGGCGACCTGGAAGGCCGATGCGGCTTTCGATTTCCCGGTCGGCACGGTCGTGACCAAGACCTTCTATTATCTCAAGGGGCCGGACGGGGCGCTGTTGCCCGGCGACGACCTGCGGCTCAGCGAGACCGGCGCCGCTCTGGATCTGTCAAAGGTGCGGTTGGTCGAGACCCGGGTGCTGGTGCGCCGGGCGGGCGGCTGGGCGGCTTTCCCCTATGTCTGGAACGACGCCCAGACCAGCGCGACGCTGAAGCGGATCGGGGCGGCCATTCCGATGACCCTGACCCGGCCTGGCCGCAGCGACCGGTTCATCTACGAGGTTCCCAACGTCAACCAGTGCGCCGGATGCCACGCGACCGATCATGCCGCGAAAGCGCTGCTGCCGATCGGCTTGAAGTCCCGGCATCTGGACCGCGAGGTGACGATGGCGGGCGCCCGGTTCAATCAGCTCGACCGCCTGGTGCTGGTCGGCTACCTGCGCGGCCTGCCGCCGGCCGCGGCGCGTGTCCGTGCGCCGGACTGGCGCGACGAGACCGTCCTGCTCGAACCCCGCGCCCGGGCCTGGCTCGATATCAATTGCGGGCACTGCCACAGCCCGAAGGGGCCGGCGGACACCTCCGGCCTTTATCTCGATGCCGCCTCGCCGGCCGGCGCCTCGCTGGGTCTGTGCAAGCCGCCCGTCGCGGCGGGGCAGGGGACCGGCGGCTTCAGCCACGACATCGACCCCGGAAAGCCGGATACATCAATCCTCATCTACCGCACGGGTTCAACCGACCCCGGCGCGATGATGCCCGAGCTTGGCCGCGCGCTGGCGCATGACGAGGGCCTTGCCCTGCTGCGCCGCTGGATCGCCGCCCTGCCGCCCGGCTGCCCCTGACCGGCATGGACAGCCACCGCACCTGGCTGTCGATCCAGCACCTGCGGGGCTTTGCGGCGCTGTCGGTCGCGCTGTTCCATGCCTGTCAGTGGTCGCAGATCAATTTCGCCACCGGCCAGGCGGGCGTCGACGTGTTCTTCGTCATCAGCGGATTCGTCATGTGGACCGCGACCTGCGGCGCGCCGATCCGTCCTCTGGACTTCCTGCGGCGACGACTGGTTCGGGTCGCGCCGCTGTACTGGGTGATCACGCTCGCGCTGGCAGCGGGCGTGTTGCTGTTTCCCGCGCGGTTTCCGGATCTGGCGCTGACGCCCGGCCACGTCCTGCTGTCGATGGCCTTTGTCCAGCACATGAACCCGGCCGGGCAGCCGTTTCCGCTGCTGGCGCCCGGCTGGACGCTGAACTACGAGGCCGTTTTCTACCTGGCGTTCGGCGCCCTGCTCTGGCTGCCGACGGCGCGGCGGATGTTCGCCCTGACCGCAGCCCTGATGGTGCTGGCCCTGGCGGGCTTCGCCTGGCCGCCCGCCTATCAGATGCTGCTAAATCCGTTGTTTCTCGAGTTTCTCGCCGGGGTCTGGCTTGGCCGTATGGCGCAGCTTCAACTCCTCCCGGACCGGTCATTCGGATGGCTGCTCCTGGGCGCCGGGATGACCCTGTTCGCGGTGATTCAGATGATCAACATGGACTGGGACCTGTGGCGTCCGATGGTCTGGGGCGCGCCGGCGGCGCTGCTCGTGGCCGGGGCGGTGAGTATCGAGGCGGATGGCGGCTGGAAGGCGATCCCCGGGATGAAGATCCTCGGCGACGCCTCCTATTCGATCTACCTCGTTCACACCCTGACGGTCGGGGCCCTGGCCATGACCATCGGCGCCTGGAATCCCCCGGTGTTCATTCCGCTGGCGATGATCGTGGCGGTGGGGTCGGGCCTGGCCTGCTGGGCATTCCTCGAACGCCCGATGCTCGTTCTGCTGCGTCGGCGGCTTGCCTGACGCTGGGGAGCGTCCGCATACTCCCCGCAACATCGCGCGACAGACGCGGTTTGACTCGGGAGCTCGGGAAATGAAGCGGATCAGCGCACTGGCGGTGACTCTGGCGGCCGTGGCCATGCTGGCCGGCTGCGGAAAGTCCACGGCGGACATCGACGGCAAGCGGATCGCCGCTGCCGACAGCCATCCGGGCGAGTGGGTCACCCATGGCCGGACTTACGGCGAACAGCGCTTCAGCCCGCTCGACAAGGTCAATCTGAACACGGTCGGACAACTCGGTCTGGCGTGGAGTTTCGACCTTCCGGAGAACCGCGGCGTCGAGGCGACGCCGCTGGTGGCCGACGGGGTAATGTACACCACCTCGTCCTGGTCGATCGTCCGCGCCTTCGACGCGAAGACCGGCAAGCTGATCTGGGAGTATGACCCGCAGGTGCCGCGCAAGACGGGCGTGAAAGCCTGCTGCGACAGCGTGAACCGCGGCGTCGCTCTCTGGCAGGGGCGGGTCTATGTCGGCGCGCTCGACGGACGTCTGATCTCGCTCGATGCGAAGACCGGCAAGGTCAAATGGTCGGTCGTCACCGTCGATCAGAACAAGCCCTACACGATCACCGGCGCTCCCCGCGTCATCAAGGGCAAGGTGCTGATCGGCAACGGCGGCGCCGAGCTTGGCGTGCGCGGCTACCTGTCGGCCTATGACGCCAACAACGGCAAGCTTCTGTGGCGCTTCTACACGGTGCCTGGCGAGCAGGCGACGGATGGCGCGGCCTCCGATGACGCGATGAAGATCGCCCGGCCGACCTGGAAGGGCGAGTTCTGGAAGGTCGGCGGCGGCGGCACGGTCTGGGACTCGATGGCCTACGACCCCGACCTGGATCTGCTGTACATCGGCGTCGGCAACGGCTCGCCCTGGAACCGTGACATCCGCTCGCCAGGCGGCGGCGACAACCTGTTCCTGTCGTCGATCGTCGCCCTGAAGCCGGATACGGGCAAATACGTCTGGCACTATCAGACGACTCCCGGCGAGAGCTGGGACTACACCGCGACCCAGCACATCATCCTGGCCGACCTGACCATCGCCGGAAAGCCGGTAAAGGCGCTGATGCAGGCGCCGAAGAACGGCTTCTTCTATGTGATCGACCGGACCAACGGGAAGCTGATCTCGGCCAACAACTATGTGCCGCAGACCTGGGCGACCGGTGTGGACCCGGCCACGGGCCGTCCGGTCGAGACGCCCAACGCCCGCTATGGCAAGGGTCCGTCGGTAGCCATGCCGGGGCCGCTGGGCGGCCATAACTGGATGCCGATGGCCTTCAGCCCGAAGACCGGGCTGGTCTACATTCCCGCCCAGGAAATTCCGTTCCCCTACATGCAGCCCGGCGGCGCCAACGCCAATTTCCGCTACGAGCCGGGCGCCTGGAACATCGGCGTCGACAGTCTGATCGCCGCGATGCCGGACGACGAAGCCGGCATTAAGGCCATCCGCGCCAGCCTCAAGGGCCGGCTGATCGCCTGGGATCCGATTGCCCAGACTGAAAAATGGAGCGTGCCGCACGGCGGTCCGTGGAACGGGGGCGTCCTGGCGACAGCGGGCGGCCTTGTCTTCCAGGGGGCGGCGACCGGTGAACTGGCCGCCTATGACGCGGCTACCGGCAAGAAGGTCTGGTCGTTCGACGCCCAGACCGGGATCGTCGCGCCGCCGATGACCTACGAAATCGACGGCGAGCAATATGTCGCGGTCATGGCCGGCTGGGGCGGCGGCTTCGCCCTGACGATCGGCGCGGGCGCTGATCCACGCTCTGAGGGCGTGCGCCGGGTGCTGGTGTTCAAGATCGGCGGAAAGGGGGCCCTCCCGCCGCGGCCCGTCTCGAACAAGGCCTTCCCGGACCTGCCGCCAGTGACGGGCACGCCGGCCCAGATCGCGGCCGGCAAGCTGACCTTCGCCACCTACTGCGGCGTCTGTCACGGCTCGAGCGCGGTGTCGGACTTCTCGATCCCGGACCTGCGCTACTCGCCGGTGATCACCGACGCGGCCGCGTTCAAGGGCGTGGTGATCGACGGGGACCGCGTCGAGAACGGCATGGTCTCCTTCAAGCGCTACTTTGATCCGGCCAAGGCGGAGGAGGTGCGGCAGTACCTGCTCTCACTGGCCACCGCCCAGAAGGCCGCCGCAACGGCGGGGAAATAGCGTCACGCATGATCGCCGCCGAGCCGCCGCCTACGGTCGACACAGTCGTCGTTGAGGCGGCCCGACTTCCTCCGGCTCCGACAGACGCCGCCTTCTCGGTGGTGACGGTCGGGGCGGAGGCGATCGCCACGGCCCCGCGGGTCGATGAGGCGCTGACGCTTGTTCCTGGCGTCCAGCTGTTCCGTCGGACCTCCAGCGCGGCGGCAAATCCGACCACGCAAGGGATCACGGTTCGGGCCATCGCCGGCTCGGGCGCGGGCCGCGCGCTCGTCACGCTGGACGGCGTCCCGCAGGGCGACCCGTTCGGCGGCTGGGTGCTCTGGTCCGGCCTGCCGCCGGCCGACATCGAGGGGGCGCTGGTTGTGCGTGGCGCCGGGTCGGGCCCCTATGGCGCCGGCGCCTTGACCGGAACGATCCAGCTGGCTGAGCGCACCCGCGTTTCCGCCCATGGCGACTACGAGGTCTGGGGCGGCGAAAGCGGTGAAGCCGGCGCGTCAGTCGCCGTGGCCGCCGGCAATGTCCTGGTCGTGGGGGCGAGCCAACGCACCGACGGCTGGGTTCCTGTCCGCAAGGGCGCCGGAGCCGCCGACCAGCCGCTGGCCTATGAAGCATCCAGTCTGGCCCTGCGGTTCGCGCCTGAACTTTCAGGCGCCGATCTGGCCCTGCGGGTGGCGGGCTACCGGGAAGAGCGCCAGAGCGGCCTCGCCGGCGCCGCGTCGCGGTCGACAGGCGTTTCGGCATCGGCGACCCTGACCGGCGCTTCGGTCGGCATCGGCACTGACTGGCGACTGCAGGCCTGGGTCAGGCGCTCCGATCTCGAGAACAGTTCAGTTGCGGTCGGTGCGGGACGGGCGTTCACCACGCCGGCCAACGACCAGTTCGGCACGCCGGCGCTTGGAGCCGGCCTGAATGCGGCTTTGCGCCATTCGACGCCGGACGGCGGCTGGGAAGCGGGCGCGGACGTGCGCTACGCGGACGGGGAGACGCGCGAGCACTTCCGGTTCCTCGGCGGGGCCTTTACCCGCGGCCGTGTCGCCGGCGGGGCGCAATATGTGGCCGGGTTGTACGCCGAGCGGTGGCGGCAGTCAGGCGACTGGCTGCTTACGGGCGGCGTTCGCCTCGACCACTGGGCCAGTTTTGATGGAAGGCGCGACGAGCGCGATCTGGCGACCGGCCTGCCGACCCTGGCGCTTCAGCCCGCCGATCAGGACGGCTGGCAGCCGACCGCCCGGGCGGCCGCACGTCGTGATCTGGACGGTGGCTACGTGCGGACGGCCGCCTATGCCGGATTCCGACCGCCGACGCTCAATGAACTCCACCGTCCGTTCCGGGTTGGAAATGACGTCACAGAGGCCAATGCCGGCCTGGAGCCGGAGAAACTCTACGGCCTCGAGTTCGGCTTCGGCGGGGAGGGCGCGGTCCGCTGGAACGCGACCTTGTTCGCCAACCGCCTGGAAGGCGCCGTGACCAACGTGACGATCGGCTTTGGCCCTGGCTCGTTCCCGGTGGCGGGCTTCATCCCTGCCGGCGGCGTGCTGCGCCAGCGCCAGAACGCGGGCGATATCGACGCCTGGGGCCTGGAAGCTGATGTGGCGGGTGATCTCACGTCGACGCTGGCCTGGACGCTGTCCGGCGCCTGGACCCGCGCCGAGGTCGATGGCGGAACGGCCGCGTCTCAACTGACCGGCCTGCGTCCGGCCCAGACGCCGCGCCTGTCGGCCAGTGGCGCGGCCATCTGGCGCCCGTCCACGGCGGTCACGGGGCGCCTGACCGTGCGTTATGAAGGCGAACGGTTCGAGGACGACCTGAACCAGCGGCGGCTGTCGTCCTCTACGTCGGTTGACGTTCGCGCGGACTGGCAGGTGACTTCCACGGTTGGACTTTATGCGGCGGTGGAAAACCTCTCCGACGCCCGCGTCGAGACCGGTCAGACCGCTGACGGGATCGAGAGCTTCGACATGCCGCGGACAATTCGACTTGGCCTGATCTGGCGGCCTTGACCTTTTCGCGCGGGGGCGGTGATTGCGCCTGATGTCGAATGGTCCTGGCGAGAAGGTGACAGTAGCGGGCGCGGGCGCGCTGGGACTTTGCATCGCCCTCGAACTGGCGCGGCGGGGCCAGGAGGTGGTCGTCTGCGATCCAGCCTCGCCCGGCGACAATGCGTCCGGCGTCGCGGCCGGCATGCTGGCGCCGGTGTTCGAAGCAGTCACCGATCCACGCGCCGGAGATCACCTGACGCTGCTTCGCGCCGCGCGTGATCTGTGGCCGAACTTCGCGCCGGTGGTCCTCGACCGAACAGGCGCTGTCTGGCGCGGAGGCGAACCCGGCCGCATCGAGGCGCGGTTGGATTCGCTCGGCGCCAGCTGGCGGCGGACGTCGGATGGTCCCTTCACGGCCGAGGACTGGCGGCTCGATCCCGGCGCCGGCATGACCATCCTCTATGCCCAGGCTGAGCGGGCCGGGGTGCGCTTCGAGGCCCGGGCCGTTGGACCGGACGAGCCGGGGCTGCTCGTGGTCGCTACGGGCGCTGGCGGGGCGGGCCTCACGCCTGAACTGTCGTGGCTGACGCCGATCAAGGGACATATCCTGCGGGTCACAGGCGGGCCGACATCCGGACCGGTGCTGCGGGGCGCCGGCGTCTATCTTTGCCCCGATCCCGTCGCGGCGATCCTGGGCGCCACCATGGAAGCGGGCGTCGACGACTTGCGCGTCGATCCGGAGCAGGTGGCCGGCCTCCTGCAGCGCGGGGAGGGACTCTGGCCCGGCATTTCAGACCTGCGCGTGCGCGCGGAGGTCGGCGTACGGGCGGGGACCCCCGACGGCCTGCCGCTGGTCGGATGGAGTCGGCGCGACAGGGTTCTGCTCGCTGTCGGCGCGCGCCGCAACGGCTGGCTGCTGGCCCCGCTTGTCGCCCGAACCGTCGCGGCCTATGTCGCGGGCGACGATCCGGGACCCTTCGCCGCGCGGCTTGATCCGCGTCGGTTCGACAACGCAAGCGAGGACGCATGAGCAGCTTCTGGCCGACCGAAGAGCAGGAAGCCATCCGCGAGGCGGTGGGCCGCATCTGCGCCGACTTCAACGACGAGTACTGGCGTCGCACGGACGAGACCGGTGAGTTTCCCGAAGCCTTCGCCACGGCCATGGCCGCCGGCGGCTGGCTGGGTATCGCCATGCCGGAGGAATACGGCGGCGCGGGACTCGGCCTGACCGAGGCGGCCCATGTCATGCAGACGGTCACCCAGTCCGGCGCGGGCTTCACCGGCGCGAGCGCCATTCACCTGAACATCTTTGGCCTGATGCCGGTGGTGAAGTTCGGCACCGACGACCAGAAGCAGCGCCATCTGCCGAAAATCATCGCCGGCGAGGACAAGGCCTGTTTCGCGGTCACCGAACCGAACAGCGGCCTCGACACCGCCAACCTGGAGACCCGCGCCGAGCGGAAGGGCAACGGCTACGTCATAAACGGCCGGAAGATCTGGACCACCATGGCGCAGCGCGCCAACAAGATCCTGATCATCGCCCGAACTACCCCGAAGGATCAGACCGCCAAGCCGATGCAGGGGCTGAGCCTGTTCTATACGGACTTCGACAGGGCCCGGATCGACGCCAAGCCGATTCCGAAGATGGGCCGCAAAGCCGTTGAATGTAATATGCTTTTCATCGAAGACCTTGAGGTCCCGGCCGAGGATCTGATCGGCGAGGAAGGCAAGGGCTTTCAGTACCTGATCAGCGGCCTGAACCCCGAGCGCGTGCTGTTCGGCGCCGAGGCCGTGGGGCTGGGCCGCGCGGCTCTGGCCAAGGCCGCGACCTATGCCAATGAGCGGATCGTGTTCGGTCGGCCGATCGGCCAGAACCAGGGCGTCCAGCACCCGCTTGCCAAGGCCTGGGCGGAACTGGAGGCGGCCAACCTGCTGGCCTTCAAGGGCGCCGCCCTCTACGACGCCGGCAAGGACTGCGGGGCCGAGGCCAACGCGGGCAAGTACCTCGGGGCCGAGGCCGGGTTCCGCGCCTGCGAGGCCTCCCTGCTGGCCCACGGCGGCATGGGCTACGCCAAGGAGTACGATGTCGAACGGTACTTCCGCGAGGGGATGATCGCGCGGATCGCCCCGGTCAGCCGCGAGATGATCCTCAACTTCATCGCCGAGAAGGTGCTGGGGCTCCCGAAGAGCTACTGAGGCAGAGGACAGGCGCCGGGGCGACTGTCCCCGCTCTCGTCAGGCCGGCAGGTCGAAACGCACGGGGATCTTGACGATCGCGCCGTCGACGGCCTGGCCGTTCACGGTCTGGGGTTTCATCCGGAAGAACGGCGCCAGCTTGAGCGCCGCCTTGCCGAACTGGAAGTCCGACGGGTCTTCCACGACCACCTGACAGCCACCGACCGTGCCATTGGCGGCGACGATACAGGCCAGCGTCGCCTTGCCGGGCACGCCCATCCGCTGGGCCCGGTCTGGGAAGACGCGCGCCATCTGGTCGGCGCTGGGCTTGCGGATCCAGTCGGGGTGGACGACCAGCGGCGTCTCGGGGATCGTCACGCCCGTGCCGGCGATTGTGATCGGCCCGGTGTCCAGCACCGCAATCGGGCCGATGTCCGTGACGTTGCCGCTGGACGGATTGGCGGGCAGGGCATCGACGGTCGGAAGGCGGTCGACGACAGGCTGATGAATGTTGATCGTTGATTGCGGACGGGGACGATCAGGGACGGGCTTGTCCGGCGTCACAGGCTTGGACCTGGGCGTGATGTCGATCATCGGCGCGCTTCGATCGGGCTCCGGTCCGTAGATCGGCTTGATGACGTCGAACGCCGCCAGGGCCAGATAGACCCCAATGGCGGCATGGACCGCGACCGAGAGGCTGATGGCGACGGTCGTGCCGGTGGACAGTCGCCGACGGCGCTCCGTCCCCTGATGACCGGCGAGTACCTGTTGAGCGATCATGGCGACCCTCCCTGGGCCTGGCTGTGGTTGACGTAGCGTCATCCTGGTCGCGTGAAACGGCAATGAATTTCGGGGAACACCCCGCAAAATCAACGAACGTTCGTTTGTTTGGGCCAGCCGCGTGGTCAGTCGTAATCATGGTTAACCGGTGATTAACCATGAGGGCTCAGGACTCCAGCCATGGCGGTCCAGGGAATCAGGGGAGTCGTTGAAGCGGCTATCCAGCGCGCGTCGCAGGCGACCGGCGTGGATTTCTCGTTCCTCATGCGCACGGCCAGCCGTGAGAGCGGCTATAATCCCTCCGCCAAGGCCCCGACATCCTCAGCCGCCGGGCTGTTCCAGTTCACAGAACAGACGTGGCTGGCGACGCTCAAGGCGCATGGCTCCAAGTACGGCTACGCCCGCTATGCCGACCTCATCACCCGGGGCGGCGACGGGCGGTACCGGGTCAGCGGCGACGACGCCCGCAAGGCGGTGATGAACCTGCGTTTCGACCCTCATGCGGCGTCGCTGATGGTCGGCGAGATGACGACGGACAACGCCGCCTACCTGGCGGGCCGGATCGGTCGCCAGCCCTCGGCGGGCGAACTCTACGCCGCCCACTTCCTTGGCCCGCAGGGATCGGCCCGTCTGATCAGCGCGACCCGCACAACGCCCGGCGCCCCGGCCGCCGCGCTGTTTCCGGATGCGGCCGCGGCCAATCGCTCGATCTTCTATCGCGATGGCCGCGCCCTGACGGTCGCGGACGTCTACAACAACCTGACGCGGACAGCCGGCGACGCGGGCGCCGCGCCGACGGTCCAGCCCGATCAGGGCTTCCTTCAGTACGCCGGCGCCCGACGCTCGGACCAGGCGTCGCGACAGCAGGAAGCCCTGGTGGACTTCATCCTCCGAGGGTCGCAGGGCGTCGACGGTGCAGGGACAGGCGTCAGCAGCGGCGGGAGCGGCCGAAATCTTGGCTCCTCGCTGCTGACCGCCGAAATGCTGCGCGTCCTGTCGGATGCCAGCAAGGATCGCTAGAAGACTGCCTTGCTCTCGTGAAGAGCAGCGATTTCGCTCGCCGAGTATCCCAGTTCCGCCAGGATCGCGTCCGTATGCTGGCCCAGCGACGGCGGGCCGGATTTCGGCGTGTCGTCGTAGCCCGAAAAGCGGGCCGGCGAGGCGGGCGAGCGGAAGCTGCCGCCCTTGCCGTCCGGTGTCTCAACAAAGCAGCCGGCGGCGTCGGCCTGGGGGTCGCGCGTCAGTTCGCCGGGCGTCTGATAGGGGGCCCAGGTGATGTCGTATTCGTCGAGCCGCGCGGCCATGTCTTCGTAGCTGTAGCCGGCGAAGGCGGCGTCGAGAATCTCGACCAGCGCCGGGCC
>CAZISF010000086.1:0-14495 GCA_964541915.1 uncultured Caulobacter sp.
CCTAATCCCTCATCCGACCTGCTCCGCAGGCCACCTTCTCCCTCCGGGAGAAGGAGATTACTTCCCCTTCCACTGCGGCGCGCGCTTTTGCGCGAACGCCATCGGGCCTTCCTTGAAGTCCTCGGAACGGAACAGCGCGCCGACGGCAGGGAACTTGAACTGGCCGCCGATCGCCTCGGTCAGGGTCTGGTCGAGGCCCTGCATCACGGCCTGCTTGCTGGCCCGAATCGACATCGGGCTGCACTCGCAGATCATCTGCGCCCACTTGCGAGCCTCGGCCATCAGATCGGCGGCCGGCACCACGGCGTTGACGAAGCCGAGCGCCTGGCCCTCGGCGGCCGGCACGCGGCGAGCGGTCAGGATCATGCCCATGGCGCGCTTGAGCCCGATCTGTCGGGGCAGACGGTGCAGGCCGCCGGCCAGGGCCGCCAGGCCGACCTTCGGTTCCGGCAGGGCGAACATCGCCGTTTCGGCCGCGATGACGATGTCGCAGGCCAGCGCGATCTCGAAACCACCACCCATGGCCACGCCGTTGACCGCCGCGATCAGCGGCTTGTCGAGGTCGAAACGGCTTGTCAGGCCGGCGAAGCCCGACGGCGGGCTGCCCATGGCCCCGCCCGTGGCCTGGTGCTTGAGGTCATTGCCGGCCGAGAAGGCCCGGTCGCCGGCGCCGGTGACGATGCCGACCCACTGTTCCGGATCGGCGGCGAAGGCGTTGAACGCCTCGTCCAGCTCGAAATGCATCGGCGAATGGAGGGCGTTCATCACCTCCGGCCGGTTGAGCGTGAAGATGGTGACCGGCCCCTCGCGGTCGACCTTGATGAATTCGTAGGCCATGGAAGCGTCTCCCTGTTTCGCCGGAAGGTCGCGCCCCTTCCCTATGGTCCGTCAATGTGCGTCCTTCGAGACGCTCGCTTGAGGCTCGCTCCTCAGGAAGACGGGCATTTGTATGCGTCATGGTGAGGAGCGGCCCTCCAGGGCCGCGTCTCGAACCACGCAATCTCTCACAGCGCCACCAGCTCCCGCCGGAACCGCTTCCAGTTCTCGACGTAGTGCAGCGCCGAGGCCTGCAGCACCATCGCCTGCTGCTCGCCGATCTCGCGGACCACCTTGCCCGGCGCGCCCATGACCAGGCTGTTGTCCGGGATCTCCTTGCCCTCGGGAATCAGGGCCCCTGCCCCGATCAGGCAGTTGCGGCCGATCTTGGCGCCATTGAGCACGATCGAGCCGATACCGATCAGGCTGTTGTCGCCGATGGTGCAGCCGTGAAGCATCACCATATGGCCGACGGTGACATTGGCGCCGATCAGCAGCGGCATACCCTTGTCCGCGTGAAGCACAGATCCGTCCTGGACGTTGCTGTTCTCGCCGATTGTAAGGGTATCGGTGTCACCTCTAGCCACCGCGCCCCACCAGATGCTGGCGTTCTTCTTCAGGATGACGTCGCCCATCACTGATGCTGTCGGCGCTATCCAGTATTCATCGTCAGAAGGCGTCTGCGGCGCCAAGGCGCCCAAAGCATAAACAGTCATCCGTAGGCCCCCTATATTTGAAATGGCCGCTTGATTAACGGCTCATAAACCAAGTTAGCATCATCCTTGTCAGGCGATTCGAGGGGGTGCGAACCCCTTCGCATCCCGCCGCGGACATTCGTTCGCGGTCTCCTGACAACGGAGAACAGGGTGCCGCGTATCGTGTTTCGGCGTCATTGGGCGCCGCCAGTCTCGCGAAGCCGCGGTGAGCCGCCGGGCCACGCACGCGCTCCTTCATCCGTCATGTCGATCCAAGGGCGAGCCGTCCCGGCTTCGCCCTTTTTTCATGCCCCACTGGAGGCCACCTAAATGACCAAGCGTGCCCTGAAGCGGACCGTGCGCGAAGGCGCCTTTGACCAGACCCAGTTCCACAACGACGACGGCGGCAAGGTCCGTCGCCTGCCGGTGGGCAACGGCTGGTCACCGCTCGGCCGGGATGAGGATCGCGAGCAGGGGTATCTCAAGACAATAAAACCGAAATCGGAGGGCCAGGCCGAGCTTATCAAGGCGATCGACGCCAAGAATCTGGTCATGGCGCTGGGCCCGGCAGGCACCGGCAAGACCTATCTGGCCATCGCCAAGGCCGTGGAAGCGCTGGAAGCCGGCAAGGTCGCCCGGATCGTGCTGTCGCGTCCTGCCGTGGAGGCCGGTGAGTCGATCGGCTACCTGCCCGGCGATATGGAGGACAAGCTGGCTCCCTATCTGCGCCCGCTTTACGACGCCCTGTCGGACCGGCTGTCGATGAAACGGGTGCGGGCCCTGATCGCCGAAGGCGCCATCGAGATCGCGCCGGTCGGCTACATGCGCGGCCGCACGCTGAACAACGCCTTCGTGGTCATCGATGAGGCGCAGAACTGCACCTACGGCCAACTGAAGATGCTGCTGACCCGGCTGGGCTGGCATTCAACGATGGTCGTGACCGGCGACCCGAACCAGTCGGACCTTCTGACCGGCATGTCAGGGCTCGGCGACGTCGCTGACCGCTTCGAAGCGGTGCCGAACATCGCCGTCGTGCGGCTGGCCGAACAGGACATCGTGCGCCACCCGCTGGTCGCGGAGATGCTGCACGTCCTCTAGCCATAGAGTCGAAGGGCGGGGCCGTGTTGGCGGCTCCGCCCGATGAGGTCAGGCTTCTGTATCGCCGGCGTTGCGCCGGCTGACCGCCAGCCCGATCAGCGCCACCGCCGCGGCGACCAGCGCGGTAGCCGCCACCGGATGGGCTTTCGCGGCCTTGGCGACATCCTTCGCCGCGTCCTTGACGGCCGGGACAGCCTTGGTCCGGGCCTCTTCCACGAGCGCTTCGGTGGCCTTCGTCAGATCGGCGACGGCTTTGCCCATGGCGTCATGGCCATCCTCGCCGATGTGTTTCGTGGCCTTTTTCAAGGCATGGAGGGCGTCGTCCAGGAAATCGTCGCCCTGGCGGACAGCGGTCTTGATGATCGAGTTGGACATGGATGTCTCCAGTGGAGAAAGAGGCCCGGTAACGGACCAGAGACACACTAGGTTCCGCGAAGCCTTCCAGGCGTTGACGGACATCAAGGGACGGCCAGCCACCCCTGGTAGCGGACGATCAGGCCCAGGAGCGGGTGGCTGATTTCGACGAAGAACCGGAACCTCCGGTCCTCGACACGTTCCCAGGCGGTGCTGACCGGCGCGGTCCATCGCGGCATGGGCAGGCCGAACAGCCGCCAGCCCAGGAGCCTTAGGCCAAGGCGCTCTCCATCCCGGATGACGGCCATCGAAAAGGCCGCCGGGCCGAAGCGCTCCACCAGCTGGCCGCCACCTCCGGCTTCCTGTGTGCTTTGAAAGACATGACCGCCGAAATCGCGGCGCCAGATCTCAATATCTCCGCGCCGTTCGAACGTGACATGAACAGCGACATCGTCGTGAGCGGGCGGGAAACCGGCAAACCAACCGATGAGGCGCGCAAGTGGCACCGCGCCGCGCTCGACCCGCGCCCGGCCGGCCGCGGTCGTCGTCCCGTCAACGGAATGCAGTCGGCGGATCAGCTCCGGCAGCCGCGGCCAGGCTTCGCCGAGAAGGCGGGCGTAAAGGTGCGTCGGGTCAGGGCGCTCTCGGCCGGCCTGTTGATCAGGACCGGCCGTAGCGACCACTATTCCAGGTCTTCGGCGAGGATGGCCATCTCGAACATGAAGGAGCCGGGCTCGTCTTCATCCTCGTAGATCACGCCGATGAACTCGCCCTTGAGCTCGACCTCGGCGGAGTCCTTCTGCTTGCGGGCGATCACCGCAACGTGCGGGTTACCGAAGGTGCGCTTGAGGTGGGCTTCGACCTGTTTGATATGCTTGTCGTCCACGACATCGCTCCGGGCATTGGGGATTGGCCGCGGAACCTAGAGCGGGCGCGGCCAAAGGGGAAACGCGTTTTTCGATCCGCCCCCGGTTTTTTCAGGCCCCGGGCCGCTGACCGTCAGATGACGTAGTCGTAGATCTCGTCAGACAGGGTGTGGTCCATGGTGCGGGCGGGTTCGTCGCAGGTCGGGCAGTTGATCAGCCGGGCCGGCACGCCGGCGGCCGTGCAGTGCGACGGCACGTTCTTCAGGACCACCGATCCGGCCGCAACCTTGGCATAGTCGCCGACCGTGATGTTGCCGAGCACCTTGGCGCCGGCGCTCAGCAGGACACCCCGGCCGATCTTGGGGTGGCGATCGCCACGCTCGGCCCCCGTGCCGCCCAGGGTCACGCCGTGCATGATCGAGACGTCGTCGCCGACCGTTGCGGTCTCGCCGATGACGATGCCTGTGCCGTGGTCGAAGAAGATGCCCCGGCCGATTTTGGCCGCCGGGTGGATATCGACCTGGAAGACCTCGCTCATCTTGCTCTGCAGGTAGAAGGCCAGGGTGTCGCGGCTATGGGTCCACAGCCAGTGGGCCACGCGATGGGTCTGCAGGGCCTGGAAGCCCTTGAAGAACAGGAATGGCTGGACATAGCCCTTGCAGGCCGGGTCGCGCTCAAAGACGGCTTTCAGGTCGGCCTCGGCCGCCGCGATCAGCGACGGGTCGGCCTCATAGGCCTCATCGGCGATCTCGCGGGCGCTCATGGCGCGCAGCTCCTGGTCGCCGATCTTGCGGGCGAACTGGTAGGACAGCGCCTCGGCCATCGAGCCGTGGGACAGGATGACCGCGTTCAGCAAGCTGCCGAGAGTCGGCTCATCGCGCGCGGCGCGCTCGGCCTCGTTGCGCAGAGCGGCCCATACGGGCGGCGCCACCGAAGCCTCGACGACTTCCAACTGTCTGGCCATGTCGGCCCTCCCATAATCCGTTCGATCGCCATCATAGCACACCGGATGCCATTTTGCCGTTCGGCCGCCCTTCCGCCTCATATGGGAGGCAAACCGGTGTTCGCCAAGGCATGGCCTGTTCGGCCCGTTTCCCTTCGCCAAGGAAAGGCACTAGCGTGTCCCCCATGCGCCTCTGGATTTCGCTAGCCATCGCCGCCGCCCTCTCGCTGCCGACCGCCCTGCCCGCAAGAGCGTCGGCGGCCGAGAAGCCCGTCAGCCGGGACAGCCTGGTATCCATGCTCAAGTCCGACCAGGTCTGGTGTTCGGCCTGGCAGGACACGGACCAGAGCTGCGAGGACGTCGCCTTTCTCGACCTGCTGCCGGGCAACCAGATCCAGCAGGTCAGTCGCTATCGCATGTCGGACCAGCCGAACCTCGAGATGGTCGTTCGCGAAACGATGAAGATTGAAGGCGACGCCCTCTGTTCGGTGTTCCGCTTCGACGATCTGGACATCGTTGTTCTGATGGACAATCAGCCGGCCCCGGTGGAGCAGGCCGCGCCGATCCTGGCCATCATCGCCCAGTCGATGGCCCATCTCGAGGGCAAGAAGTCCTGCGAGGCCTATGGCCGCGATGAGGCGACAGGCGACCTGCGTGGCCATGTCACGCTGGATGGCGAGGCGGCGCCCGAGTTCGACTCGACCTATCGGCTGATCAAGCCTGATACCCGCATCCTGCTTCGTCCGATGTTCGAACACGAAGACGATCCCACCACCGTCTAGGTCGCCATGAGCCACGATCTCCCCACAACGCCCGCGTTCGGCGAGGCCCTGCCTGTGACCGACGCGCCTGCGGTGCTGGCCTTTCTCGCCCGCCGCCGGTCGGCCTCCGCCCTGTCCCTGCGAGCGCCGGGGCCGTCGGATGCCGAGTTGACCGATCTTTTGACCCTCGCGGCGCGGGTGCCTGACCATGGCAAGCTGGCCCCCTGGCGTTTCGTCGTGCTCAAGGGAGAGGCCAAGGCCGTCCTGGCGGACCGGCTGGACGGGATCGCCGCGCGCAGGCCCGAGGCGTCGAAACTGGCCGCCAAGCTGGGCAAGCTGAAGGCCCCGCCGCTGGGCGTGGCCGTGGTCGCGCGCACCGTGGAGGGCGACATCCCGGTCTGGGAGCAGGTGCTTTCGGCCGGCGCCGTCTGCACGACCCTGCTCTACGCCGCCACGGCCATGGGCTACGGCGCGAACTGGATCACCGACTGGTACGCCTATGACCCGGACGCGCGCGCGGCGCTGGGCCTGTCCGCGGACGAGCAGATCGCCGGCTTCGTGTTCATCGGCACGACCGCCGAGGCGCCGCAGGAGCGGGTCCGGCCGGATATCGCCGCGCTGACGACGGAGTGGAAGCCCTAGCCTCGGCCGCGATAGGGCGCAACGCCCTGATCGGGGACCCACAGGCCTTCCGGCGCCGGACCGGTCTGCCAGAAGACATCGATAGGAATACCGCCGCGCGGATACCAGTAGCCGCCGATACGCAGCCATCTGGGCTGGGCGATCTCGACGATCTTGCGGCCGATGGCGACGGTGCAGTCCTCATGGAAGGCGCCGTGATTGCGGAAGGCGCCCAGATAGAGCTTCAGCGACTTGGACTCGATCAGCCAGTCGCCCGGCGCATAGTCGATCACCAGGTGGGCGAAGTCCGGCTGGCCGGTCACCGGGCACAGCGACGTGAACTCCGGCGCCACGAAGCGGGCCAGATACAGGGTGTCGTTCTGCGGATTGGGCACGCGTTCGAGGACCGCGTCCTCGGGACGGGCGGGCGCTTCGACGGCCTGACCCAGCTGGGTAAGATGCAGTTCGCTCATGGCGAGCGGCTTTAGACCTCCGCTCCGGACGGGACAAGGCCGCCGGCCCGCGCTATCAGATCTCGAAACGGGCTCAGGGAGATGATCATGGCCGGCAAGGATTTCGATGGCTTCGTGGTGGTGGTCACCGGCGGCTCGACGGGACTGGGCCGCGCCATCGCGGTGGAGACCGCCTCACGCGGCGCAGCGGCCGTGATCATCAACTACGCCTCCAGCAAGGCCGAGGCGGAGGAGACGGCCCGTCTGTGCGAAGCCGAGGGCGCCAAGGCCGTGGTCGTCCAGGGTGACGTCGGCGAAGACGCCGATTGCCAGACGATCGCCGCCGCGGCCGCGCCGTTTGGCCGCATCGACGCCCTGTTCAACAATGCCGGGGTGACCAAGTTCGCGCCCAACCATGGCGACCTGGACGCCGTGAACGCCGACGACTTCCTGCGGCTCTACAAGGTCAACGTCGTGGGGGCCTTCCAGATGGTGCGGGCGGCCCGCGCCCTGCTCGAGGCCGCGCCGCAGCCGGGCGCGGTGGTCAACACCGCCTCGATCGCCGGCGTGACAGGCATCGGCTCGTCCGTGCCCTACGCCGCGTCCAAGGGCGCCATGACGACCATGACCCTGTCGCTGGCCCGGGGCCTGGCGCCGAAGATCCGTGTGAATGCCATTTGCCCTGGATTCATCGACACGCCGTGGTTCGGCAAGGCCATGCCCGACGACCGGATCGAACGCATGCGCCAGGGCGTGATCAACTCCACGCCGCTGCAAGCCGCCTCGACCGCCGAGGACATCGCCGGGGCCGCCGTGTTCCTCGCGTCCCCGGCTTCGCGCCATGTCACCGGCGAGACCCTGCTGGTCGACGCCGGGACGCATCTGGGATTCGCCTCACTGTCGATGCGCTGATCCTTACGCACCCCTTACGCGGGAGTCGGGCATTTCGCATTGTGGCGGCCGGGCCCGCCTGAGAGGCTGAAGGCGCCCATAAAACGGGCGAATGCCGGTTGCAGCGCACAATTTGCCGACAGCCAAACGTCTGTTGGGCCAATCCTGGCCCACGCCGTTAGGGCCAAGGAAACGCTTCGACCACTCTCAGTCTTGCTCAACGCCGTGCGGCGGAGCGACTTGGACCTCACGACAAAAGCGCGGGGGTTCCGGTGATCAAAAAGGGGATAGCGATGAAAGCTCTGAAACTTGCTCTTTGCGCCGCCACGGCGTCGTTCGCGATGGCCGGCGCAGCCTATGCCGATGATCCGACGGTGACCTTCAACATCGGCGCGACGTCGGACTACGTGTTCCGTGGTGTCAGCCAGACCGACGAAAGCCCGGCCATCCAGGGCGGCGTGGACGTGTCCAGCGGCATCTTCTACGGCGGCCTGTGGGCGTCGAATGTCGATTTCTACGACAGCACCGACGCCGAAATTGACGCCTACGTCGGCGTGAAGCCGACGGCCGGCCCCGTCAGCCTTGACTTCGGCGCGATCTACTACGGCTACGTCAATGCGCCGAGCAGCTCGGACTACGCCTACTGGGAATTCAAGGCTGCCGCCTCCGTGCCGGCCGGTCCGTTCACCCTCGGCGCCGCCGCCTATTACTCGCCGGAGTTCTTCGGCGGCGTGGGTGATGCGCTCTATTATGAAGCCAACGCCTCGGTTTCTCCGGCCGACAAGTGGACGATCTCGGCGGCGGTCGGCAAGCAGACCATCAATGATTTCAGCGCCTTGGACTACACGACCTACAACATCGGCGTGGCCTACGCCTTCACCGACAAAATCTCCGGCGACCTGCGTTTCCACGACAGCGACCTGGGCTGCGGATCGATCTGCGACAGCCGCGTGGTCCTGAGCCTCAAGGCCACCCTGCCCTAGAGCAACGACACCGAGACGGCTTCGCCTCCCCGGAGCCCCTCACGGAAAGCCGTCGCGGTGCGCCGCGGCGGCTTTTTCGTTGCGGGTCGCGGCGCGCCTTCAGTGCGGTGGTGGGGACGGTGGGACTCGAACCCACACACCTTGCGGTCGCGGATTTTAAGTCCGCTGCGTATACCAGTTCCGCCACGTCCCCGTGACCGGGCCAGTAAGCCCGAGTCGCCGTGTCCCGCGCAGTCGGAACCGGCGCCGGCGCCTATGGGCGCGCGCGGCCCGGCTGCGGGATCGCCGACACATAGGCGCGGGTCGGGTCGAAAGCCCTGTCCGCGGCCAGTTTCAGCTCATCGCGCTGGGCAACCGTCATACAGACGAGTTTCGGGCGGTTTGATCCGACAGGCCGTTCACGGGAACATACGATCCGGTCCGGATCGGGCGTTCCCGCGGGGAGCGCGCCGGTTGCGGCGAAGGCCGCGACCGGCAGGCTGATCATCACACTCAGGCACAGAACAAAGCGACGCATCGACGTCTCCTCCTCAATGCTGGCAGGGCGACCTAGGCCCCGGAGTTGGTCGGCATGATTTCCCTGCCGCCGGGCGTGCGGCGAGTTTCGTCCATGTTGCGACGCGCCTGGTCGCGAATTTCGTCGCGTTGGGCCGCCGTCATGCAGACCTTCTTGGGACGGTTCGATCCGACGACGTGTTCCCGCGTGCAAATCATCCGGTTGGGATCGCCCTTGGCGGAGGGCGCCGGCGCCGGGACGGCGGGCGTGCCTTCGCGGGCCTGAACCATCGGCGCGAACGATCCAACGGCGAAAGCGGCCACTAGGGCAAGAGAGAAACGGCGCATACGGCGACCTCGATACTAATCTGAAGCGATAGCTGCAAAATGGACGGCCCTAACCTTGGGTGTCAAGCGAAGTCAGTCCCTCGATCCCCGCCGCGCGCAAGGCCGTTGTCAGTTCCGCCAACGTGGCCTCGACTTCCGCCGGATCCCGCCCGCGAATAACGAGGTTGGAGCCGTAACCCTCGTTGGAGAAGAACGGGTAGCTGCCGAGCGACAGCGCCGGGTGCGCCCTGGCCACCGCTTCAAGCGGCGCGGCGATATTGCCTTCGCCGGAACCGTCGACCCGGAGCGTCCGGGCGACGACCACCGCCCCGCCCTTCAGGCGCGGTCCGACATCTTCCAGCATGCCGCGCATGATCGAGGGGACGCCGGCCAGCACAAAGACGTTCTCGATCTGGAAGCCGGGCGGCCCCTGGACCGGGTTCTTCACCAGACTGCCGCCCTCGGGCACGCGGGCCATTCGGCGACGGGCGGCGTTCAGCTCACTCTTCCAGCGCGCCTCCATCATCGCGATGATCTCGGGGTGTTCGTACAGCGCCACGCCGAACGCCTTGGCGACACAGTCGGCGGTGATGTCATCATGGGTCGGACCGATGCCGCCAGTGGTGATGACGTAGTCGTACTTCGCCCGCAGATGGTTCAGCGCCGTGACGATCTCGTCCTCGTCGTCCGGCACGACCCGCGCTTCGGCCAGATCGACGCCGTAGGTCCCGATGTATTTCGCGATCGCCGACAGGTTGGTGTCCTGGGTGCGGCCCGACAGGATCTCGTCGCCGATGATCATGACGGCGGCAGTGACTCGATCCTGGCTCATCGGGAACTCCGTTCGGCTCCGCGCGTGCGGGGCATGTGATGTTTTAGCGCCTGGCGCCGGGTTGTCAGGAAAAAAGGCCTGCCCGGCTTTCGCGCGGACCTCGGCTGACCTAGGTCGATACGATGAACTTTCCATCCCCGCTCGCGCACGGACAGCTCGTCAGCCGCTACAAACGGTTTTTCGCCGATGTCCTGCTCGATGACGGGACCGCGATCACGGCGCACTGCCCCAACCCGGGCGCCATGCTGGGCCTGAACCAGCCCGGTCTGGGCTGCTGGGTGTCGCGCTCGGATGGTCCCAAACGCAAGCTGGCCTGGACACTGGAGCTGGTCGAGGCGGACGGCGGGCTGGTGGGGATCAACACCATGCTGCCGAACCGGCTTGTCGCCGAGGCGTTGGCGGCTGACGCGATTCCCGAGCTGACGGGCTACGCGACCCACCGCCGTGAGGTGAAGTACGGCGAAAGCAGTCGGGTCGACTTCCTGCTGACGGCCGAAGACCGACCGGCCTGCTGGCTCGAGATCAAGAACGTCCACCTGTCGCGGACGCCGGGCCTGGCGGAGTTTCCCGACTGCGTGGCGGCCCGCTCGACGAAGCACCTGAGAGAGCTTGAGGCGATGGTGGCTGCCGGCGACCGCGCGGTGGCGCTGTTCGTGGTTCAGCGCACCGACTGCACGGCCTTCAGCGCCTGCGCCGAGCTCGATCCGGCCTTCGCCGCCGCTCTGGAGCGTACGGCGGACGCGGGGGTGGAGGTTCTTGTCTACGCCCGCGCGATGACGACGGACGCCATCAAGTTAGAGCGGCGGCTGGACTGGCAACGCTAGGTCTTCCGCGCCGCGTCCCCAGCCGCGAAGTGGGCCATCTGGTCGGCATGCGCCTTGACGAAGGCCGGACGCGCCGTCGCCCGCGCGACGTAGGCCTTGCAACCGGGATAGTCCGCCAGCCCGTCGAACCGGTCCACAAGCCGCAGCACGTCCGCCATGAGGATGTCGGCCACCGAGAAGCTTCCGGCCAGCCACTCGCGGTCGGCAAGAACCGCTTCCATGTGCTTGAGCCGATGCTCATAGAGGAAGTCGTCGAAAAACTTGCGGATAGGGGTCTCGTCGGCGCCGCCCATGAACCTGAAGAACGTCCAGGGCTGGCTCGCGGCCTCCACTGACGCGAGCGCCGCGAACAGCCACTCCGTGGCGTCGTTGCGGCCGCGCCGGTCGGCCGGCATCAGCCTGTCGCTCATCCCGCCGAGATGCAGCAGGATCGCGCCGCTCTCGAAGATCGTCAGGTCGCCGTCGGCCAGCCAGGGGACCTGCCCGAACGGCTGGTGCGCGAAGTGCTCCGGCTTGCGGCCCTCGAAAGGCGTGCTGGCGACGCGATAGGGCAACCCCGCCTCTTCCAGCGCCCACCGGACCCGCAGGTCCCGGACATAGCCGCGCGGCGCGTCGGGCACCCAGTCGTAGGTCGTCAGGATCAGGTCACCCATTTTCGTTCTCCAGGGATTGCAAGCCCGACGGAGGGACGCTGACAGACCTCGCCTCCACCATCAACCGCCCCATTGCCCTGCCGTCGCTGGCGCGCCTTCCGGCCGCTTGCTCTATTGGTCGGCATTCCAGCCTGATGCGGAACGATCATGACCCACACCCTAGCTCCCAACGGCGGCCAGGGCTCTGACCCGGCCGGGGACTTGCGAGCGCGACTGCGGGGCGACCTGCGCGAGGCGATGAAGGCGCGCGATGCCGTCACCACCGGCTTGGTGCGACGGCTGATCGCCCTGATCGACAACGCCGAGGCCGTGGCCTTGACGCCGGCGCAGGCGGCGCCGGTCAGCCTGACGAGCGGCGCGTCGGAATGGGTCGCCACGGGCGCTGCCTTCGGCGCGGCGGACGTCCCTCGCAAGACCCTGTCGGCCGCCGACCTCTCGGCGCTGTTCCTTGCCGAGTCAGAGACCATCGCCGCCACAGCGGCCGAAATGGACCGGGTGGACCGTCCGGACGAAGCCGCCATCGCGCATGCAGAGTTGGCGGTTCTGAAAAGATACGTGGACTGAGATCCGGCCGACCGCCCGACCGTTGACCTTTTGTGCTACAATGCCGACCTAGGCTCGACTGACATTTGCATCGTCCCCGCCGCGGCGACGGGATGAGAGGACCGCTTGATGACCCTCACCGACTCGATTTCGGACGCTGAGTACCGCACCGGCGAGATCCGCATCCATGGCCCCGAGGGCTTCGAAGGCATGCGCAAGGCCGGCCGGCTGGCCGCTGAATGCCTCGACATGCTGATCCCCCACGTCACGCCCGGCGTGACGACCGCCGAGCTGGACCGGCTGTCCCGGGAATTCGTGCTCGACAACGGCGGCCTGCCAGCCTGCCTCGGCTACAAGGGCTACATGCACACCGTGTGTATCTCGACCAATCACGTGGTCTGCCACGGCATTCCCAGCGACCGCGCTCTGCGTGAAGGCGATATCGCCAACATCGACGTCACCGTCATCGTCGACGGCTGGCATGGCGACACCAGCCGCATGTACGGGGTCGGCGAGGTCTCGCCCCGCGCCCGCCGGCTCGTCGACGTGACCTATGAAGGCATGGCGCGCGGCCTCGCCGCCATCAAGCCCGGCAATACGTTCGGCGACATCGGCCATGCCATCCAGAAATATGTCGAATCGATGCGCTGTTCGGTCGTGCGCGACTTCTGCGGCCATGGCCTCGGCAAGGTGTTCCATGACAGCCCCAACGTCCTGCACTTCGGCCGGCCCGGCGAAGGCCCGATCCTGCGCGAAGGCATGTTCTTCACCGTCGAGCCGATGGTGAACCTCGGCCGGCCGCAGGTGAAGGTGCTCAGCGACGGCTGGACGGCGGTGACGCGCGACAAGTCGCTGTCGGCCCAGTGCGAACACAGCTGCGGCGTGACGGCGGACGGCGTGGAACTGTTCACCGCCTCCCCCACCGACCAGTTCAAGCCGGCGATCCAGGGCGAAGGCTAGGGTTCAAGGGCTTTTCGTAGAGCGGCGTTGATGCGGCTCTGCCAACCGGGACCGCCGCTCCGGAAGGTGTCAAGTACATCGGCATCAAGCCGGAGCGTCACCTGCTGCTTGCGAATGACCGCAGGCGGACGGCCACGCCGAATGAGCACACCGTTGCGGTACAGCGCGGCTTGCTCAAAGAACTCGTCCGGCAGTTCCGGAATTTCGGCGTAGTCGGCCTCATCCGGTTCCGAAGCGTCAATGCGCTTCAGGTCGCTTCCCAATTTTCGCTCGCTCACGGGCATTGGCCTTCCTCATCGAGATCACGTGGCGGATTTCACCACGCGGTGTCCAAACCACGATCATCATTCTGCCGTTCAGCCAGCCGGCGGACACGATGCGAGTCTCGCCGTAGTCGATACGGTCATCCGGCCATTCGTATGCCAAGCCCTCGAACACCACGCCGGCGTCATTAAAATCGACGCCGCGCCTCTCAAGCGTCGCCTCTCGTTTGGCTGGATCATAAGAAATCGCGACCATTTAATGTAGCTACAAGAATTGAGAAGTCAATCTTGCGCGACCAGTGCTGTTTACACAACCCTGCCGCGCAATGCATGATCGCCCCGAGAACTGACTTTGCGGCGCGGGGCCACTTGTCACGGGACGGATCAACGACCCAGGCTCACCACCTCGGACACCGGGAGCGGCTGCGCGAGCGGGCGCTGAAGAGCCTCGACGCCCTCCCCGACTACGAGCTGCTCGAGCTGTTCCTGTTCCGAACCTTCCCGCGCGGCGAGGTCAAGCCACTGGCCAAGGCCTTGCTGGCGCGGTTCGGCGCCTTGGGGGCGGTGCTGACGGCGTCGGTGGAGGATCTGAAATCCGTCCCGGGCATCGGCGAGGCGGCGGCGCTGGATCTGCGGCTGCTGGGCGAAGCCACCCTGCGGGTGGGTCGCGAGACGATCCGCAAGCGCACCGTCATTGGCTCCTGGAGCGCCCTGCTGGCCTATGTGAAGGTCGCCCTCGCCAATGAGCCGCGCGAGCAGTTCCGGGTGCTGTTCCTCGACAACAAGAACCAGCTGATCGCCGACGAGGTGCTGAACCGCGGCACCGTCGACCATGCGCCGGTCTACCCGCGCGAGGTCATGCGTCGGGCGCTCGAGCTGTCGGCCAGCGCGGTCATTCTGGTGCACAACCACCCCAGCGGCGACCCGACGCCCAGCCGCCAGGACATCGACATGACCCGGCAGGTCGTCGAGGCCGGGCGCAGCCTGAAGATCTCGGTGCACGACCATCTGGTCGTCGGCCGCGAGGGCGTCGCCAGCTTCAAGGCGCTCGGACTGTTCTAGGTGTCGTTTCCAAGAAGGTTGTTCACACGCTGCCATGGTGTGAGGCCGTTGATGCC
>CAZISF010000087.1:0-14259 GCA_964541915.1 uncultured Caulobacter sp.
GTTGCAACGTTGCAGCCGCCGCCTTTCTGTCGAGGGTTCTGCTTAGGGGTGGTGCGGGCCGCGCAAAAGTCGAGCGCGGCCGGGATCACGTCGGAGCGGGGCCGCCTCGCCGCTAGAAGCGGAACTGACCGAACAGGCCGATCTCGTCGTAGGTCCCGTCGGACACGCCGCCGATGGTTCCGTTCGAGGTGCTGACGAAGCCCTTGTCGACGGCATCACGCTTGTAGACCAGCGACAGGTCGACGATCTTGGTCGGGCTGTAGGTCACGCCGACGTTGAAATAGTCGTCCTGGCGGTTTGGCGCGGTGTCCTGGTTTGGCTCGACCCGATCGTAGCGCGCGAACGCGCCGATCATCGGGGTGAATTGGTAGGAGCCGAACAGCGAATAGCCTTCGGCTGTGTCCGAGGCCACGGTTGACACATTGTTCCAGTCCTCGGTCCTGAAGTACTCCACGCCGACGCGGAAGGTGCTGGTGGTGTAGGCGGCCAGAGCATCGAAGCGGTTAGCGGTGTGGAAGGTTGTCACGCCCTGTTTCGACTTGCCGAGCTTGCCGGTGTAGCCGCCGATGGCCAGCGTCAGGTGCTCGACCGGGGTGACACTGATCCGGCCTTCGATATCCATGCCCTTGGAGCGCAGCGGCGCCTTGTAGCCGGCGCCGTCGACAACCGCGACCGCGTAGCTGACCATGCCGCCGGCGAGCTTGCCCGAGGCGTGCACGCCCCAGTCGGCCGAGGTGCCGAACTTGGTGCGGTCGATCAGCGTGTTCTCGACGTAACGGTAGCCGTACATGTCTTCAGCGAACGGTACCCAGGGCAGGTCCGTGGATCCGAGGCGCACGACGAGCGCGTCCGAGAACCTGGCCTGAAGGTAGGCCTTTTTCAGATAGAGCTCGGTCGACGAGATGGCCGACGAGTACTGGAAGTCCGTCGTCACGTTGCCGGAGAACATGTCGTTGAACTTGTGATCGACGCCAATATAGAAGCGCTTGATGTCGAAGCCTGTGCCCGTGGGCTGGACGCGCGACCCGTCCTGTTCCTGGGTGATGTTGGTCAGGTCGAAGTACATGCGGCCGGACACGACGGTGTTGTCCGCCCAGGACGGCTTGGCGACTGGCTTGGGCGCCGCCGCGACGGCGGTCTGGACCTGGGTCGGAATGGTCTGGATCTGCGCGTCGACACGCGCCTGGGCGGCGGCGGCGGCCTGCTGGGCGGCCTCCTGGGCGGCGAGTCGTTCGGACAGCGCCTGGATCTCGGCCCGCAGTTGGGCGATTTCGACGGCGCTCGCGCCGGCTTCGGCGGCATGAGCCGGCATGGCTGCGGCGAGCAGCGAGACCGTGGCGACGCCCCCCATCAGGAGCCCCCGCGTCCTTGTCGCCAGTGTTGGGAAGCGCTTCGTCATCTGTTGTGTCCCTGTGTAACCCCTTCCGGCCTCTTGACCGGCCACCGGGCTCTAGCGAGGGTTTGCAACAGATTCTTAACGTGCGGCCGTATGTGGTAAGTTCAAGTTACTATGCGGCCTGGCCGCCACAGGTCGCCGCGTGCGGCTCGACTGACGCAGCAGCGCCCGGATGCAGTCCGGTGTCCGGCGATAGATGAGGCCGATGCGGCGCGCGGAAACCCCTGTGCGTGCGAGGCGCCGGATGTCTTCGATTTCGTCGGGTCGCAGCAGGCGACGGGCATCCTCCGGCGGCAGGCCGCCCCCCGGACCTCTCCCGGACTGTCGTTCAAACTGCAGGTCAGCGAGGAGGCGCATCATCGGGAGGCCCTCAGCCGCGGCATCGATCCGGACGGGTTCATCGTCCCGGGCCGCCACAATGCAGGCAACGCCTCGAAGGGCCAGATCCGCGAGAAGGTGGACAATGTCGCCCACGTCGAGCCGCAGAATCGACAGGGCGTGAAGGCAAACTTCGTCGCCTTCCGCCAGGTGCTCCAGTCGCTCAAGTATGCGCCGCGCGGACTGGGCCGTCGCGGTTTCCTCGACGTGGAAAGCCTCTGGCGACAGCGGCCGCAGGCTGTCGAGTTGTTCCTGAAGGTCGGGGAGCTCAGGTCCCAATTGGATGACGGCGATGCGCATGACCAAAGGGTGATCAGCTCGCCTTGGTAAGTCAAGTTGAACTAACAATGCAACAGGCGCCGGCTGACAGGTTGGTCGGCCTGACGAAAAACTGTCATCGGTCTGTTGCAGAATGCGACGTCGCCTCGCGTCCGGTGAGGCCGTTCGGAATCCCTGTCATGCGGCTGCCTGCCAACGCTCGCACCACGATCGCTTATGGCCAGTCCCTCGGCCTTCTCGCTGTCGGTTTCGCCGCCCGCCTGGCGCTGGAGCCCCTGTTCGGGGCCAATCACGCCTACACCGCCTTCTATCCCGTGGTCATTCTGGCGGCCTATTTCCTGGGGGCGGGGCCGGCGATCCTGTCGGCAGTGCTGTCTATCGTGCTGGCCTACTGGGTCTTCGCCGCGCCCGCGATGGCCTGGAAGTGGAATTTCGCGGCCGTCGCCCCGGCCCTGTTCTTCGCCTTCACCGCCTCTGTCTCGATCTACTTCATTACCGGGATGGCCCGGGCCCTTGAGGCGCTGGCGGAGGCGCGAGGGCGGGCCGAGGATCTGGCGCGGGATCATGCGCAGCTGTTTGGCGAGCTCAACGACAGGGTGGCCAATCATCTGCAGCTGGTGGCCGCTGTGCTGCAGCTGCAGGCGCGGGATGAATCGGACCAGTCGGTCGCCCGCGCCCTGTCGGAGGCCTCCGCCAGGACCCTGCTGATTTCGCGCGTTCACCGGACAGTGGCGGGCGATGCGGACAAGACACTCGACTTTGACGCCTTTGCCCGGCACCTGCTCGACGCGACCCTCGCCGCCCGGGGGCATCCGCCTGTCGAGGTCGAAGTCGAGTGTCAGGGGCTTCGCCTGCCCCTGGATCAGGCGACCTCGGTCGCGGTCGTGCTGCTCGAATGCCTGAACGCGAGGTTGCGCCAGAATACGCCGGCTTCGCTGCGCGTGCGGCTCCGAAACGCGGAGCTGGAGACGATCCTTGAGGTCTCGGAGGCATGGCCCGCCGCAGTCGACGCCGACGAGCTGGACGTCAGCCACAGCGCGATCGCTGCCATGGTGGAGCAGCTGGGCGGGCAATTCTCGGTGACCCGCAACGCCGTCGAGACGGTGTCCGCGCTGGCCTTCCCACGCCCCGGATCCATCGTCGCCGCCGTCACCGGAGGCGCTGCCGGCGCAACGCTCCATTGAGGGGGCGACGGGTCGCCTTTCCCGGGACAAATCAGGCTAGACTTCTATACGCCTTCGCCGCGCCAGCCAGATCGAGACGATGACCGCTCGCCCGCCTCCGTTTTCCGCTCTTCGCGCCGTCGAAGCGGCGTCGCGTCACCGCAGCTTTACCTGGGCCGCCAAGGAGCTGAACATCACCCATAGTGCTGTCAGCCAGTCGATCCGTCGACTGGAGGCGGACCTGGGCACGCCGCTGTTCCAGCGAAAGGGCGGGGCGATGGAGCCATCCGAGGCCGCGCTTCGTCTGGCGGGGACCTATTCGGAAGCCGCGCAATCTCTTGAACGGACCCTGCGGGAAGTGACCGGCACGACGCAGGTCGGCGCTCTTTCAGTGAGCATGCCGCCCGACCTGGGCCGTCTCTGGTTCGGGGGGAAGCTGACTCGCCTCGCGGAGGCGATGCCGGATCTGAAGATCGATATTCGGACGGGCGGCGCCGACAAGGCGCTCGGGGGCAGCGACGTCGCGATCCTGTTCGCCCCTTCAGAGGGGCGGGAAGGCGAGGCGGTCAGTCCAGAGGTATCGGTTTTTCCGGTCTGCAGCCCGGGGATCCTGAAGGACCGGGACCTGTCGACCGCCGCGCTGGTCGCAAGGGCGCCATGCATCGAGAACGGCGGCTCCAACTGGGACGGATGGGCCGCGCGCTTCTCCGTTCCCGTCCCACCGCCCGCTTATTCGTTTGACGATCCGGGCATGGCGCTCGAGGCCGCCGCGCAAGGCGCCGGCGTGATTCTGACAGACGTCTTCGCCGCCGAGGCGCTGCTGGACTCGGGAAGGCTGGTCGCCCTGCCGCTCGAGGCGCCGACAGGGCGGCACATGCTGCTGGAATCACGGGGCGCGGCCGGCAAAGCCGACCTGATCGGCCGTTTTTCGCTCTGGCTGCGCCTGGAAGTCGGACGAACCCTGGCCCTTCATGCCGCGCGCCGGCTGCCCGCAGGGCGCACGAAGTAAGTCCGACTAACAAATAGTCATATCTACGTTACAAACGGCGGCTACCCCGTCCTCGCGAAGTCGCATGACGATATGCGCTCCTAGGAGAAGACGGATGTTCAAGACGCTCGTGGTCGCGATGGGTGCGACCGTTCTGGCCGGCACGGTTGCCCTGGCCGCAGACATTTCCGGCGCCGGCGCCACCTTCCCCGCGCCGGTCTATGCAAAGTGGGCCGAGGCCTACAAGGCCGCCACCGGCATCGGCCTGAACTACCAGGCGATCGGGTCGGGCGGCGGCATCAAGCAGATCAAGGCCAGGACGGTCGCTTTCGGCGCGTCAGACAAGCCGCTGACCCCCGCTGAACTGAACGAAGCCGGTCTGATGCAATTTCCGACCGTTATGGGCGGTGTCGTTCCGGTCGTGAACCTTCCGGGCGTTCAGCCGGGTCAACTGCACCTCACGGGCGCGGTTCTCGCCGACATCTATCGTGGCGCCATCACCAAGTGGAACGCGCCGCAGATCGCCGCGCTGAACCGCGGCGTAAAGCTGCCGGCCCTGCCGATCACCGTGGTTCACCGTTCGGACGGTTCGGGCACGAGCTTTCTATTCACATCCTATCTGTCGATGAAGAGCCCGGCCTGGAAGACCGCCGTGGGCGCCAGCGATTCAGTCCAGTGGCCGACGGGTCTGGGCGGCAAGGGCAATGACGGCGTCTCGGCCTTTGTCAAACAGACGATCGGTTCGATCGGCTACGTCGAATACGCCTACGCCAAGCAGAACCACGCGACCTTCGTGCTGGTCCAGAACCGGGCTGGACAATATCCGGCGCCCGTCGCGGCCAACTTCGCCGCCGCTGCGGCCGGCGCTGACTGGACCAAGGCGCCGGGCAACTACCTCTTGCTGCTCGACGAGCCGGGCGCCAAGTCCTGGCCGATCACCGGCGCGACCTTCATCCTGGTCTACAAGAAGCAGGACGACGCTGCCTCCGGCGCGGCCGTGCTGAAGTTCTTCGACTGGGCCTACAAGAACGGCGACGCGGCCGCCGGCGCGCTCGACTACGTCCCGATGCCTGCCAGCGTGAAGACGCTGATGCGCAAGCAGTGGGCCACGCAGATCACCGGTTCGGACGGCAAGCCCGTCTATGTCTCGCGCTGATCAACTTCCCTGATGACGTGGAGGGCGGGGGTCTCTGAACCCCCGCCGTCTTTCCCATAGCGGACGCCATGACCGACCTGAGTCTGAACGCGCGCGCCGGCCCGAAGGGGGGCTGGTTCGATCCGGTTTTCCGGGTCGCCTGCCTGACCGCGGCGACGGCGCTTCTCGCCGCGCTCGGGGGCATTGTCGTCTCTCTCGTCGTCGGCGGCTGGCCGGCGCTGCACAAGTTCGGACTGGCTTTCTTCACCTCGACGACCTGGAATCCGGTGACCCAGGTTTACGGCGCGGCCGGCCCGATCGCCGGCACCCTCATCACCTCGGCCCTGTCGCTGACCATGGCCTTGCCCATCGCGCTTGGGGTAGCGTTTTTTCTGGTCGAGTTCTGCCCCCGGTTTCTTGCCCAACCCATCGCCATTGCCGTGGAGCTGCTCGCGGGTATTCCCTCGATCGTCTACGGCATGTGGGGCCTGTTCGTGCTGGCGCCGTTCTTCGCGCTGCATGTGCAGATTCCGCTGATGATGAACCTGCCAGAGGGCTCCTTCTGGGCCAGGCTACTGGCCGGCGTTCCGAACGGGGCGAACATCTTCACCGCCTCGATGATCCTGGCGGTCATGATCCTGCCCTACATGGCTGCGGTCTTCCGAGAGCTGCTGCTGACCGTCCCGGTCCAGGTGCGCGAGGCGGCCTATGGCCTGGGCTGCACACCTATGGAGGTGGTCGGCGCGGTCAGCTTTCCATACGTGCGGACCGGTGCGGTCGGCGTGGTGATGCTCGGACTGGGCCGCGCCCTTGGCGAAACCATGGCTGTGACCTTCATCATCGGCAACGCCCACGATCTGCCGGCGTCCCTGTTCGCAAGCGGCTCGACGCTCGCCTCCACCATCGCCAACGAGTTCACCGAGGCGACCGGCGACATGCACACAGCGGCGCTGACCGCCCTCGGACTGGTGCTGTTCGTGATTACCTTCGGCGTGCTCGCGATCGCTCGCGGGCTGCTGCTTTCCGTGCGGCAGGATTGATCGCCATGGCCTTTGATCGTCGCGCACGCCGCAACCTTGGCAACATCGTTTTCGTCGCCGCCTGCGGGCTGGCGACCCTGGTCGCCCTGCTGGCCCTCAGCCTCATCATGGTCTCGCTGGTGAAGCAGGGATTCGCCGGTCTGAGCCTCGACATCTTCACCCGCTCCACGCCCGCGCCCGGTTCCGAAGGGGGGCTGATCAACGCCATCCTCGGCTCGGTCATGATGTGCGTCCTGGCCATGGTCATCGCAGTCGTCGTCGGTCTGTTGGCCGGCACCTGGCTGGCCGAGTACGGCGGAAACTCCTTCTACGCTCACCTTGTCCGCTTCCTGAACGACGTGCTGTTGTCGGCGCCGTCGATCCTGGTCGGTCTGTTCGTCTACGAACTGGTGGTGAGGCCGCTGCACGGATTCTCCGGATTCGCCGGCGCGGTCGCCCTGGCGCTGATCGCCGCGCCGGTGGTGACCAGGACGACCGAGGACATCCTGCGCCTTCAGCCTTCCGCCCTGCGCGAGGCGGGCGTGGCCCTTGGCGCGGCGCGCTGGATCACGATCCGCAAGATCATCTGGCCGGGGGCCAGCGCCGGGCTGCTGACGGGCGCGCTGCTGGCCTTCGCGCGCATCAGCGGCGAAACCGCGCCGCTGCTGTTCACCGCCCTGAACAACCAGTTCCTCAATCTCGACATGCGCCAGCCGATGGCCAGCCTGCCGGCCGTCATTTTCCAGTTCGCGCTCAGCGCCTACGACGACTGGCGCAGTCTTGCCTGGACCGGGGCGCTCCTGATCGCCCTCGCCGTGCTTTCCGTGAACATCATCGGGCGGGTCATCGCCGCTCGCGGGACCTATCGCCCATGACCGACGACATCGCCCTCGACAACGAACGGCGTATGGCCGAGCCGCCGGCCGACACCATCACGCTGCGCGCCCGCGGGCTCGATTTCTTCTACGGCAAGAGCCAAGCCCTGTTCGGCGTTGACGTGCCCGTGGCCCGTAACCGGGTGACGGCGCTGATCGGCCCTTCCGGTTGTGGAAAGTCGACGCTGCTGCGGACGTTCAATCGGATGTACGACCTCTATCCTGGCCAGCGGGCCTCGGGGGAGGTGATGCTTGATGGCGAGGACCTGCTGTCCCTGCGCGACATTGCTCTGTTGCGCTCGCGGGTCGGCATGGTGTTCCAGAAGCCGACGCCGTTTCCGATGTCCATCTACGACAATGTCGCCTTCGGCGTGCGGCTGTATCAGAGCCGGAGCCGCCGCGAGCTGGACGGCATCGTCGAGAACGCCCTGCGCCGCGCGGCGCTCTGGGACGAGGTCAAGGACAAGCTCAAGGCGTCCGGCCTGAGCCTCTCGGGCGGGCAGCAGCAACGCCTCTGCGTCGCCCGCGGCATCGCCGTCGAACCCGAAATCCTGCTGCTCGACGAGCCGGCCTCCGCGCTCGATCCCATATCGACCGCCAAGCTGGAAGAGACGATCGATCAGTTGAAGAAGGACTTCACGATCGTGATCGTCACCCACAACCTCGCTCAGGCGGCCCGCATCTCCGACTACACCGGGTTCATGTACCTCGGACGGATGATCGAGTTTGGCCCGACCGAAGGTCTGTTCGTGAAACCAGAGACCCGCCGCGCCCAGGACTACGTCCAGGGCCGTTTCGGCTGATCCGCCTCCCGACGTCCAACACGGAGACCCGCTTATGGCGGACCATACGGTCAAGGCCTACGAAGAAGAGCTGACGGCTCTGGAGCAGACTATCGGCGAGATGGGCGCTCTGGTGCTGGAGCAGGTCAGCGCCGCCGTTGAGGCGATCTCCAGCCATGATCTGGCTCTGGCGAGGCGCACGGTAGACGGCGACGCGCGCCTGGATCTTCTCGAGGCCCGCACGGAACAACAGGCCGTTCGCCTGCTCGCCCTGCGCCACCCGATGGCGCGGGATCTGCGCGACATCCTCGCGGCGATGAAGATCGCCGGCAATCTGGAACGGTGCGGTGATCTTGCGAAGAACATCGCCAAGCGGGCGCTGGCGGTGGGTGAAGACGGGCTTCCGGCCTTCGCCAACGGATCGGTTCTACGCATGGGTCAACTGGTCCTCACGCGCCTCGCCGAGGTCATCGCCGCCCAACGGTCCCGGGATGTCGACGCCGCAGTCGCCGTCTGGCGGAGGGATGCGGAAATCGATCAGCTCTATGAGAGCCTGTTCCGCGAGCTGCTGACCTACATGATGGGTGACCCGCGGACGATCGCGGCCGGCGCGCACCTGCTGTTCGTGGCCAAGAACCTTGAACGGATCGGCGATCACGCTACCAATATCGCCGAGTCGATCCACTATCAGATCACCGGAGACCCTGTCCTAGGAGGGGGCCGTCCAAAAGGCGACCTGCTTGAACAGGGGGGCTGATGAGGCGGTTAGGTCTTGCCCTCCGAGGGCGCCTTCGATCCAGCGAAATCTGGTTCATCGCGCTGGCGGTGATCGTCGGCGCGGCGGCTGGCCTGGTTTCGGTCCTGCAAAACCTCGTAGCTCACGGGCTTCAGTCGCGGCTGT
The DNA here is from genome assembly GCA_964541915.1 of uncultured Caulobacter sp. Classification (GTDB taxonomy): domain Bacteria; phylum Pseudomonadota; class Alphaproteobacteria; order Caulobacterales; family Caulobacteraceae; genus Caulobacter. The sequence goes on from CAZISF010000087.1 coordinate 8,917, forward strand.
ACGGGTTCTCGATCGATGATCGGCTGAGTGCGCTGCCGAAGGTCCAGATATTCTCCCTTGTCTGGCTTCCGGTCGGCGGGCTGTTGCTCGGCGGGTTCACCTGGCTTGCCGCGAAGTGGCGACCGCGTCAGCTGATCGACGTCGTCGAAGCCAACGCCCTCTACGGCGGCATTCTCTCGTTCCGCGACAGCATCGTGGTTTGCGCCCAGACACTGCTGTCCAACGGTTTCGGCGCTTCCGTCGGGCTTGAGGCCGCCTATGCCCAGGGCGGCGGCGCCATAGCGTCCGGCCTTGGCCAGCGCCTGAGACTTCGGCGGCAGGACCTGCGGACCCTGGTGGGCGCGGGCGCGGGGGCCGCCATCGGCGCGGCTTTCGGGGCGCCGCTCACAGGCGCCTTTTACGCCTTCGAGATCGTCATCGGCTCCTACACGCCGTCCATGATCGCTCCGGTCGCCGCCGCGGCCCTGGCGAGTGTTCTGGTCGCCCATGTGATGCGGGTGGCGCCGTACTCGATCCAGATCGTGGCTTTCCAGGCCCCGGGCGCTCTGGACTATGTCGTCTACGCCGGCCTTGGGTTGATCTGCGCGGCGGTCGGCATTGTCATCATGCGCCTGGTCGGGACGGCGGAACGGCTTGTGCGGCAGACGAGGATTCCGACCTGGCTGCAGCCGGGGATCGGGGGCGTTTTGCTCGCTGGCCTCGCCTTTCTTTCGCCCCAGACCCTGTCGTCCGGCCACGGGGCGCTGCACATCGACCTCGCCACCACACTCGGGCTGGGCGCGCTGGCGGCGATATTCATGCTGAAGATGACCGCGTCGGTCGTCTCGCTCGGCTTCGGCTTTCGCGGCGGCCTGTTCTTCGCGTCGCTGTTTCTCGGTTCCCTCGTCGGGCAGATCTACGCGCGCGTTATGGGCCTCGCGGGCTTGCCGTTGCCGATACATCCCGAGAACGCTGCATTGGTGGGAATGGGCGCCCTGGCTGTCGCCGTGGTGGGCGGTCCCCTGACAATGTCGTTTCTGGTCCTTGAAACGACCCGGGACTTCGGAGTGTCCGCCGCGACCCTCGCGGCGTCCCTGATCGCCAGCACCATCGTGCGGGAGCGCTTCGGCTATTCCTTCTCCACCTGGCGCCTGCACCTGCGGGGCGAGACCGTACGCAGCGCGCGCGATGTCGGCTGGACGCGAACGTTGACGGCCGGCGGAATGATGCGGACGGGAACCGCGACGATCGCGGCCTCCGCGACCCTCGCCGAGTTCCGGCGGCGCTTTCCGCTGGGATCGACCAGTCGCGTGATCCTGCTCGACGACACCTTGCGCTATGCCGGCATCGCGCTGACCGCGAGCGCCTACCTTGAGGGGCCGGCGGATGAGAGTCCGGTCAGCACGCTCGCGACGAACACCGACATCGTTCTGAGCGCGGACATGAACATCGAGCAGGTGATGCAGACGTTCGATCGCACCGAGACCGAGGAATTGGCCGTTACCGACGGGACCGGAAAGGTGCTGGGCCTGCTGGCGGAAGTCTATGTCGCCCGCCGCTACGCCAAGGAGCTGGAGAAGGTCCAACGGGGCCTGTTTGGCGAAGCGTGATTGAGCACGCGAATGGGCGCCCGTGCATCGGCGGACTCCGCTTGCACTCGATATTTCCGACAATGCCGGTAAGGCGAGAGTGACGGGCGTCAACCTCTAGGTCTGTTGCCTTCACGCCGTTCACCAAACTTGCAGACGGCTGCTCAACCAAGCTGTGAGATCTTGATCAGGGCAGGGGCGAACCAGCCGAGAAGGTGAGCAAAATGGCTCAACCCGACTTTTTTCGCGGACCAAAATCTCCGTGGAACCGTGGGCGACTGATTGGGCCCAAGCCGCCGCTGAAACCCAGGCACATCTGGGCCATCCGCCAGCAGTTGAAGAATGGCAAGCGCGTCAGAGATCTGGCGCTCTTCAACTGCGCGATCGATGCGAAGTTGCGGGGCTGCGACCTCGTCAAGCTGAGGGTGAGCGATATTGCTATGGGCTCCGCTGTCCGTTCGCGGTCGATTATCATCCAGCAGAAAACCGGACGACCAGTTCCGTTCGAAATTTCGGAGCCAACGCGGGAAGCGCTTGCGGCGTGGCTCTCCAGACGCGGTCGACAGGCTGATGACTGGCTGTTTCCGAGCCGCAGCCGGCCCGGCGCACATATTGGAACACGTCAGTACGCGAGGCTTCTCGACGCTTGGGTCGCCATGATTGACCTGGAGCCCAGCGCCTATGGCACCCATAGCCTTCGCCGAACCAAGGTCGCGCTGATCTACAAGCGCACGGGCAATCTGCGCGCCTGCCAACTACTCCTTGGCCACGGGAAACTGGAGAGCACAGTCCGGTACCTCGGGATCGAGGTGGACGACGCTCTTGAGCTGTCCGAGCAAACCGAGATTTAGAGCTTCATGAAGGCCCACTGGCGATTGGCCGGCCGGGCGTCTGAACGTCTGCTTCACGGCCCCGGTCCAATGTCTGCTCCTGGCGCGTCTTTGCCGTTCACAAGCGCCCGCGCGTCTGGTCGATTAACCGCCTACTTGAACCCGACGGAAACCTGACCTCTGCAAGCTGAGGGGCATGGGCCCCCGCATCTCAACCCTGGCTCCGCCATACGGACGGCCTTCTCCTCGCCGGCGCAGTGGGAGAGGGGCGCCCCTTCGAAAGGCGCCATCGCTACTGGTCAGTTGCCTGGCCGTTTTCGCTGTCACGTTCGGGGTGGGGATAGTCCTGCCGCCGCTCCTGGGGCCGCTTCTGGAAACGAACGGCCAGCCCAGCCGCGCCGCGTCTGTCGTCGTCACAAGGGTCATCGACGGCGACACCTTCGTCTTGTCAGACGGAGAGCACATCCGGATCGAGAACATCGACACGGCCGAGATGCCGCCCCGCTCCCGGTGCCCCTACGAGCAGACGATGGCGCTGGCCGCCAGGGCCCGGCTGGGCGAGCTTATCCGGTCTGGCGGTCCTGTGACACTTCACCGGGGCCTGCGAGACCGAGACGTCTACGACCGGCTGCTGCGGCGGGTGATGGTGGCGGGCCGCGATGTCGGCGACCAGTTGGTCGCGGAGGGCTTGGCGCAGCGCTGGATGGGCCACAAGGCCTCATGGTGCCAATAGACGTCGGCCTTCACACGAACTTGGCCAAGTCTTGGTTGGGACCAGTTTGCGCCTCCAGCGATTTTGTTTGTCGCAATGTCTGCAGTTGGCGCAGCGGGGACACCGCGGCCCTTGTGGATCCATAGGTCGCCAGACGAGGATGCCGGGCGATATTGACCGGTCTAAATTGTCCTCTATATACCGGATGAAATCCCCCGGTATGGAGGCTTGTCATGGACGAATTCGGTGCGGCCCAGTTTCAGGCGGAGTATGCGACCCACGAAGGCAAACGCCTGTGGGCGCTGCTGAACCGCGACGACGTGATCGCGCGGATGGAGACGGCGAGCGACCTTGGCCAGCCCGCCTTGCAGCCGATCGAGGACCTGCTGCTGGCCGAGCTCGGCGAGACCATCCTGAAGGACCGCTTCAAGCAGATGACGGGCCGCATGGTACGCCAAATCATGGAGCGCCGCGGCTTCGAGCACGAGACGTCCGACGTGCGGCTGAACTCCGTGCCCTTCTACAAGGCCAGCCGCTATCGTCGTCGCGGCCAGCCGACCGTCTTCGTGTTCAGGAACTCGGGCGACCCCCGCGACCTCTGCCTGAGCGCGATCCGCAAGCCGGATCTTCCGGCCCTGCCGGCCGGCCGTTGGCTGTTCGTCAATGTCCTGATGTCCGGCCTAAAGGCGCAGATCGGCTATGGCTTCGACCTCAAGGCCATGGCCAAGCAGGTGGCCAAGGGTCCGGTCCGCCACCGCATGCAGCGGGTGATGCGCGCCGGCTAGGCGCCGGCGGGACCCTGCCGCCGGGCCATCAGCCCCTTCAGCGCGTTCTTGTTCGACGTCTTGACGTGAAAATCGAACGGTCCGGCGACGGCTTCCAAGACCGCCTTATGACTGTCGCCGAGCGCGTCGATGAAGTCCGCCAGGGCCGGCGGCCGCCCGGGCCGCATCGCCGCCGCCCACACCGCCTGATCTCGGTCGTCATCCGGCCCGCTGACGAAGTGGTCGCTCTGGTAGATCACCGCGTCCACGCCGCTGTAACGCGGTCGCGTCAGCAGCTCCTGCAGGACGGACAGGATCCACTTGGGCGGCAGCGACAGCAGGCTGCGATTGGCGATCACCACCACGCCATGGGCATCGGGCCAGCCGGCCAGTGTCTTGGTGCTCTTGATCTGCTGGTTGGCGATCTTCAGCCTCTCGGCGAACGCCGGCTCAAACAGGCGCAGAATCCCACGCCCGAACTCCTGCAGATCGGCTGCCGCCTTCGGGCTTGCCGTCAGGATTGCCTGCAGTGCCGCACGGCCGGCGCGGAACTTTGCGCTCTCGGCGTACTCCGCCTCAATGTGCTTGTGTTCAATGATCAGGCGGCGCTCCGGGAAGACCCAGTCGGCGGTCTGGCCGGTCGGCGGCTTGCCGAATTCATCGAACACGCTGCGTCCGCCCAGCTTACGAACGGCGGCGTCGAACAGCGCTTCGTTGGCCAGCTTCTCGGTCATGGGGACATAGGTGGCGTCGGCACGGCGACCCGGCAACCCTGCCTCCCCCCGACTCGACGGCCGGAGGCGCTGTTCAGCTTGGCGCCCCTTGCGGTCACAACGAAGCGTCACCATCTCTTGCGGGCCATGCTTCGTGCTCTGAGGCTGGGTGGCAGAGTGATCTATTGCACCGGGCTAACACCCCGGCGAACGTGCAAGCGTTCCGTGGGTTTGAATCCCACCCCAATTCCAGACGCCCGCGTCGCGACCCCAAGGTTGCTCGCGGGCGTCGTTGTTTCCGGCGGTAGCCATGCCCTTTGCTACATCGAGCTACAGGCTACCGCGCACCGTGAGATCCGCCCGAAAGCGGTCGTCCAGTGCACACTTGCCGGTTCAATGCAGCGACCGCAGTAGGACGTCGCGCCTCGACTAAAGCGAAGTCGACGATGGGAACCCCGCAGAAGGCCGAAAACGCCCGCCAGGGGCGCAGCTGACGTCAGCTTCTCGGCGGTTAGCGAATGTCCGCAACTGGCGCTTTGCCGTCTCAAGCGCGCCAGTGTTAGCGCGGCAACTCCGGCAGCGTCGGGAACTTCACCTTCGCCATGGCATCCGCCAGCGTCCTGAGTGATGCCCCCTGCCCGTAGGCGCGGCTGACCGCTTGGCTGGCATGGCCGGTCAGTTGGTCATGGATCTCTTCGGAGAGGCCGCTGTCCCTGCAGGCCCGTTTGAAGCTGTGGCGGAAGGAGTGGAACGACT
>CAZISF010000088.1:0-13931 GCA_964541915.1 uncultured Caulobacter sp.
TTGCGGACGGGGGCGTCTCCGCCTCCTAGTTTTCCTTCACGACCTTCAGCACGGCTGCGCCATACCGTTGCAGCTTGCTGTCGCCGACGCCGGTGGCCAGCAGCAGTTCGGCCGGCGATCGCGGCCGCAGCCGCACGATGTCCTGCAGGGTCTTGTCGCCGAAGATCACATAGGGCGGCACATGCTGCTCGTGGGCCTCGTCGCGTCGCCAGGCGCGCAGGGCGTCGAACAGCACCAGATCGTCGCCGGTCAGCTCCGGCATGTCGTCGCGCGTCCGGCGGCGCGCGCGGCCGGTCCGTCCGAGGGTTTCAACCGCCGCCGGCTGCTTGCGCACGGCGATCCGCTGCTCGCCGCGATAGACGGCCTTGACCCCGTGCGGGTCGCCCAGGCCGATCAGCGGCCGGCCGTCATTGGGGTCTTCTTTCAGCAGGCCGTCGAACAGCAGCTGGTCGATCAGGTCGCGCCAGCCGGCGGGGCTGAGCTCCTTGCCGACGCCATAGGTCGACAGCGTCGCCTCGCTCTCGTGGACGTCCTTGGTCTTGCCGAGCAGGTGGTCGATCAGCCGACCCCGCCCGAATCGGCCGCCGAGGCGATGAACCGCCGCCAGCGCCTTTTGCGCCGGAACGGTGGCGTCGATCGATTCCGGCGGGGCGAGACACAGGTCGCAGACGCCGCAGGCCTCGACGCCGCCTTCGCCGAAGTACCGGCGAACGGTCGCGGCGCGGCAGGACACTCCGTCGAGCATCGCATACAGCTGGCGCAGCTTGCGGTTCTGGACCTGCCGCACGTCTTCGCTGACCTCGCGGCCTGCCGTGCGACGCAGGGCCCAGGCCATGTCGGCGGCGCCGTAGAGGGTGATCCCTTCGGCCGGCTGACCGTCGCGGCCGGCGCGGCCGATCTCCTGCCAGTAGGCCTCGATCGAGGCCGGCGGGTCGGCGTGGATCACGAACCGCACGTCCGGCTTGTCGACTCCCATGCCGAAGGCGATCGTGGCGACCATCACGGCTGCGTCGGCCTCGAGGAACTTCTCCAGCCGCTCCGTGCGCAGGTTGCGATCGAGGCCCGCGTGATAGGCGAGGGCCGGCACGCCCGCCGCGACGAGCCTTTCGGCCAGCTTGTCGGCGCCATCCCGCGAGCCAACATAGACGACCCCCGAGCGGTTGGGTCGAGCGGCCACCAGCTCCTCGACGCGAGCATGACCCTGACCGCGCTTGCGCTCGGCCGCCAGGGCCAGTTCGGGTCGGGCGAAGCTGTCGACGAACTCGGCGCTGTCCAGCAGCTTCAGTTCGGCGCGGATGTCATCGCGGGTTCGGGCGTCCGCGGTGGCCGTGACGGCCAGCCGGGGCACGTCGGGGAAGATCTCCGCCAGCCGGCCGAGCATGCGGTACTCGGGCCGGAAGTCGTGGCCCCACTGGCTGACGCAGTGGGCTTCGTCGATGGCGGCGATGGCCAGCGGAATGCGGCGCAGCCGATCCAGCGTCGCGCCCTGCATCAGACCTTCCGGCGACAGGTACAGCAGATCCAGCTCACCGCGCTCGGCCCGCCGCCAGACCTCCGCCCGCTCTTCAAGGGAGTGGTTGGCGTCCAGGCGCTCTGCCGCCACGCCCGACTGCTTCAACCCCTCGACCTGGTCGGCCATCAGCGCGATCAGCGGCGAGACCACCAGGCCCAGGCCCGGCCGCAGCATGGCCGGGATCTGGTAGCAGAGGCTCTTGCCGCCGCCGGTCGGCAGCACCGCCATGGCGCTGCGGCCGGCGAGAATCTCGCTGATCACCTGCGCCTGCATTCCGCGAAACTCGGCATGGCCGAAGACGCGGCGCAGGATCTCGCGGGCAGGGCTGAGGGAATCGGTCACGGCCCGCTTATGGCGGCTGCGCGCGACCTTGCTAACCCCCTGCGCAAGTTCTGCATGGACAGGCCGCGAAAAGGGCGTGTTCATTGCCCATCAACCATGCTCAAGGCATCAGGACTGCGACGCTTCCACCGGGCGTCGACGACAATTCCCCCAAGGCAGCGACGGCGACATGGCGAACCAACAGGGCGTCTCACGGACACCCCTCCAGGCGTTTCTCTACTGGGGAGCGGTCGCCGGCGTCTGGGGGCTTATCTTCCTGGTCGCCTTCTTCGCGGTGTTCGCCACCGATCTGCCGGACGTGTCGAAGCTGAATTCGGTCACCCGTCAGCCCTCGATCTCCTACCTCGACAGGTCCGGCGCCCTGATCGCCGTGCGCGGCAGCCAGTACGCGCCGCCGGTCGATCTGGACAAGTTGCCGGACTATGTGCCGAAGGCCTTCATCGCCATCGAGGACCGCCGCTTTTACTACCATCCCGGATTTGACCCGCTCGGTATCAGCCGGGCGATCGTCAAGGATGTCTCCTGCTGGTGCTTCGCCGCCGGCGGGTCGACCATCACCCAGCAGCTGGCGCGCAACCTGTTCCTGACGCTGGACCAGACTCCCCGCCGAAAGGCCCAGGAGTTGATCCTGGCCATCTGGCTGGAGATGAAATTCAGCAAGAAGCAGATCCTCGCCCTCTATCTGAACCGGGTCTATTTCGGCGCGGGCGCCTACGGGATCGAGGCTGCCGCGCAACGCTACTTCAACAAGCCGGCCTCGCGCCTGACGCTTGGCGAATCGGCCCTGCTGGCCGGGATGATGAAGGGGCCGTCCCGCTACAGCCCGGTCTCGGCCACGGAACGCGCCGCGCGCCGGGCGACCATCGTGCTCGACGAGATGGTTCGCACCAAGGCCATCACCAAGGCGGAGCGGGCGGAAGCCTTCCGCAGCCCGGTGCGGGTCTCATCGATCCTGGCCAATCAGAGGGCCCAGTATTTCACCGACTGGATCGACGCCCAGGTGCGGGCGCTGGTCGGGGAGCCGACCGAGGACCTGATCGTTGAAACCACGCTGGATCTGCCGATTCAGGCCGCCGCGGAGTCAGCGGTGCGCGCGGGCGTCAGCGGAGCCCGTTCCCAGGGCGTTCAGCAGGCCGCGCTGGTGGCCATCGACGGCGAGGGCCGCATCCGCGCCTACGTCGGCGGCGCCGACTATTCCGAGAGTCAGTTCGACCGTGCGACCAGTGCGCGGCGGCAAGCCGGGTCCGCTTTCAAGCCGTTCGTCTATCTCGCGGCGATGGAGGCGGGCCGGAATCCCGCTGTCGTCGTGGTCGACGAGCCCCTGAGCATCAACGGCTGGCAGCCGCGCAACTACTCCGGAAAATACCTTGGCGCGATCACCCTGCAGACGGCGCTGGCCCAGTCGGTCAACACCGTCGCCGCGCGGCTGGCCAACGAGGTCGGCACCGGCAACGTCGCCGCCGTGGCCAGACGTCTGGGTATCAGCAGCAAGATCCAGCTTGACCCCTCCATGGCCCTCGGCGCGGTCGAGGTCAGCCCGCTCGAAATGGCCCAGGCCTATGCGGCTTTCTCCAACGGCGGCTTCCTCGCCAAGGGCTACGGCATCCAGCGTATCCGCACGGCCAACGGCCGGGTTCTGTATGACCGCAATCTCGAGAAGCGCCCCCGCAAGTCCGTGATCGGCTCGCCGTCGCTGCAGTACATGAACCAGATGATGCGCGAGGTCGTGATCAGCGGCACCGGCAAGCGCGCCCGGGTGCCCAACTACGACATCGCCGGCAAGACTGGCACGACCAGCGACTACCGTGACGCCTGGTTCGTCGGCTACACCGGCGGCTTCGTCACGGCGGTCTGGACCGGCAAGGACGACAACAAGCCGATGAAGGGCGTCACGGGCGGCGGCGCTCCCGCCACGATCTGGCGCACCTTCATGGGCCAGGCTTTGCCCCGACTCAAAGCCCAGGCCATTCCGGGCGGCTACGTGGCGGTCGAGGGGCCGCGCGACGCCATCGGCGACATCCTGTCGACGCTCGGCATGGGCAGTGACGCTGAAAAGCCGGCGACGCCGCAACCCCAGACGCCCACGCCGAAGACGCCGGACGAAATTCCCTACTAGGGACGATCAGCCCCGACCAACGGCCTGAAGTCGTGAACCCTCGCGCTTGAGCCAGCCGCGATGGGGGGCGGGATCGCCGTTCAGCTCGCGCACCAGCGCCCAGAACTTCGGGCCGTGATTGGCCTCGATCAGGTGAGCGCACTCATGGGCGGCCACATAGTCGGCCACTTCGGCCGGGGCGAGGGCCAGCCGCCAGCTGTAACGGATCGAGGCTGGGCCGCGCGCACTGGCCGGGCGGCAGGAGCCCCAGCGGCCGCGCGCGTCGGTGATGGCGATCTTCGGCAGCGGCTGGTTCAGGGCGCGGCTGTGCACCACGGTCCGGTCGGTCAGCCAGCGCCGGGCCTCGGCCTTGACCAGCCGCAGCACCCGGTCGCCGAAGGCCGCGTCATCGGGCGCGGCGATGGCCGGACCCTCCGTCTCGGTCGCGGGGACAAGCCGTGCGCGGCCGACGCCGGCCACCAGTCGCACGGTCTCGCCGAACAGGCTGATCTCGGTCCCGGGCCGCAGCCGCGTGGTCTGGGGCAGGTCGGCCAGCTGGCTGGCGATCCAGTCGCTGCGTTCGTGGGCGAAGGCCACCGCCTCGTCCAGGCGGCGTGCGCTGGGCGCGATGGCGATGGCCTCGCGCTTGACCCGGTCGACGCGCAGGCTGATGCGGCGGGCGCGGGCATTGACCGACAGGCGCACGGGGTGGCCGTCCGCCTCGATGCGGTCGCCATGGCTGAATTTCGGCCTGCCGAAGAGCTTCATCATGCCGTGCTTAGGACGACGAGACTGTCCGGAAAAGCCGGTTTCAGAAGTCGGGGTCGATCTGCCGGATGAAGGCGCTCACCTTCGGGAAGATTTCTTCCTTGAACCGCCGCCCGTTGAACACCCCGTAGTGGCCGACGCCTTCCTGGACGTGATCCAGCTTCATGGCGTCAGGGATATTCGGGCAGAGGTCGTGCGCCGCCTGGGTCTGGCCGATACCGGAGATATCGTCCAGCTCGCCCTCGACCGTCATCAGGCCGATGTCGGTGATCGCCGCCGGCTTCACCAGACGGCCGCGATGCAGCAGCTCGCCCTTGGGCAGGGCGTAGGACTGGAACACCTTGTCGATGGTCTGGAGGTAGAATTCCTCGGTCAGATCCATCACGGCCAGGTACTCGTCGTAGAAGGCGAGGTGCTTGTCGGCGCTATCGCCGTCGCCGGCGACGAGGTTGTCGAAGTAGCGGCGATGGGCGTCCTTGTGACGGTCCATGTTCATCGACATGAAGCTGGCCAGCTGCACGAAGCCCGGATAGACGCGCCGGCCCGCGCCCGGATAGGGCGGCGGAACCGTATAGATCATGCTCGACTGGAACCAGGTGAACGGCCGTTCCTCGGCCAGCTTGTTGGTTACCGTCGGCGACAGGCGCGCGTCGATCGGCGAGCCCATGAAGGTCATGCTGCGCGGACGGTACCGGTTGCCGTCTTCCGCCATCAGGGCGGCGGCGGCCAGAACCGGCGGCCCCGGCTGGCAGACGGCGACAACGTGAGCGCGGTGACCCAGGGCCTCGAGCATCTGCTGGATGTGGTCGATATAGTCGTCGAACTCGAAGCGGCCTTCCATCATCGGCACGTCCCGGGCGTTCGACCAGTCGGTGATGAAGACGGCGTGATCCGGAGCGAAGGCCTCGACCGTTCCGCGCAGCAGCGTGGCGTAGTGGCCGGACATCGGCGCGACGATCAGGACGGCCGGGTCGAGCTGCAGTTTCCCCGCGCGGCGCATATCGGCCATGTCGCGGTCGAACTGGATCAGGCGGCACCAGGGGCTTTCCCAGACGACGGTCGGGCGGACGCGGACCTTGTGGTCGTTGACGGTGATCTCGTCGATCATCCAGTCCGGCTTGCCGTATCGACGCGTGACGGTGGCGTAGAGATCGGCGCCGGCCGACATGCGCCGGCCGAGCGTGGTGTTGCGGGCGGGATTGAGTGGCGACGACCACCAGTCGCGGGTCATGCGCGCGGCGGCGCGCATGGGCGATGCGGCGTAGTAGTTCGCCTCGTGCAGGGCGTAAAGCATCGAACCTCGTTCGTTGTGCAACGCAGCATAACACAACGCGGCTTAACGAAGTCCAGCCTCAAATAGCGACCTACTCGCCGCGCATGGCCCTGCGAATCTGGTCCGCCATCTGATCCGGCGTGAGACCATAGGCCAGAACCCGGCTGAACCGCCCGCGCGGGGTCATCAGATAGGCCACGGTGGAGTGGTTGACCTGATAGTCGGGGCCGTCGCCATCGATCTGGTAGACCGCGCGGTAGGCCCTGGCGGCGACGGCGACCTGGGCGGGCGTGCCCGTCAGGCCGAGCGTTCCCGCCGGCATGCCCTGGGCCTCGAGCCATTCCTTCATCTTGGCGGGGTTGTCGCGGCCGGCGTCGACCGAGATGAACACGATGCGCAGGTCCTTGCCCTTGGGGCCAAGCTGGTCGACCGCCGTGCGCAGCGCCTGCATGGTCGTCGGGCAGACATCGGGGCAATAGGTGTAGCCGAAGAAGACGACGTTCCATTTCCCCTTGAGCACCGTCTGGTCGACGGCCTTTCCGGTCTGGTCCACCAGCTGGAAGGGCCCTCCGACCACATCGGCCGTCGGTGCGGGCCGGAAAGCGCCGGCGCTCAGGGCCGCCACGCCGGCGACCAGAAGACCCAAGGCGCAAAGCACGAGAACGAGCAGGTTTCGGCGGGACAAGCGACTCTCCATCAGGGCTCGCCTTTTGGCGCGAGTTGGGGCCAATCTGGCGACATGGCGTTGACCCCAACCGCGGCCATCCTGTCCGAGCCGGAGCCCGGCGTCGATAGGCCCGGCCGCCCCGCGGCGCAAGGCTGGGACGCCCTCTGGCCGGCCGGTGTGCCGCGCCGCGGGCGCCTGCGGGTACGCGCCCTGGTCAACCTGCGCTGGGTCGCAGTGGTGGGGCAGACGATCACGGTCCTCGTGGTGGCCTACGGTCTCAAGCTGCCGACGCCCGTACCGGCCTGCCTCGCCCTGATCGCCCTTTCCGCCTGGCTCAACGTGCTGGTCAGTCTCGCGACGTCCGGCCAGCGGCTGGCGACGGACAACGAGGCGGCGGCGCATATCGCTTTCGACATCCTGCAGCTTTCCGGGCTCCTCTACCTGACCGGAGGGATCATCAATCCCTTCTCTCTGCTGCTGATTGGTCCGGCGACGCTGGCCGCGGCGACCCTGCCCATGCGCCATGCGATGAGCCTCGCGCTGCTCGCCATCGGCGCCTGCGTCCTTCTCGCCCTTGCAGCCCTGCCGCTTCCCTCACCGACCGCGGAACCATTCAATCCGCCCACGTTGAATCTCATCGGCGCGGTAATCGCCCGCGTGCTCGGCATTGCTTTCACCTCTGCCTACGCCTGGTACGCGGCCCAGGAGGCCGCTCGCATGGAGCTGGCGCTGGATACGGCCCATACGGTTCTGGCCCGCGAGCAGCGGTTGTCGGCCCTGGGCGCCCTGGCCGCCGCCGCGGCGCATGAGCTGGGCACCCCTCTGGCGACCATCTCCATCGTCGCCAGGGAGTTGGGCCGCAACGCGCCGGATGGTCCGCTGAAAGAGGACGCGGATTTGCTGATCAGCCAGGCGGAACGATGCCGCGACATCCTTCGCCAGCTGACCCGTGCGCCGGAAGCGAACGACACCGTTCATGAACGGATGTCCCTGCTGCAGGTCGTCCAGGAGTCGATCGCGCCCCATGCCCGCCGCCCGGATGTCAGGGTCGAGGCGGTCGTTTCCGGGCCTCACGGGGAAGCGACGCCCGAAATCTGGCGGCTTCCCGGCATTCTGCATGCCCTGACCGCCTTCGTGGACAACGCGGTCGATTTCGCCCGCTCCGAAATTCTCGTCACCGCCCGCTTCGACGCCCGGCAGATCGCCATGGAGGTTCGAGACGATGGGCCGGGCTTCTCACCCGAAGTCCTGCTCAAACTGGGCGAGCCCTATGTGACCAGCCGACCAGGCGCGGAGAGCATGCGCAGCGGGCACGTCGGTCTCGGGCTGGGCTTCTTCATAGCCAAGACACTTCTCGAGCGGACGGGCGCGACCGTCGACTTTCGCAATGGCCGGCGCGGCGGGGCGGTGATCACCGCCCGCTGGCAGCGGGAGTCCATCGAGGCCCCGGCGCCGGCCGCATCGTCTGAAATCTAATCGGGGCTTGAAGACCCCCATGCGGGTGCGACAGAATGACGCGAGATTTTCAACTGTCGCGTGAGCGGCGAACGGGGTGTCGCAATGCCGGAAATTTCCAGGATCATTGCCGACCTTCAGGACCGCAGCCTGCTGGTTCTGGATGACGACATGGCTCTCAGGACGCGACTTGGCCGTGCGCTGGAACAGCGCGGGTTCGACGTTCGTACGGCCGGAAGCGTCGCCGAAGCCCTTGAGGCAGTGAAGGTGTCGGCGCCGGCGTTCGCCGTGCTTGATATGCGCCTCGACGACGGCAGCGGTCTGAAGATCGTCCAGGCGATCCGCGATGCCCGTCCGGAATCGCGTGTGGTCATGCTGACCGGCTACGGCAACATCGCCACGGCCGTCGCGGCCGTGAAGGCCGGCGCGGTGGACTATCTGGCCAAGCCGGCCGACGCTGACGACGTGGTCCGCGCCCTGCTGGCCGCCGGCAATCTGCCGGCCGCGCCGCCCGAGAATCCGATGAGCGCTGACCGGGTACGCTGGGAGCACATCCAGCGGGTCTACGAACTCTGCGGGCATAACGTCTCTGAGACCGCGCGACGGCTGTCGATGCATCGCCGGACCCTGCAGCGCATCCTGGCCAAGCGCGCGCCGCGTTAGGTCCTGAACACAGCCAGTCTTGCGAACGCCAGCGTCAGCGCCTTGCGCCGGGCGGCGACCAGCGGCGTCCAGCCCGGCTCCCGCACCACCGCCCCGCCAAAGCCGTCGGCCACGATCAACCCGGGCTCGGGCGGGATCAGGGCGTGCGGAAAGTCGGGCGACACGGCGAAGAAGAAGGCATCGCAATAGGGCGCGTACTCGGCCCATTTGCGGTCGGTCAGATAATCCTCGGCGCTCGACTTGACCTCGACGATGACGATCTCGCCCTTCGGGCCCAGCGCCATCAGGTCCGCCCGCCGGCCGTTGGGCAGCCCGACCTCGGCCAGGGGCGCATAGGCCATCTGTCCCAGAAGCCGCGCCGCGCCGCGCGTTACGGCGAGCGTCGTTTCGGGCCGGGTAACGGTGACAAGGGTGAGGGTGACATCCACCGTCGCATTCATGTTCCGGTTTCGTTCGAAGTCAAGACGGCGGCGGCGGCAAACGCAAAACGCCCCGCCGTTGCGGGCGGGGCGTTCGCGGGTCCGTTGAAACGGAGGCCTTATTCGGCGGCGATGCTGACCGGCTTGTGCTCGCGGTCCTTGAAGTTGATCGCCTGCAGGTAACGGATGCCGTCCTCGGCGATGTCGTCGCCGACCATCCGGTCGCCTTCCATCTTCAGCTCTTCCAGGTCGACATACATGCCGTAGAAGGCCTTGGTGCGGTCGGTGATGATGCCGGCGTTGAGCAGCGTCTTCACCAGCACGCGGAAGATGTTGGTCTGTTCCTTCATGCTCTCGCGACGGATGTCGTCGGTCATGATCTGGGCGAACTCGGCGATGACCTTGTCCGGGTCGAGGCCGAATTTCTCGTACAGGTCCCGCTGCTGGTTGGGGCCGACGAGATTGAACAGCACCGCCTGGAAGCAGTGGGCCGCCCAGTCCTCGATGACCGCGTGTTCCTCGGGGCTCAGTTTGGGGATCGTGCGATCGGCCCAGATCTTCCCGAACTTGTGGTGGAAGGCCTCGTCGGTCATGACCAGCTGCATCAGCTTCTTGCCGACCGGGTCGTTGAGCTTGTTGTAGAAGGTGGCGAAGGCGCCCATGGCCAGGCCCTCGACCAGCATCTGCATGCCGATGATCTTCTTGTAGACCTCCGGCGCGCCGATGATCTCGACCAGCAGGGCCTTCAGGGTCGGACCGCACTCGACCGGCTTGCCCCAGCGCGCCTTGACGTACTTGGCGAAGGCCGTGACGTGGCGGGCTTCCTCGCGGGTCTGGTTGGCGGCGTATTCCTGCGCGCCCTGGTCCTTCAGCACGTGGCAGAGGCTGGCCGACAGGTTCAGCGCGCCCTGCTCGCCGTGCAGGATCGAGGAGAAGCTGCGCAGCGTTGATTCGTTGATGAAAGCGATGCGCGTCTTGGGGTCCGACAGGTGGTTGGACACGTAGTCGGTCGACAGGGCCACGACCATGTCCTCGGGGACGATGGCCTGGTTCTCCATGTCGAAGGGCTCGTCGAAGTCGATGTAGTCCTTGTCCAGCGGATCCCAGAAGTGGTCGTGGGTCGCGGAAATGATCTTGTCGAACGCGGTCGAACGGTTGCCGTAGCGGTCGAGCTCGAGCATCGACTCGAAGTCGTCCGGCGCAACCGCGTCGTACATGGCGTCCTTGGTGATGTTCTTGTCGCTCATCGCAACGGTCCTCCGGCCAGTCATGGAAAACGGGCCCGTTGCAGCCGGACCTCGCGCAATGTGAACACTGTCCACTTTTGCGATTGCGGGTCAATTGAAAAGTGACGGGGGCGTCAGGTTCTGAACGAACATTAACCTTTGGCCGCCCGGCGAGGGTCTCAGGCTACGGGATCGCCCTCGAGCTCGCGCAGCAGGGCCGGGTCGCGGCGGGCGCGGTCGACCATGTCAAGGGCGTCGTCGCGCCCCTCCATCTCAAGCAGGTCGGCCAGGCGGGAGAGACGGCCGGCGGAGGCCTCCAGTCCGGCGTCATCGGTGTCGAGCACCGTGAACACGGTGGCGACCACATGCTTGCAGCGCAGGCCGCTGTCGGCGAAATCCGGACAGGTGCAGCGAGCGTCCGACGCGTTCGGCGCGGCGACCTCGACGACATAGGTGATATCGCGCTCGCCGGTCACATGGGCGACGACGCCCGCCGGCGAAACCTCGACCAGATCAACCCAGCCCTTGGCGGCATAGGCTTCGCCCCGCATGACCCGGGCTTCGGGCATGTCGCGGCAGACGGCGTCGTAGTCGAACTCGGGCGCGATCATGGGGTCTGCCTATCCGATTCGTTCACGCTTTGTCTTCGATGGCGTCGATGTCGTCATCGGAGAGTCCGAAATGATGACCGATCTCGTGCACCAGTACATGGGCGATCAGCTCTTCCAGCGTGACATCGCCCCGTTCGGCCCATTCGTCGAGGATCGGCCGGCGGTAGAGGAAGACCATCGACGGCTGCAGGCCGGAATCGAGCACCGACCGCCGTGACAGGTCGACGCCCTGGTAGAGGCCGGTCAGCTCGAACGCGTCCTCGATGCCAAGTTCGCTGAGCACCGCCTCCTCGGCGAAATCAGCGATCCGGATGACCGCGTCGCCGGCCAGCCGACGGAACGGATCGGGCAGGTCGTCGAAGGCCGCCCGCGCGATGGCCGCGAAATCGTCGAGGGAGGGGGCGAGGGAGGTCGGAGGAAAGCGCATGCGACGAAGATGGCGCCCGCGAGGACGCTTCGCCAGTCGCCGCCCGGCCCCGGCTCGCTTATCGTGGGCGAGCCATGATTCGGCCGGGTTCCATATGACGCAGATGCAATTGATCGCCGCCGCCACGGCAGGCGCCGTCTGCCTCGCGATCTGCGCGGTGCTGTGGGCGCTCGTGCAGCGCCGGGCGATGGACCGCCGTGTCCGCGAGATGCAGGACCGGCTTGAGGCCGTCGAGGGCCGCGCCGCCGCCGCCCAGGCCTCTGCCGAGGCCTTCGACAGCACGCTGCTGGTCATCGACGACGGCCGGGCCCTGCTGGCCTCGGGCGAGGAAAATCTGGAAGCCTGCGCCGGCGCCTTCGGCCTGCCGGTCGCCGATCCCCAGGGCATGGTCAACGCCATCATGCGCGCCGACCCCGATCATGCGGCCCGCCTTAGGGCCCTGTTCGAGCGCGGCGAGCCCTGCGCCTTCGAGGCCCGCGGGCCCAAGGGCGTTGTGTCGGTCGA
This sequence comes from uncultured Caulobacter sp., assembly GCA_964541915.1. Classification (GTDB taxonomy): domain Bacteria; phylum Pseudomonadota; class Alphaproteobacteria; order Caulobacterales; family Caulobacteraceae; genus Caulobacter. The sequence goes on from CAZISF010000088.1 coordinate 11,964, forward strand.
GGGCCGGGCGGCCGGCGCCCTGGCCTGGTTGCGACTGACCGCCGCGACAACGGACGAAACGGCCCTGCCCAGCGCCGCCCGCCTGGCCGCCTTCCTCGACGCCCGCCCCGAGCCGGCGTGGATCGCCGGGGCAGACGGCGCGGTGCAGTGGGCCAACAAGGCCTGGCTGACCGCCGTCAGCGCCCGCGACGCCGGCGACGCGACCAATCTCGGCCTGTCGCTCGACAAGGGCGCCGACGCCATCGCCAGCGAGGCGGCCAATCTGGGCGAGCGCCGCGAGACGACCCGCTGGATCTCCGTCGGCGGCCGTCGCCGGGCCCTGAAGATCACCGCCGAGCCGCTCGAAGGCGGCGGGGTCGCGGTCTGGACCTCCGACGCGACCCAGGCCGAGGAAATCCAGGACGCCCTCAAGCGCCATGTCGCCGCCCACGACGAAACGCTGAACCACATCGCCGAGGCGGTGGCCATCTTCGGCCCGACCCGCCGGCTGTCGTTCCACAACACCGCCTTCGCCGACCTCTGGGGCCTGGACCCGGCCTGGCTGGCCGAGCGGCCGACCCACGGCGAGATCCTCGACCGCCTGCGTCAGCGCCAGCGCCTGCCCGAGACGCCTGACTACGCCAAGTGGAAGGCCGCCGAGCTGGCGCGCTATGAAACCCTCGGCCCCCAGCCGGACGACCGCTGGACCCTGCCCGACGGCCGAACGCTGCGCCTGATCCGCCAGCCGCACCCGATGGGCGGCCTGCTGCTGCTCTATTCGGACATCACCGGCGAGGTGCGGCTGCGCGCGCAGTACAACGCCCTGATCCAGGTGCAGCAGGCGACCCTCGACAAGCTCAGCGATGCGGTCGTGGTGTTCGGCTCCAACGGTCGCCTGCGTCTGCACAACGAGGCCTTCGCCCGCTTCTGGGCCATCGGCGAGGACGACCTGGTCGAGGGCGTGAACTTCGAGCGCGTCGTCGAGCTGTGCGTCCCCCGCCTGCATGACATGGCCTTCTGGGGCGAGCTCAAGGGCCGGGTCGGCGATCCCGACCCCGAGGCCCGCGCCCCGACCGCCGGCGAAATCCGCAATGCGCTCGGCCGCGTCGTCGCCTGGCAGACCCGGCCGCTACCGGACGGGGCGACGCTGATCGCCTTCGCCGACATCACCGACGCCCGCCAGCTGGAGGGCGCCCTCGCCGACAAGGAGGCCGCGCTCGACAGCGCCGAGCGGCTCAAGCGCGAGTTCGTCGGCAACGTGTCCTATGAGCTGCGCACGCCGCTGACGACCATCGTCGGCTACTCCGAACTGCTCGACCGCATGGGCGAGGCGATCCCCGAGCGCGGTCGGTCCCATCTGGCCGCCGTGCGCCAGGCCGCCGTGCAGCTGGGCCGGTCTATCGATGACGTGCTCGACATCGCCGCCATCGACGCCGACGAGATGGCGCTGGACCTTGGCGACGTCCGGGTCGGCGACCTGTTGCAGGAAACCGCCGGCCACTGGGCGGCGACCGCCGAGACGTCAAAGGTGGCGCTGGTGCTGGGAGCGGGAGCCGACGACGCCGGCCTGATCCGCGGCGACGCCAAACGTCTGGTCCAGACGCTCGATCATCTGGTCGAGAACGCCCTGCGCCAGACCCCGCCCGGCGGGACTGTGACCCTGTCGGCCGTGCGTTCGGCGGGCGAGGTGCGGCTGGCCGTCAGCGACACCGGCCGGGGCGTGCCGTTCCACGTCCAGGCCCACATCTTCGACCGCTTCGTCGGCCGCGACCGCGGCGGCCCGGGCCTCGGCCTCGCCCTGGTCAAGGCGCTGGTCGAACTGCACGGCGGATGGGTGGCGCTGGAAAGCGAACCCGGCAACGGCTCGACCTTCACCTGCCACCTGCCGGAGGCCGCGCACATCGAGACGGGGCAGAAGGAACTGGGTTTTTAGGGGCTAACGACCCTTCTCCCCTTGCGGGAGAAGGTGGCCCGCGAAGCGGGTCGGAT
>CAZISF010000089.1:0-13844 GCA_964541915.1 uncultured Caulobacter sp.
CCGCAGGGGTCGTCCTTGACCAGGACGACCGTCCGGAGCGCATCATTCCATCAAGGCCAATGGGCAGGTGTCATCCCTGCTGAGGGGATGGGGCGCCGCCGAGCAATTCCCGTATCGGCGCCCAGGTCATGCGGTGGATCGGGCTGGGGCCCAGCGTCCGCAGCGCCTCCACATGGACCGCCGCGTGGTAGCCCTTGTGGCCGGCGAAGCCGTAGCCCGGATGCACCGCGTCCATCTCGACCATCAGCCGGTCCCGCGCGGTCTTGGCCAGGATCGAGGCGGCGGCGATGGAGGCGCTGATGGCGTCGCCCTTGACCACCGTCCTGATCTCGCATGGCAGCCTGAACCGGTAGTTTCCGTCGACCAGGGCGAAGGCCGGCGTCACCGACAGGCCCTCGACGGCGCGGCGCATGGCCAGACCGGTAGCCTGCAGGATGTTGAGCTCGTCGATCTCCTCGACGGTGGCGAAGGCCACGCACCAGGCGACGGCGCGCGTCTTGATCTCGATTTCGAGGGCCTCGCGCCGGGTATGGCTCAGCTTCTTGGAGTCATCCAGGCCCTCCGGGGCGGTCGCGGGATCGAGAATCACAGCCGCCGCGCTGACCGGTCCAGCCCAGGGGCCGCGCCCGGCTTCATCCACGCCGCAGACCGGGCCGGTGCAGGCCAGCTCGAGCATAAAGTCCGGCATCAGCGCGTCAGGTCCCGCACCGGCCCATGCCGGAAGCAGTCGCCGATGTGGTCGTTGACCATGCCGGTCGCCTGCATGAAGGCGTAGACGATCACCGGCCCGACGAACTTGAAGCCCTTCTTTTTCAGCGCCCTGGCCATGGCCTCGGCCTCCGGGGTCTTCACCGGCACTGACTTCATGTCGGGCCAGTGGTTCTGGATCGGCTGGCAGCCGACGAAGTTCCACAGGAATTCCGAGAAATCCTCGCCGTTGTCGCGCATCTCCAGCCAGATCTTCGCACCGCCGATGGCCGCGTCGATCTTGGCGTTCGACCGGACAATGCCGGCGTCAGCCATCAGCCGGGCGCGGTCGGCCTCGCCATAGCGGGCGACCTTCTCCGGATCGAAATTGTCGAAGGCCGCGCGGAACGCCTCGCGCTTGCGCAGGATGGTGATCCAGGCGAGCCCGGCCTGGAACCCGTCCAGCACCAGCTTCTCCCACAGAGCGCGGGAGTCGTACTCCGGCACGCCCCATTCCTCGTCGTGATAGGCGAGGTAGAGGGCGTCCGAGGTTCCGGGCCAGGCGCAACGGGGGAGCGAGTCGGTCATGGCGTCAGTCTAGCGACGGATGATCGCGCTCGCATCGCCGGCGTAATGTCACGTCCTTGCGGGGCGCGTCGTCTGATCCTGACGGTGCGGCCCGATGCTAGGGTCGAGCCGCGATGAGTCGGGCGGAGCGGCGATGGCGGCGGATCAGTACGTCTACTTTCACGGCCAGCCGGGCTCGCCGGCGGAGCCGGCACTGGTCGGCGTGGCCTGCCTGCCTGCGGCCCTGTTCGCGGCTGACCGCGCGACCGATCGTCCCGAGCTGCCCATGAGCCCCTGGCTCGACCATCTGACGGCGGCGATCCTGGCGCGGTATCCCACCGGCCCGATCCGGCTCGTCGGATTCTCGCTTGGGGCGTTCATCGCTCTTGAGGTGGCGCTGCGGATCGCCAGCCGAGATGTTCGGCTGGATCTGGTGTCGCCCGCCGCCCCATTGGGACTGGGCGACTTTCTGCCGGACATGGCGGGCGGCGCGGTGTTTGGTCTGGCGGCTCGTCGGCCGGCCCTGTTCGCGGTGCTGACCCGGCTGCAGGGGTGGCTGGCCCGGCTCGTGCCGGGGGCGCTGTTTGGTCAGATCTTCGCCGGCGCGGCCGGGGCCGACGCCGAGCTCGCCCGGGATCCAGGGTTCCAGACCATCATCAAGGCCATCCTTGCCCACAGCCTCTCGGGCGGCGCGCGCGCCTACCGCCGCGATGTGCTGGCCTATGTCGCCTGGACGCCCGACCGGCTCGCCGGCCTGACCCATCCGGTGACCCTGTGGCAGGGCGAGGCCGACACCTGGACCCCGCCGGCGATGGCGCGGGCGCTGGCCGCCGCTCTCCCGGGCGCGCCGATGCTACGCACCTTTCCGGACCTGTCGCACTATTCGACTCTCCGGGCGGCGCTGCCGGAAATCTTCGCCGGCGACGATTGAGCCGTCAGGCCTCGAGCCACGCCGGCCGGTCGACGCTCACGGGCCGTCCGTCCGCCGTCAGCGCGGCGTCCTCGATCCTGTCGAGTCGCAGCAGGGCGATGGCCCGGCCCGTGTTCCCTGAAAGCACCTGACCCGCCCGCAACTCGCCATTCAGCACCTCTGCGCCGAAAGCCGGCGGCGGGCCGTCAAAGGCGATCGGCAGCATGCGGCTCCTGATCTGGCCGCGACGCTTCATCCGGCTGGTGGTCTCCTGGCCGACGAAGCAGCCCTTCCGGAAGTCGATGCCGTTCAGCAGGTCGAAGTTGGCCTCGATCGGATAGGTCTTGTCGTCGCCATAGTCGGCCGTGTCCGGCACGCCGAGCGCGATACGCCGCGTCTCATAGGCGGCGCTGTCCGCGCGGACGCCCGGCGGTTCGACGTCGCCATAGCCGCGCAGACCCAGCGCCGGCAGGCGGGGATCGACGGAGAAGCCGGGCTCCGGCCGGTCCGTGTTCCACAGGGCAACGACCGGCCCGGTCTGCTGTGCGATCTCGACCCTGGCCCGCAGCCGGAAGATCGTCAGCCGGGCGATCAGCGCCTCTCGCCGGTCGGCGGCGACATCCAGCCAGCATCCGTCTTCGCGGCCGAGGATGAACAGGTCGAACAGCAATCGGCCCTGGGGCGAGAGCAGGGCGCCGAAGCGCAGTTCCCCGACCGCGAGGGTGTCGACATCCTGTGTCAGCTGGCCCTGCAGGAAAGTGCGCCAGTCCGGCCCGGTGACGGCCAGAAGGGCCCGGTCGCGGAGGAGGGCATAGGTCGGAGCCTTGGTCATGATCCCGATGTGGCCTTTCACACGCTGTAACGCCAGTGCATGCCAGTCTAAGGTGTCGCAATGGCGATCAAGCCCTTCCCGATTCTGTTCATAGGCCCTTCCCGTATCGGCGACGCTGTTCTGGCGTCCGGCCTGATCAGGAAGCTCGCCGACGAGGCGCCCGGCGCCCGGTTCACCATCGCGGTCGGCCCCGCCGCCGCACCGTTATTCGCCGAGGTGCCCGGGCTCGACGCCCTCATCGTGATGCGGAAGCAGAAGGGGTCGGGCCACTGGTTCGCGCTGTGGAACCAGGTGCGGAGCACGCACTGGAGCCTCGTCGTCGACATGCGCGGTTCGGCCACGGCGCGGTTCCTCAGGGCTGACCGTCGGGCCCGGCACCGCAAGGCCGGCGGCGAGCCGGTGCACAAGGTCATCGAGGCGGCCAGTCTGCTGACGCTGGAGGATGATCCGCCCGCGCCCTTCCTGTTCACTTCCGACGAGATCGAGGCGCGCGCCGTCGAGCTGCTCGGCGAGGGCGGGCCGATCCTGGCCATGGGGCCGGCGGCGAACTGGCTGGGCAAGACCTGGCCGATCGAGCGCTTTGCCCGGGTGGCCATCGAACTGCTCGACGCGGATGGACCGATGGCCGGCGGCCGGCTGCTGGTGCTCGGAGGACCGGAAGATGCCCGCTACGTCGAGCCGCTGGTGCGCACCATCCCGCGCGACCGGGTCATCGACCTGACCGGTCAGGTCGATCTGCTGACGGCCTACGCCGTGCTCAAGCGGGCGCGCCTGTTCGTCGGCAACGACTCCGGACTGATGCATCTTGCCGCCGCGGCGGGCGCCCCGACCATCGGCCTGTTCGGGCCTTCCGACGACCGGCTCTACGCCCCGTGGGGACCCGACACGCGTGTGGTGCGGGGTCCGCGCGAGTTCGACCAGTTCAAGGCCATCGACCCCGGCCTGAACCAGACCATCGGCCATATGATGGACCTGCCGGTGGACCGGGTGGTCGAGACGGCGCGGGACCTGCTGGAAGCGACGAAGCCGGCCTGAGCCGGATGAGCGGATTGTGAAATGACCCAGACCTACGACCTGATCATCCGTGGCGGCGAAGTGGTGAACCACGCGGGACGCGGGATCACCGACATCGGCATTCGCAGTGGCAAGTTCGCCTTCGTCGGCGACCTGTCGCAGGCCTCGGCCGGCGAGGTGATCGATGCCACCGGTCTGACTGTCCTGCCGGGCGTGATCGACAGTCAGGTGCACTTCCGCGAACCGGGTCTCGAATGGAAGGAAGACCTCGAGACCGGCGCCAACGCGGCCGTGCTGGGCGGGGTTACGGCCGTGTTCGAGATGCCGAACACCGAGCCGACAACCACCGATCCGGATGCTCTCGCCGACAAGCTGCGCCGCGCGTCGGGCCGCATGAGCTGTGATCACGCCTTCTACGTCGGCGGCACGCACGAGAACGCGCGGTTCCTGGGCGAGCTGGAGCGGCTGCCGGGCTGCTGCGGCATCAAGGTGTTCATGGGCGCCTCGACCGGCTCCCTGCTGATCAAGGACGATGCGGGCGTTGAAGAGGTGCTCAAGCACATCAACCGCCGCGCGGCTTTCCATTCCGAGGACGAGTACCGGCTGGAGGAGCGCCGGCCGCTCGCCCGCACCGGCGACTGGACCAGCCACCCGGAGGTGCGCGACGCCGAGAGCGCGATCCGCTCGACCCGCCGCCTCGTCGGCCTCGCCCGCAAGGTCGGCAAGCGCATCCATGTGCTGCACGTGACCACGGCCGAGGAGATGGAGTTCCTCGCTTTGAACAAGGACGTCGCCAGCGTCGAGGTGACGCCGCAGCATCTGACGCTGGAGGGACCGGAGGCCTATGAGCGGCTCAAGGGCTATGCCCAGATGAACCCTCCGATCCGCGAGGCGCACCACCGCGCCGCGCTGTGGGCCGGCCTCGCCACCGGCGTCGCCGACGTGATGGGTTCGGACCACGCGCCGCACACCGCCGAAGAAAAGGCGCGGCCCTATCCCGCTTCGCCGTCGGGCATGCCGGGGGTGCAGACCCTGGTGCCGATCATGCTGACCCATGTGGCCGAGGGCCGGCTGACGCTGGAGCGGTTCGTCGACCTGACCAGCCACGGCCCCAACCGCGTGTTCGGTCTGGCCGAGAAGGGCCGCATCGCCGAGGGCTTCGACGCCGACCTGACCATCGTCGACCTCAAGGCCCGTCGAACCATCCGCCACGCCGACCAGGCCAGCCGGGTAGGCTGGACCCCGTTCGACGGCTTCGAAGCCAGGGGCTGGCCGGTCGCGACCATCGTCCGCGGCATCAGCGTCATGCGAGACGACGAGATCGTCGCGCACGGACGGGGCAAGCCCGTGCGGTTCGGGGAGACGCTGAAACACTGATCCTCTCCGCGAAGCGGGGAGGATTGAATCGCCCTGAGTGGCGCCCGATAACCGCGCCCATGGACGGAAACACCGCGCTCTCCACAACTCCCTTTCGTGACGCCCGCTATGCGCCGCGCCGGCTCGACGTCGAGCGGCGGGCGGACGGGTCGCTGGTGCTGGCCAATCCGACGCCGGTCGACGGGCGCTACACCACCACGCTCGACGCGCTGGTCCGCTGGAGCGCGGAGGCGCCGGATCGGGTCTGGCTGGCCGAGCGGGCTGCGGACGGCTGGCGGACGGTCGACTACGCCACGGCCCTGACGCAAGTGTCGGCGCTCGCCGGCGGTCTCAAGAGTCTGGGGCTGAAGCGCGGCGACTGCCTGCTGATCCTGGCGCGCAACACGGTAGACCACGCCCTGATCTGCTACGCGGCCATGGCGCTCGGCGTGGCGGTGGCTCCGGTGTCGCCGCAGTACGGCCTGGCCGGGGCCGATCTTTCGCGACTGGCCTATGCCTGCGGCGTGCTGAGCCCGGACGCGGTCTACGCCGACGACGCGGCGGCCTTTGCCGGGGCGCTGGAGGCGGATTTCCTGCAGGGCCTCCCGGTGGTCGCCAGCGCCAACGCGCGTCCGACCGACATTGCCTTTGCCAGCCTGCTGACTTCGGCGCCGACCGCGTTTGTCGCCCGGCCGGATGACACAGCCAAGCTGCTGCTGACCTCGGGTTCGACGGGACGGCCCAAGGCGGTCATCGGGCTGCATCGCAACATCGCCTTCAACGCCGCCCAGATCGCGGCCTGTTTCGACGATCCTGATCCGCCGGTGGTGGTCAATGCCGCGCCCTGGAGCCACAGCCTGGGGGCCAACGCCATCCTGCACATGGTGCTGCATCGGGGCGGGACGCTGTACATCGATGCCGGCCAGCCGACCCAGGCGCGGTTCGCCGAGACAATCCGCAACCTGTCGGAAGTCTCGCCGACCTATCACAACATGGTCCCGGCCGGCTGGGGGCTGTTCGCGTCAGCTCTGGAGAAGGACGAGGCCCTGGCGCGGACCTTCTTCAAGCGAGTTCGGGTGCTGCAGTACGGCGGCGCCTCTATCGCCCAGAGCATCATCGACCGGGTCCAGGCCGTGGCGATCAGGACCATCGGCGAACGGGTGACCTTCGCCACCGGCTATGGCTCGACCGAGACCGGCCCGACAGCCTGCAATATCCACTGGCTGAACGGCCGGGGCGGGATGATCGGCCTGCCGGTGCCGGGCACGGCGGTGAAGCTGGTTCCGGCCGGCGAGAAATTCGAGATCCGCGTGAAAGGCCCGCAGGTCTCGCCCGGCTATCTGGGTGAACCGCAACTGTCGGCCGACGCCTTCGATGAGGAGGGCTTCTATCGCCTCGGCGACGCGGCGAGGGCCATCGATCCGGCCGATCCGGAGGCTGGCCTGATGTTCGACGGCCGGCTGGTGGAGAACTTCAAGCTGGCCAGCGGGACCTTCGTCGCGGCGGGCGCCCTGCGGGTGACGGCCGTCTCGGCCATCGGCGGCGCGGCGCTGGACGCGGTGGTCTGCGGCGAAGGGCAGGAGGGCGTCGGCCTGATGCTGTTCCTCGACCCGTCGTTCAACGCGCGCCATCCGGATCCGGCGGAGGTGCGGGCGGTGATCCGTACCGGGCTGGAAAAGATGAACGCGGCGGCGACGGGCGGCGGCGGGAAAATCTGGCGCGCGCTGATCCTCGACGGCGCGCCGGACGCCGCCAGCGGCGAGCTGACCGACAAGGGTTACATCAACCAGGCCATGGCCCGGGATCGCCGGCCAGCGGAGGTGGCGAGGCTGTTCGCGGATGCGCCCGATGACGGGGTGATGGTGTTCTGATCCACTGTCATCCGGGATGCCGCGCAGCGGCTATCCGGGACCCAGATCAAGTCCAGGCCGAATCCTGGTCCCGTCTCTTCGCTACGGCCGGGATGACAGGGGTTGGGGAGCGCGCTCAATCGCCAACGCCACGGCAACCCCCACGCAGATCAACAGCTGGCCGAAATAGTAGGGGACCCAGACCGCCAGGCCGCTGAGGAAACTGTCCGGCAGAGGCCCCATCTTGGCGAAAATCACCAGGTCGCTGACGAGGAACATCAGCGCCCCGGCGCCAACCGTGAAGCGCGGGAAGCGGCTGGTCCAGGCAGTCGCGGCCATCAGCGACAGGCCGAGGGTGTAGAAGGCCACGCCCGGCGCGCCGGACCGGTCGGCCGGAAGCATAAAGGCGATGAACACCGAAGCGGGAACCAGCAACAGGGCCAGCGCCGTCTGGCTGCGGCTCAGGGCGGGACGGCGGTTGGTCAGGTAGAGTCCGACGGCGACGACGTGGCCGATCAGGAACGTCACCGCGCCGACGATGAACTGGATGCCCAGCAACACGTCGCCGAGGAAGCCGAGGGTCATCACCGCCATCAGCAACCAGCCGTCGCGGTCGCGGGCCTTCAGCGCGGCGTAGACCGCCAGCAGTCCGACGCCGGTCCCCTTCCACGCCAGTTCCACCGGCGTGGGCAGGTGCAGACTCCACGACGCGATGTAGCTCACCCCGCCGAGGATCGAGCCGATCAGCGCCCAGCGGGCCGCCCTGTCGCGCAGTGTCATGGTCGTCTCCCCCTCTTTGCCCTCTGCATGCCCGGTTTGGCGCGGCGGCAAAAGGTCGAATTGGTCTGGATCAAGCCGCCGCCCGGGCAGGGCCCCTAGGGTGCCGCCAGACACGGGAGCCGCCGGGCATGACCACCCTCATCGATGACCTGAAACAGGCCCTGGCTCCCGACGCGGTGCTGGGCGGCGCGGAGGGCGCCGAGAGGTTCCAGAGCCCCTGGACCCGGCTGGGCGAACCACTGGCTGTGGTCCGGCCGGCCTCGACCGTGCAGGTGGCCAAGGTCCTGCGCCTGGCGTCGGCCGCAGGCGTGCCCGTAGTGCCCTGGGGCGGGCGCACGGGCCTGGTCGACGGCTGTGTCGCGGACGGGGCCGTCGCCCTGTCACTCGACCGCATGGCGGCCATCGAACGCGTCGACGCCGCCGCCGGGACCCTGACCGTCCAGGCAGGCTGCATCCTGCAGACCGCCTGCGAAGCCGCCGCCGGGGAGGGGCTGCTGCTGCCGCTGGATCTGGGCTCGCGTGGCTCGGCGACGATCGGCGGCAACATCGCCACCAATGCCGGCGGCAACCGCGTCCTGCGCTACGGCATGATGCGCGAGATGGTGCTGGGGCTGGAGGCGGTTCTGGCCGACGGTACGGTCATCGACGCGATGAACCCGCTGCTGAAGAACAACGCCGGCTATGACCTCAAGCCGCTGTTCATCGGCTCGGAGGGCACGCTGGGCGTGGTCACCCGGGCGGTGCTGCGGCTGCGGCCGGCGCCCGTCAGCCAGGACACGGCCTTCATCGGCGTGGAGCATTTCGACGACCTGCCGCGCCTGCTGCGCCGGCTGGAGCGGGGGCTGGGCGGCAACCTGTCGGCCTTCGAGGTCATGTGGGCCGACTTCCATGACCTGGTCACCAGCGCCCCGGCGCGGGGCCGGCCGCCGCTGGAGGGGCGCTACCCCTGGTATGTCCTGGTGGAAAGCCTGGGCGCGGATCCGGCCATCGACGCGGCGCGGTTCGAGGCCTGCCTCGGCGCGGCGCTGGAGGACGGCGAGATCGCCGACGCCGTGCTCGCGCGCTCGAAGGCCGAGCGCGAGGCGATGTGGGCCCTGCGCGACGACGTGGCCCAGACCGCGCGCAACGGCCCGATCGTGACCTTCGACGTCAGCCTGCCGATCCCGGCGATGAACGCCTATGTCGGCGCGGTGCAGGCCGCGCTGGCCGATCACTGGCCGGATCTCGGGCCGCCTTTGGTGTTCGGCCATCTCGGCGACGGCAACCTGCACATCATCGCCCGCGTCCCGGCCCTGACGCCGGAGCACCGGCATATGGCGGAGATGATCGTCTATCGTCCGCTGGCGTCCCTGGGCGGATCGATCTCGGCCGAGCACGACATCGGCCTTCAGAAGCGCGATCATCTCGATCTGACCCGCTCGCCGCCCGAGATCGCCCTGATGCGGCGGCTCAAGGCGGCGCTTGATCCACGAGGCATTCTGAACCCTGGAAAGATCATCGCCTGATCAAGGGCGGGGCGCCCGCCCGTTGGCGTGGCGCGCGAAATGTTGGATGGGTGGCGTGCTGCCCCGAACGGAGAAGACCATGAACGGCGCCGACGCCCTGATCACCACGCTCGCCGACAACGGCGTGACCGCCTGTTTCGCCAATCCGGGCACCAGCGAGATGCAGTTCGTCTCGGCCCTGGACCGTGAACCGCGCATGCGCTCGGTGCTGTGCCTGTTCGAGGGCGTAGCCACGGGGGCCGCCGACGGCTACGGCCGGATGGCCGGCAAGCCCGCCTGCACCCTGCTGCACCTGGGCGCCGGCTACGCCAACGGCGGGGCCAACCTGCACAACGCCCGCCGGGCCGGCACGCCTTTGGTGAACGTCATCGGCGACCACGCCACCTATCACCGGCAGTACGACGCGCCGCTCAACTCCGACATCGCCGGCTGGGCCGCGCCCAACTCGCTGTGGGTCAAGTCAGCCGAGACGGCGGACACGGTCGGGCCGCTGACGGCCGAAGCGGTGCAGGCCAGCTTCGGCGCGCCGGGCGGCTGCGCCAGCCTGATCCTGCCGGCCGACAGCGCCTGGACCGAGACCACCGTGGTCGGGCCCGTGCTCGCGCCGAAGCCGCGCGCCAAGGTCTCAGCGGACGCGACCGCCGCCATGGCCGTGCGGATCAAGGCGGCGAAGAAGCCGGTGATCCTGATGGGCGGCTCGACCTGTCTCGACGCCGGCGTGCGCCAGGCAGGCCGGATCGCCGCCACCGGCGTGCGCACCCTGACCGACACGTTCGTCGCCCGCATCGCCCGCGGCGCCGGTCGGTTCGCGCCGGACAAGATGATGTATTTCGGCGAGATGGCCCTGGCGGACCTCGAGGGCGTCGATCTGATCGTGCTGGTCGAGACCACCGAGCCGGTGGCCTTCTTCGCCTATCCCGATCGGCCCAGCCTGCTCGTTCCCGAGGGCTGTGAGACCGCCAGCCTGTGCGGGCGCGAGGCCGACGGCATCGGCGCGCTGCAGGCCCTGGCCGATGCGCTGGGCGCGCCGGAAGCGACGCCGACCGAAGCGCTCAAGCTGCCCGACATGCCGGTCGGCGCGCAGAATCCCTACACGATCGGCGCCTCGATCGCCCGGCACATGCCCGACAACGCCATCATCAGCGACGACGCGGTGACCGCCGGCCTGCCGGTGTTCCAGTCGACCCGGACCGCAAGGCCTCACGACTGGCTGTGCCTGACCGGCGGCGCCATCGGCCAGGGCATTCCGCTGGCCATTGGCGCCTCGGTGGCCTGTCCGGACCAGAAGGTGCTGAGCCTCAACGGCGACGGCGCGGCGATGTACACCGTTCAGGGCCTGTGGACGATCGCCCGCGAGCAGCTCGATGTCTGCGTCGTCGTGTTCGCCAACCACGCCTACCGCATTCTCAACATCGAGATGGGCCGCACCGGCGCCGGCAATCCCGGACCGGCGGCGAAGAAGCTGCTGGATCTCGGCGATCCGCGCATCGACTGGGTCAATGTCGCGAGCGGTCTCGGGCTGCCCGCTGAGCGCTGCTCGACCGTTGAAGAGTTCGACGCGGCCTTCGCCCGGGCCATGAGCCGCAAGGGCCCGGCGTTCATCGAGGCGGCGCTCTAGCGCCGGCCGGTTTCGACCAAAGAAAAAGGCCCGCCGGATCGCTCCGGCGGGCCTTCGTCGTTCAGGTCAGACTGGCGATCAGTTGCTGGTCTTGTTGGTCGGCAGCTTGCAGCCGCCGCCGATGCCCGAGGCCTGCTTGCAGCTCAGGACTTCCTTGGGCGTCTCGTTCCTCAGCGGATAGCTGATCACCCAGCCCGGCAGGCCGTCAGCGCAGGCGACTTCGATGAAGCCGTCGCCCGTCTCGGTCTTGCCGATGACGCGAGCGTCGGAGACCGAGCAGGAGCCCTTGCCCAGCGCGCGAAGGTCGGCGCTGAGCTTGACCACCGACGCCGCCTTCGGGGTGAAGGAGCAGCCGTAGCCCTGCAGTTCGGCGGTAATGCAGTTGTAGACCTTGCCGCCGCCGTTGGAGTCAAAGACAGCGACGCCGCCGTCAGGCCGATCCGAGCACTTCAGCTCGACCACTTCCTCGGGCTTACCGCGGGCCGGGAACAGGGCGTACTTCTCGACCTTGCAGGGGAAGCCGGCCTTGGTGGCCAGGCGGGTATAGAGGCCGGCCTGTTCGGTCATGGCTTCGCGCGAGTCGGTCAGCGTGCATTCGGCGCCGCCCGGAGCGTTGGCGCAGTCGATGGCGCGGGCGAGCGCGCCGCTGGCGGCGCGTTCAAGCACGTAACCCTTGCCGTCCTGGCAGGCGACTTCGAAGTAGGTCGATCCGTTCACCGCCGACAGGATGTAGCGCTTGTCCTTGACCACGCAGTTCTTGCCCGAGGCCGCGGCCAGGGTGTCGACCATGGCGAGCTGGGCTTCGCGGGTGGTCAGCGTGCAGGACAGGTTTGAGCCGTCTTCGTAGGCAAGACAGGTATTGGCCTTGACCTCCTTGGAGGCGTCAGCCGGGTAGGAGGTGATCACGACCAGGCCGGACCCGTTGGCGCAGGCGACCTCGAAGAAGGTGTTCTTGGTGCTGGCCCCGATCGAGCGGGCGTTGGTGATATCGCAGGAGCCGGCGGCCTTGGTCACGAACGGTGCGAGCGACTGCATCGGATTGGCGTTCGCCGGCAGTTTGCAAGCCAGCTGGCCGGGTTTGCCGTCGGGGCCGGGCTTGCCGGTTTCGAGGCAGGGGTAGTAGGCCGGCGGGGTCACGTTTCCGGCGCTCGCGACGATCACGCCGCCCATGCCGGGATTGCAGGCGATTTCATAGTAGGCCGTCTTGGTCTTCGGGTCCGCGCCGACCCAGCGTGCGTCGGAGAGGGTGCAGTTGAGGCCCGCCGCCGCGATGAGCGCCGGCGCGTCGGCCATGCCCTTCTCGCGAGACTTGGCGTCCACGCCGCCCGCGGCTTCGGCCGGCTTCTTGGCCGCCAGCACGAGCGTGGCGGGCGCGATGGCCAACAGGGCCAGAACGGCCGCCAGGCCGATCCCGAATTTTCTCATTGTTCTGTCTCCTGGCAGATTCCTCGCGCGGACTTAAACGCGCGCTTTTTTCGGGGGTCAAGGTCACGCAACCGACTGGCGGAATTGCGGCGCGGGGCTGAACAGCCGATGATGGGGGCATTCATCGGGAGTGCAGCACGTTGCGGGACGGAATCGAAGAGACGGCCGCCGAGATCCGTCGTCCGAAACTGGACTATCCGTTCGAGACGGGCCCTGCACCCGGAACGGGTGAGGCGGTCGAAGTCGCCCCCGGTGTGCTGTGGCTGCGTATGCCGCTGGGCGGGGCGCTGCAGTTCATCAACGTCTGGGCGCTCGCCGACGGAGAAGGCTGGTGCGTGGTCGATACAGGCATGCAGACCCGTGACACTTCCCAGGCCTGGCGGGCCGCGTTCAAGGACGCGCTGGGCGGCAAGCCGATCACCCGCGTGATCGTGACGCACCTGCACCCGGACCATATCGGTCTCGCCGGCTGGATGACCCGCAAGTTCCAGTGCCGGCTGTGGATGACCCGGCTGGAGTACCTCCAGTGCCGGATGCTGGTGGCCGACACCGGCCGCGAGGCGCCCGAGGACGGGATGCGCTTCTACAAGGCCGCCGGCTGGGACGAGGATGCGCTGGAGAACTACCGCGCCCGTTTCGGCGGCTTCGGCAAGGCGATCTACCAGCTGCCGGACAGCTATCGTCGCCTTGATGACAAGGAAGAGTTCCAGATCGGCGCTCATACCTGGCGGATCGTCACCGGCAACGGCCATTCCCCGGACCATGCCTGTCTCTACTGCCCCGAGCTGAAGCTGCTGATCTCCGGCGATCAGGTGCTGCCGCGCATTTCCTCGAACGTGTCGGTATTCCCGACCGAACCCGACGCTGACCCGCTGACCGACTGGATGACCAGCTGCGCCAAGGTGAAGCAGGAGGTGCCGGACGAGGTGCTGGTCCTGCCGGCGCACAACGACCCGTTTCACGGCCTGCATGCGCGGCTCGATCACCTGATCGCCGGCCATGAGCGGTCACTGGGCCGTCTGGAGAAGTCGCTGGCCGAACCGAAGCGCGCCATTGACGTGTTCGGCGCCCTGTTCGCCCGCCCGATCGGGCCCGAACTGGTCGGCATGGCGACGGGCGAGAGCCTGGCCCACCTCAACTGCCTGATCGAGCGCGGCCAGGCCGTGGCAGAGGCGGATGAAGACGGCGTGATCTGGTACCGGGCGGGGTGAAGTCTTGCTCCTTCCTCCCCGCGGAGCCGGGGAGGAAGCTATTTCACATGTGAACTTGATGTTTCGCATGTGAAGTATATAGTGGCGTT
>CAZISF010000090.1:0-13807 GCA_964541915.1 uncultured Caulobacter sp.
AAACAGGCGATCTACGGCTTCCGCAACGCCGACAGCGCCCTGACCCAGGCCGCCTTCGATGGCGTGGCGGCGACGGCCACCGAACCGCAGGAGGTCCTGGCGACCTCCTATCGCAGCCGCAAGGGCATCATCGACTTCGTAAACGCCGCTTTCGGACCGGCCTTCACCGCCATGGGCTTGCCGGCGGCCGACCACGCCTTCAGCGGCACGGCGCGAACCGAGGATGGGTTCGCCCACGCCCCGTTCGCCGTCTGGTGGCTCGATGGCAAGGTTGACCTGCAATACGCCGCCCTGGCCGCCGGCATCCGCGACGCCATCGCCGATGGCGCCGATTGGATGGTGTTCGACAAGGAGGCCAAGGCCAATCGGCCGCTTCGCGCCGGGGACGTCGCCGTGCTGTGCCGCAGCCACGCCGACATTCTTCGGGTGGCCACGGCGCTCAGCCAGCTGGGCGTGAAGGTCGCGGTCGAGCGAGATGGTCTCTCTCGTACGCCGCATGTCGAGTTGGTGATGGCGGCCTTCCGCTGGGTCGCCGATCCGACCGACCGGCTCGCGCTCGCTGAACTCGCCCGCTTCTTCAGCGACGATCCGAAGTCGGATCTCTGGCTGCAGGCTGTCAGCGCCGACGACCAGGACGCGGCCCTGCAAGCTGCCGTTCCGGTCTCACCGGCATTGAACGCGCTGCGCGAGAGCGTGCTGTCGCTGACCCCGGCGGACCTCGTGGACGCCCTGATCGTTCTGCCAGACGTCATCCGCCGTATTGAGACCTGGGGCGATGTCGCCGCGCGCCTTGACGACCTGGAAGCCCTGCGTGGGTTTGCCCGCACCTATGAGGCCAGCTGTGCCAGCTCCGGCGCTCCGGCGACCCCGTCGGGACTCGTTCTGGCGCTGGCCGCCGACGAGCCGCGCCGCCCCAAAAGCCTGCAATCAAACGCCGTGAAGGTGATGACCTATCACGGCGCCAAGGGTCTCGAATGGCCGCTGGTCGTCTTGACCGGTCTCAACCGCGAACCCAAACCCCGGCTGTTCGAACCGGTCGCTGAGGCCGATGGCGCGCTGGACTGGCGCGATCCCTTGGCCGGCCGATGGATCCGCTACTGGCCCTGGCCCTATGCCAGCCAGAGCAAGGACGTCGGTCTGGATGAAGCCGCCCTCACCTCTCCGCTCGGCCAACAGGCGGCCTTGCGCGCCCGCCAGGAAGAGACGCGGCTTCTCTATGTCGGGGTCACCCGCGCTCGGGACTATGTGATCTTCGCGCCGCCGACCAAGGGCGAGCTGAAATGGCTGCAGGTGCTGGACGGCGATCAGCCCGGCCATGTCGCTCTGCCCTCAGGGGCGGCAAACACCCTTGTCGCAGGCGCGGACAGTTTTCCGGCCCGCGTGAGCCCAATGGCCGTCGATGATGTCGTCGCGCCGTCGATTGTCCGGCCAGCGTTCGTGCGTTTGACCCGACAGATCCGCGACCGGCCCGCCCTGCATCGCCGGCCGAGCGGCGAGACCACGACGAATCCCTATGTGGTGGTCGAGCGGGTTCAACTGGGCCCGCGTATGCCGTTCGTCGGCACGCCCGACATGTTGAGCCTGGGCGAGGCGGTGCATGCCATCTTCGCCGCGGATCGCGCAGACCAGCCGCCGGCGGCGCGTCACCAGCGCGCCGAGGCCATCCTTGAGCGCTGGGGCGTCCATCAGGTCAAGGCGCAGGATGTGCTCGACGCCTGTGACCGGCTGAACGCCCATCTCAACGGCCTCTGGCCGACGGGCCGTCTACACCGGGAAACGCCGGTGTTTGCCCGCCTGGGCGACCAGCTCGTCTCCGGCCGGATCGATCTGTTGGCGGAGCATGACGCGGGATTCGCGGTTATCGACCACAAGAGCTTCCCGGGTTCGCGCGATACCTGGGACGCTCGCGCGGTCGGCTACGGCCCGCAACTGGGGCTGTATGCGGAGGCTCTGGAGGCGGCCGCTACCCGTCCCTGCGACGCCCTCTACATCCACATGCCGATCGTCGGAGCCCTGCTGCGGGTGGCGCGACACGCGGGAGGCGCGGTTTGAGCCTCGCCGATCCTCTTGCCAAGGCGCGCGCGGTCCTGCTCGATCACTTACCTAAGGACGCCATCCTGGCCCGCTACCAGGCGGCCGGCGGCCAGGAGCTGGTCAGCGGCAAGTTCGCCAATCCGGAATCCTCGGCCGCCCTGGTCGCAAACGCCTTTGGGCTGTTCGGCGAGCGCCCAGACCTGTTGTCGCTGCCGGGCGATTGCCTGGGCGGTCACGAGGCGCAGAGTGTCGATCTCGAGGCGCAGATGCGATTTCCCTGGAGCGGCGGCCTTCACCCCTGGCTAGACGTCGGGATTCAGACAGCTGATCGCCTGATTGGCATCGAGTCCAAGCGGTACGAGCCGTTCCGGGATCGCAAGACGGCGACCTTCTCGGCCGCCTACGCTCGGCCCGTCTGGGGCCAGGCAATGGGCCCCTACGAGGCCATGCGCGACGCCCTGAGCGCCGGCCGTCGCTTTTCGTTTCTCGACGCAGCCCAGCTGGTCAAGCACGCCTTTGGCCTGCGCACTGAGGGACAAAGGACAGGCCGACAGGCCGTGCTTTGCTATCTCTATGCGGAACCGCGGGCGTTCCCGGACGGACGATCGATCCCGGCCTCGGCGATCCAGGCCCATCGCGACGAGGTGGCGACCTTTACCGCCGAAGTCACGTCCGCTGTCGCCGACGTGGCGTTCTGCAGCCTGTCATATGCAGAGTTGCTGCAGCATTGGGCTGGTCAGCCCGCCCTCGCTGACCATGCCGCCGCCTTGTCCGCGCAATTCGATCTTGGGTGCTCATGACCCGGTTGCGCGTCATTGATCTTGAGACGACGGGCACCGAGCCGCCGGCGGAGATCATCGAGTTTGGGCGGGTCGATGTGGACATCAGCCCCGCCGGCACAACGGTCGAGCCGCCAGTCGCCTGGCTCTACCGACCCCTGCGCGGGATTCCTCCGGAGACGATGGCCGTCCACCACATCACCGAGGCCGACTTCAGGCCGGACACGCCCGTTTGCACGCCGGAGTATCTTCACAGTGCGGTCTGGAGCGGGCCGACACCGGCCGCGTTGGTCGCGCACAGTTGCGCCTTTGAGCGACAGTTCATCACCGAGGCCACCACGGGCGCCATCCCCTGGATCTGCACCTACAAGGTGGCGATGCATGTTTGGCCCGACGCCCCGCGTCACTCCAACCAGGTGCTGCGCTACTGGCGCAATCTGGTGCTCGACAACGCCCTGGCCATGCCCCCCCACCGAGCGGGCCCTGACGCCTGGGTGACAGCTCATCTCCTGGCCGATCTCGCCCAGTACGCCACCTTCGATGAGATGGTGGCTTGGACGAAGGAGCCGCGTCCCATGCCGAAGCTGACCTTCGGCAAGCACCGCGGCCAGGAGTGGGCGCAGGTCCCGGGTGACTATTTGGACTGGATGCAGCGCCAGACGGACATGGACCCCGACACCGTGTGGCACGCCCGCCAAGAGATGCTTAGGCGCAGGAGGAGCTAGCGACCGCCGCCTTCTTCCCGCGCTTGAGGATCTTCTTCGAGGAGTTCGTCAAAGACCTACAACCCGCTAACCATTGAGAGTACGAGTGGATTTGACTTGCGTAACCAATGATACGGACGACAGCGAAGTTGTTAAGTGCACTATAGCTGCAATCTCGGCAGTGATTGGTTCGCCTGATGCAACTTCGACAAAGAAAATATGGCGATGGAACCGGCAGGGACTGTGCGTCAATGTCCACCGAGAAGGGCGAAAGACTGCAACTGTTTGGATCGCGGGAGGCGGGATCGCTTCTACCGCGAGGATCGTCTGGGCCTCGCCGCACGAAGTGATCTCCGGCGTCCCACCGAAGAACTCAAATTGTTCGGCTCCGATCAAAGCCGGACCGACTTGGTTTACACACGTCGGCGAGGCCGACGAATTCGCATCGCTGTCGAAATTGCTAGCCGATCTTGTTGGGGGAGAGACTGAGTTGAGTGAACTGGCCGAGAGCGACGTCGAAATTGAGGACATGAGCGGCGCGGAGGATGCGCCGCTCGAGCTTGAAAGCAGCGAACGGCGCCTTGCGACCCAGTCGCTAGACCTATCGATCGAGGCCCTCGTCGCACGGATTAGCCGCAACGGACTCATCCTGCAGCCCGAGTTCCAGCGCGACTACGTTTGGTCCGCCGGCAAGGCCAGCGCGCTGGTCGAGTCGGTGCTGATGCGTATTCCTCTGCCCGTGGTCTATCTCGCCGAAACCCTGGAAGGGGATTGGGAGGTCGTCGATGGCCAGCAGCGCCTGACCTCCCTCTACAGCTACGTCGTAGGGCGGTTTCCTGACGGCACGGCGTTCCGACTTGGGCAGATGAACGTTCGCAGCGACCTCAAGGGAAAGGCTTTCAAGGATCTTTCGAAAGCGGATCAGAACGCCATCCTCAACTACACGCTCCGTGCCGTGATCCTGCAAAATGAGTCCCACCCGGATCTGAAATTTGAGGTTTTCGAGCGCCTTAATTGCGGATCAGTTCAGCTCAAGGACGCTGAACTGCGCAACTGCATGTACCGCGGCGCCTACAACGACATGCTCAACGAGCTCGCGGAAAACCCCTACCTTCTAAAAATCCGCCACGCAGAAACACCCCACAAGCGGATGGAAGATCGGCAGCTAATCCTTCGCTTCTTCGCCATGAAGCGGAACTCCCACCTCAATTTCAGAGGTGGCATGAAGCAATTCATGAACCGGGAGATGATCGCTCATCGCCATGCGCCTCCCGCCGAAATCGCCGCGATGAAGGCGATGTTTGAAAGCGCGATAGAATGCGCGTGGGCTGCGTTCGGACCAAATGCGTTCCGGCGCTGGTCTTCTGGTGATGACCGGAGCCCTGAGGGTCAGTGGGAGAGCAAGCTCAACGTCGCTCTGTGGGACACGGTCCTCTACACCTTCGCCTTCTTCGAGAAGCGCCAGATCGTGCCCGTAGCGGACGCAATTCGAGAAGAATTCCTGGATCTAATGTCCACGGACGACACCTTTGTCGATTACATCGGACGCACGACTGACAAGCCCGATCGGGTTCGCTATCGCGCCGAGACCTGGCGCCAGCGCCTTGAGGCCGCAGTCGTGGTCCCGGCTGGCGAAGTGCGAGCGTTCAGCCGCAAACTCAAGGAGGACCTGCACGCCGCTGATCCCACCTGTGCGATTTGCCGCCAACACATCCACGCCCCTGAAGATGCGGAGGTCGATCACATCAAGCACTATTGGAGGGGAGGCGCGACGATCCCGAAAAACGCCCGCTTGACCCACCGCCACTGTAACCGGGCAAGAGGCGGTCGGTAGCGGAGCGGCCGCGCGCGGCAGCGCAAAAGCGACTGTGCCGACATGAACGTGATCGCGGCCTACTGGTCGGCCAGACGACAGGTCTCAAGCCACCTTAGGAAGGCGGGAATCGGCAACGAAGCGCGTGCCTCCTTCGCCTTTAGGCTGGGGCTTAGACGGTTGCGGTAGCGAGACGCCTGGACGAATTTATTGGCCAAGGCTCCCAACGCGCTGGGGTCAGCGGCGGCCGCATGGGTGGCTTCGATGACCTCTTCCATCGACAAGGGCGGCGGCCGCACAGCCCCAGGGTCCGGTCCATCGACTCCAAAGTCGTCCGCTCGCCAGGCGTCGGGGGTGAAGTGATGCGCAAGCACCGCGGCCAGAAGACTGTTGAACGCCCCTCCCCCGTGTGTCGTCCACCGCCCACCCTTCCAGGTCCAAGAGCTTGGATCGACGCCCTCCTGACGCGCCAGGGCCCAAACGACAGGACGACTTAGACCCTTCGCGCCACGAGTCTTGGGCAGTTGAGCCAAGGCGCCACGACCAGCGGGCGCCCCGCCTTCAAGGTGCATCGGTCCCTGCCGGGCGTCCCGCAAGCTCCGAAAGCCGCCGCCGACGAACATCAGGCCCCCCGCCTGTCCACGGTCGGACACCTGGGTCAGCACTTCACCCGTGCGTGCATCCAGAACAGGCAGACCAGAGCCGCCCACGATAACGCTGTGGATCCGCCGCTCATCGGCTTCCTCGATCAAGTCATCGCTCGGGACGACGACGCCGCGCCCCCTGATAAGCGCGCCGGTTTCCAGCATGTCGGCAAGCACTTCCGCATGTGAATGGCCTCCGGTCCGACGCGCCAAGTCCTTGGGTTCGAGGCCATCTTCGTTACGCGTCGCGAACCACGCCTCGCTCAGAACCTGCTGGAAATGGACGCTTGGGCGATCATATTCATGGACGTCGTCGAGGTCGCCCCGGCGGGCGCAGTCGATCAGCGCCTCGTGCATTGCAGCTCCGCCTGGGCCCTCGTAGAGGGCCAAGACACGGCACACATTGCTCCGGCGATTGCCTCGGCCAATACGCTGCAGATAGCTACCGACATTACCGGGAGCCGCGGCTAGCACGACGGCATCCACGTCCCCAATGTCGATCCCGATCTCCAGGGTCGATGTCGCCACGCAGACGCCGGCCCGCTCCGTTTTCATGGCGAGCTCAACACGCTCTCGCTCGGTTGCCGACAAGACACCCATGTGGAGGTGGAGCGGCGGCGCCTCACTGCCGAAGACACCCGCAAGCGCACCATGCAAAGCGGCCGCCAGTGCATGAGCGCCGTTTCGGGTGTTTTCGAAAACTAGCACCTTGGGCGTGCCACTCGTGGCAAGCCAGGTCGCCAGCGCTCGCGCGCACTTCGCCGCCCAGTCATCGCCGGGCATGGCCGTATCCGACACGTCGCAAAGTTGGAGGGCGATCTCGCGGGCAGTGCCATGCCGAACCAGTGCCCCATCCGGGCCAAGCCAGAGGTCGCGCACCTCTTCCAGTCGATCGATAGTTGCCGTCATCCCGACGACCTGGAACTGGTCCTGTGGATGCCGCGGTGGCGAAGCGGCGGCTCGCAGCCGATCAATGACAAAACGAAGCTGTTGGCCCCTCGGGGCGCCGTGGAGGAGGTGGATTTCGTCGACGACCACGGCGCGGACGCCCGAGAGCGCGTCTGGACGCGTCAGTTGCAGGGAATCGAGGGCCTCGGGCGTGACGATCAGGCAGAACATGTCATCTGCTGAGACAAAGTCGTGGCGATCCCCGGTGTACCGGGTCACACAGCCGGGAGCTCTGACTGCCAGATAGCTGTCGAGCCGCTCGAAAATGTCGTTGGCCAACGCCTTCGTCGGCGCCACGTAGATCGTGGAAAGGCGCTCCCGCTTGAACGAGACATGCCGCTGATAGAGCGGGGCGATCGCCGCTTCCGTCTTGCCCGACGCGGTCGGCGCCGCCAGCAAAGTCGAGCGGCCCTTGACCACGGAGGGCATTACCAGCGCCTGAGCCGGCCAGGGCGTGCGCCCGGCAAAGAAGGCGGGGAACGCATTTGGCATCATGCGCCGCAACGCCTCCGCCGATGGCGTATCTGGCGAATCCACCTTGCTTAATCGTCCCAGGGGAAATGCAGGCCAGTCGCAGCGTCGCAGGCGGTCTTTAGTTCGGCTGCAAGATCCTCAACCTCGCCGATGCGCCCACATAGGAGGATCGCAGGGACCAAAGCCGCCAGTTTGATCCAGACCCGAAGCACGCGGTCGGCGGGCGCCATCTCGGCGAACGCATCTCCCAGGACCTCGACCACCCTAGCTCTCTGTTTCGGATCGCCAAGCACCGGCATTGGCCCGAGGTGACGCGCGCATTGTTCGAGGAAGCCGTCGCACCAGCCCCGGTAGGCAGCAGGCGCCGGCGGCTTGAGCATCACGCGGTCTTCTTCGGCATGGAGAAAGACGCAGGCTTCCCGCAAGGGGATCGACGGGTTCGTGAAGGTGTCGCCCTCCGTCAGTCCGACGAACAGCGCAAAATGCGGTCCGGTTTTCCAGAATTCGGGGATCGCGATGTCGTGGTCATTTCGCCGCGGCGGCGTGTCACGCGGAACAGGCCGATGCGCGGCCCTCGCCAACAGGTCGAAGAGATTATTGGCCTTCTCACGCCGGGTCACATTGTACCCGCGGACGTGCTCGGCTTCGTCCAGGATGATCGCTAGGCCTTTGTATCCCAGCGAGCGGCAGACCTCGTTTAGAACGACGAGGTGGAACACGTAGATCTCGCCCGTCTCCCTGGAGACCGGCATCTTCGGCACGGCCTTCGTGGGGATTCCAGCGCGTCGGGCTAGCGATTTCAGTGAGGTCGCATCCTTGCTGAACGCTGGAAGCCACCCCATCGCCTGGCGGTATTCCTCGTCATCGGAGTGGCCGAAAGACTGCAGAATACGGAAGGTCTCAGACCACCACGGTGACTGCTTGAAGAGTTTTCCAGCGCGAACGACCGACCAGTGGTCGCGGATTTCCTTCACGAAGTCGTAGAAGTCGCGGACCTGGGAGCCGTCATCGCGCACGGGGAACTCGAGCGCAGACATGAGTTCGCGATAGACCAACTGAGGTTTGGCTGGATCCGCCGACTTGGGATCGAATTCCACGAAAGCGGTGACCCAGCCATCTCGCAGGGCGGTGGCCTTGACGAGCTGAAGATGGTGGCTCTTGCCGGTGCCGTAGCCCCCGAAGAATACCTTGGCGAGCCCGTCAGTCGACGCCCTGTCCAGCCACTTCTTGATGCGGCGCTCTTCCTTTACGCCGTCAATGGTAAGCCCGATCAGCTGCTCTGGCGCCGATGGCGTCACCCCAAGATTGACGGCTTCAAAGGCACGGCGGAAGGCCAGCGAACTTTCGCTCATCGCCTCGGTCTTGGCCACCGAGCGCGGCTTGGGCTTCCCCAGCGGGATCAGCTCGTGGGTTTGAACCGCAAGAACTTCGCCAAAGAAATCCACTTCGGCCTCAGCGCCGAGAACGGCCACGATCGACCCCCTCCCGAACTCGGCGTGTTCAACCTCCGCGCCCGCAGCAAGCATCTTTACGCGACCTCAGTGAGGTCTTCGTCACGGTCTGGGTCGTTGCCCGCCACAAAGGCCTCGGCTTCGAGCGTCGTGATCAGACGCTGGTCGTCCAGCTGCCCAGGCAAGAACCGTGTGACAAGAGCCACGTAGGTCCGTGGGGAAAGTCGCAGGGTAAACGTTGCTTCGGAAAGCTTCTCGAAATTCTTACGCTGAATGTCGCGGTCAACGCTCACCCCGCGGGCGGCCTCGAAAAGGTCCATGAGCCGCTCGCCCAACTGGGCGAGGACCTCCGGGGTGTTGGCGGCGTCAAGGTCGATGAAAGGGACCATGGGACTGCCGGCAGACATGGCGACGCTCCCGATGCGATTTTCGAGCGCCTCGTACTTGGCGATCACCTCGCTCCGAAACTCGTCGTTCGCGGCATAGAGGAACATCACGCCGCCAAACTGCTGGTCGCCTGTCTTGTTGATGAAATCGAGCAGGTTCTCGACCATCTGCTTCTGCTTGATCGAACCGCGTCGGAACGACATCGCGCGCGATCCCTCGTCAAAGGCGATGAAGAAACCGCTGTAGCCGAGGCGGGACCGCAAGAACTTCAGGGTCGTGTTCAGGCGATTGAAGGCGTTTTCGTCCTTGGCAGGCTCCGACAAGCCAAGACGCTTCAGGTTCGGCGACGAGATCTTGTCGCCGCGTACCCAACTCACCAGTTCCGAATCCGTGGACGTCGGATCGGCGCCGCACGCGTGTTCGATAAGCCGTTGTCCGAGAGCCCTCAAGCCAGTGGCCATCTGTATGTCGGCGGCCCCGTTCATCATGGGCTTAAAGGTGCGCTCGACCTCGGCCCTGGCTGAATCGGGGATGGCGTCGCCGGGTGCAATGCCGTGTTCTTTGAACTTTCGCGCGATCCACTGCTCCATCAGCACGACGATTCCACGATCGTCGTCATCGATGATCAGGCCATCATCGAGAGGCAGGAACGAGCCCATCACGGAGCGGAAAATCGCCAGTTTGGAGTTGAAAGGGCACTCTGTGCCGACGTCGACGCGGCACGTGACGACGGCATTGCGCTGCGCGCGCTCGGCCAAGCTCAAAATGAACTGGGTCTTTCCGCCACCGTAGCCCGCTTGAAGGTATTTGAAGGATCCAAGCCCCTGTCCCATCTGGTCGCGGAAATAGCGCTTCTCAAGGATGTCCAGGAGCGGGCCGGTGCCCACGTTTATAAAGTGCGCGTAGCCCCCAGGGGCGATTGGCGCATTGCTGAGCTTGTCCAGGATTACCGCGGCTTCACTAGCGTCAAATTCAACGCTCATGGCGTCCTCCCCAATCCCGGTTGTTGATGATTCTAAGCGCGGACGGCCCGCTCGGTGTCTCGACGCAAGTAGATGACGGGCCGCGTCATCGTGCCTTCTGCGTTGGTTGGCAGGTAGAAGGCCTTGGCGTTCGCCCCCATGGACTGGTTCAGGGTCGCCGGGACGAAAGTAAATCCGCTGTCCGGTCGGCTCCTGCGCCATGCCGTAATGTTCGCGATGAGGGCCCCATCCGGGACGTCTTCGAAGAGACGTTTGGCCGGGCTGCTCCAGAATTTATCACTCTGCCCGGCGACCCTGTACATTCGCGCCACGTCCTGGATGAGGACATCGTCGCCGTTGCTGAACACGCGCGCCATGGCGTGACTTAGCGCCAGGCGCTGCTCGAACATCTCCGGGGCGAGCACCAACGCCTGCACCGCGACTTCCGCCGCCGCGTGCGCGGCCACGATGTAGTCCGCATCGGGCGGGATCTTAGAGATGATGGGATAGTGTTTGGTGAGGCTCCAGGCCCAGTTGGCGCCGGTCTTGTCTGACACCAGGACGAACTGCCCCGCAAAATACTGGCCGTCTTTCTGGCCTGCGGCACTGGCGCCCAGTTTGGCCTGAAGCCGCTTGATGACGCCGACGGCAAATCGCGTCGCGACTTCCGGCCGCTTCATGGCCGTCAGCTCGCGATCCGCTTCTCGCTGAGCTTCCCGCATCTCCGCCATGACGTCATTGGGAATACCAAGGCTCGCCGGAAGCTCCAGGCCCCCCAACGTCATTCGACGCTCGATCGGCGCCGGCGGCAGATCGAGGCCCTCTGCGCGTGTTCGTCCCTGCCCCAAGATGCGAGGAAGCTTGGCAGACAAGCTGCCGGACGTCTGCCCCTTCAGCTGGCGCTCGGCAAAGGCTTCGAAGGCCGGGAAAAGCGGTGGCGCCGCCGTCTGAAGTGTGTCGTCGGTCATGCACCGCTCATTTTCAAGATGCGCCTTGTTGCGCGGCAACTTCGTAGAGCGAACTGTCGAGGCGCTTCAAGACGCCGGGGGTGTGCTCACACACCATCGCGAGGCGCCGCGCTGGACGTGACAGGCCCACATAGGCGCGGTTGACCGTGAAGTGCAGCGTGCTGCGCTCCACATCCTCCAGGCCCAGCACGATGCAGGCGTCGAACTCCAGACCCTTCACGCGCTCTACGCTCGTGGTGATGATGCCCTCCTGGGAGACCGCCTCCCAGATGGGGGCGAGCTCAGCGCCCAGAGCGGCCAGATCCTCCCTGAGGCGAAGCAGGCTTTCCTCGTGCTCATTGATTTGCACGATAGCGATCGACTTCATGGTCTGGGATCGTCGCAGGACGTTCAGGAGCTGAACAATCCGCCGAGGCTGTTCAGCCGCTGTGGCCAAGATCAAGCGTGGCTTCGCGTCCGAGAGGTCCGGATTGACGTCGAACGGGGCCAGCTCGCCGAAAGCGGCTTCGTAGAAGCCCTGGAGGAATCGGCCGATTTGCTTGCTTTGACGCATATTCCGGCCGAACCGAAATGTGGTCTTGGCCCGCGTATCGCGCAGAGGCGAACCTACTGAGAGGGCGCTGGCATCCTCCATGCCCTTGGTCGGCGTTACGGCCTGCCGGAAGTCGGCCGATACTGTCACAGCACCGTCCGGATGGACAAACGAAGTCAGCAATGACGCTTCGGCAACGCTCAGGTCTTGCGCTTCATCCAATACGACGTGCGTCCAGCGCCCCGCCTGGCCACCGGCAAGGTCGAGGGCCCCGGGCATGAGCCGGAATCGGTTCTGACCTTGAGGGTCTTCAACTTCCGACAATGCAAACCTGAGGAGCCAAGCCAACCAAGGCTGCTCCTCGGGCCCATAACGCCGATCCGCCCAGTCTTCGGCTATTGAGTCGAGGACCTCCGCCTCGCGCGCCAGGTGACCCGTGCCCCGCGCGATCCGCCCGCCGCCGTCCATGCGATGCGCGCCGAAGGCCGACGCGAGCGCTGCAAGGGGATCGTAAATCTCAAAGAGCGCCTTTTGAAAGGCCTCGTCAAAAGCCTCCCGGCCCGTGGCCGTCAGCGCTTGGCGGAAAGCTTCATAAGGGCGAGCCACCTCCCGATATAGACGATCGAGGCGCAAATTTGAGGCCAGAGGATCGGCTTTGGCCGTGGCCCGGGTTCCGCACCCGACGAGAGCGTTGGCCAACGCTGCGCCAAGAGGCCGGGCTTCTTTACTGACCTCCACACTCGCCCAAGACGCCTCGGTCAGTTTCTGGAGACGGTCGGCAATCTGCTGCTCGTAAGCCCGCCAAAGATTGTGGAGCATCTGCACATCGCAGAGGCCGAAATAGGCGCGGCGAGCCTGGATCTCCAACGCCGTGAGGCGCTTCTGCCGTGGCCGGGCCTCGTGCGTGTAGGCCCAAAAATGATCGAGCAGATCTTTAATGATCGGGTCGACCAGGGTGACCACCCGCTCTGAGATGTCGAGCTGCTCAACGAGCATCTTGCGCGAGTAGGAGACCAAGTTTGGGTTGGCCAGAAACACCATCGTGCGGTCTGGCGTGAACGGGACGGTGTTCTGGCCATCAGCACGCAGGTCCTGTTGGTCGAAGAGGAAGCGGATCCGCTGGAAGGCGACTGTCGTCTTGCCGCTCCCCGGCGCACCGGTGACGACCATCAGCCCCGTCATGCGGCTGATGAAGGCGTTGACCTGGTCCGAGGTCATAGAAAGCTTTACGGCTTTCAGCCCAACGCTGGGCGCGACCTTCGTCAGCGGGCGGACAGGGCCGCCGGGTTCGTAAAGGCCCGAGACCTCGGGCACGATGGAGTCAAAGCGAGCCCGCGCGGTCGTTTCCAGCCCGGCAAGGCGATAGCCGCTCGCGCCGATGTCGCGCCAGTCGTTTAGGGCGCCACTCAGGGCGATTTGGACCCCAGGATGGCTCCAAGCCAGGACGCTATGTCGATTGCGGCCGGCGCCGAAAACCTCGTTCGTGGTCGTCGCCTCGCTGGCGTACCAGATTTGGTCCTTTTCCTCGACCTGACCGCCCGGTCCGCGGAGTTCAGTCACAACCTCCATCATGGCGTGGAAGCCATGGTCGACGATGTTCTCCAGGCTGGTGCGTCTGTCTGACGACCATGTGTCATGCGCAAGTCGCGCGTCACTCGAGCCGTTCAGCGGACTATTCGGCAGGCTTACGCCTTGACGTTCGTAGAGCGAGAGTTGGGCTTCGCTTCGAACAAGCTCTCCAGCTGCCTTATCACGCGCAATACGCTCTTCTAGTTTCACTGGAGCACCCCCACTCAACGATGCGATACATGCTTGGATTGCGCAACCGTGGTCGCGCTCCAGTTGTTCGACACGAGCACTTTGAATGAGCCCCCCGACAGATTCGGTCGGGTGATCCGGCGGCGGTCGTGATCGCGCGCTATGGCACCATCAAAAAAGAAGGCTGCAAGGAGCCTGGACGCAGGCCAGGCGGGACGCGCCGTCGAGCGGTCGGCGGCGCCTGAAGGCGCCCGTCAGGGGCGGACCCGTAGGAGCCGCGGCACGCGGCGGGGCCGAGCACGCCCGCCGGCCGCTCTCCGTTTCCGGGGCGTTGCGGGGTGTCCCCGCTTGAA
>CAZISF010000091.1:0-13712 GCA_964541915.1 uncultured Caulobacter sp.
GAACTCTTCCCGCCGGTAGCCCTGGAAATACAACAGGGCGGTCAGGTCGGCATGGTCGACGCGGGCGTCAGCCTGGGCCGCGACGATCGGCTTGGCGCGGTAGGCGACGCCCAGCCCGGCCGCCCCGATCATCGCCAGGTCGTTGGCGCCGTCGCCGACCGCCAGAGCCGCGGCCGGCGTGACGCCGAGCGCCGCGACCTCCTCCTGCAGGGCCGCCAGCTTGGCCTCACGGCCGAGGATCGGTTCCCCGACCAGTCCGGCCAGCGCGCCGCCCTCCTCGATCAGGGTGTTGGCGCGGTTGTCGTGAAAACCGGCGGCGGTCGCGACCCGGCCGGTAAAGAAGGTGAAGCCGCCGGACACCAGCACGCAGCGTGCGCCGTGGGCGGCCATGGTCCGGACCAGTGTCGCCGCGCCGGGGTTCAGCTGCACCCGTTCGTCATAGCAGGCCTGCAGGGCGTCGAGCCCCAGCCCCTTGAGCATCGCCACCCGCTCGCGCAGGGCGCCCTCGAAGGCCAGCTCGCCGGCCATGGCCCGCTCCGTGATGGCCGACACCTGCGCCTTGACCCCGGCGAAGTCGGCCAGCTCGTCGAGGCATTCGACGTTGATGATGGTCGAGTCCATGTCGGCGATCAGCAGGCGCTTGCGGCGCCCTTCCACCGGCTGGACGCAGACATCGACCCGGCGGCTCGCCAGGGCGCCCTCGGCCCGCTCGCGGATCAGCGCCGGAAACTCACTGGCCACCGGCAGATCGGCGGCGTTCGGGCCCAGCAAGTCCGGTTCACCCACGGCCGCGCCCGTGCCGGCCACCGCGATCTCCACCGCCTCCATGGCGGCGACAAGATCATGGGGATCGGCGGCGACGAGGGTGACGACGAGCTGCATGCGCGCCGCCTAGCCTGCTTTCGCCGCAATGGGAACCTTGGTTGGACTGCAGCCGCGCCTGTCCAGGTGGCGAACCCGCGCCGCTTGGCTTATGGCGGGGTGCATGACGAGACAGATCCTGCTGATCGCCGGGCCGACCGCGAGCGGCAAGTCCGCGCTGGCCCTGCGCGCGGCGCGGGCGCTAAACGGCGAGATCGTCAACGCCGACGCCCTGCAGCTGTACGCCGATCTGACCGTCCTCTCCGCGCGGCCCACCGTCGAGGAACAGGCCGGGATGCCGCATCACCTGTTCGGCGTCGCCGACGGCGCGGACGGATGGTCGGTCGGTCGGTGGCTGCGCGCCGCCTCCCCTGTCCTCGAAGACATCCTCGCCAGGGACCGCACGCCGGTCGTGGTCGGCGGCACGGGCCTCTACTTCAAGGCCCTGACCGAGGGGCTGGCCGACGTACCCCCTACCCCCGCAGCCGTGCGCCAGAGCGTCACCGGGATGTATGACGCGCTCGGCGAGGCGCGCTTCCGCGAGCTGCTGGCCAGCGCCGATCCGGACGCCGCTCGCCGCATTGAGGCCGGCGACCGCATGCGTCTGCAAAGGGCGATGGAGGTGCTGGAGGCCACCGGTCGCCCGCTCAGCGCCTGGCAGGCCGACACGGCCCCCGCCCTCGAACCCGATGCGTGGCGCGCCTTGGCCATCGTGCCGGACCGGACCGAGCTCTACGCCCGCTGCGACGCCCGCTTCGACGCCATGCTGGCGGCCGACGCGCTGGAGGAGGTCCGCGCCCTGCTGGCGCGCGGCCTGGATCCTCTCGCGCCCGTGATGAAGGCGGTCGGGGTGCGAGAGCTTGCCGCCCATCTGGCGGGCGAGACGACTCTCGAGCAGGCCGCCGACCTCGCCCGCCAGGAAACTCGCCGCTACGCCAAGCGCCAGTTGACCTGGCTGCGCAACCAGACGCCGGACTGGCCAAAGATCACGGAAATGGCCCCTGAGGCCGCCTGGGGGCAATTCCTTGCGCTCGACCCTTTCTTGACGTCGCAAGCCTAGCGTGGCATTCCGATCAGACGCGATTTGGAGCAATCTTCGTGCGCAAGACCAGCATCGTACTTACCGAGCGGCCGACAGCGGCGTGACCTGAACGGTCACGCTGTCGCCGGTCGCGCGCACCCAGGGCCCCTTCCGGGCCTTTTTTATTGCCTTTTCGTCCCCCCAAGAGCCGAACCATGACCGCCTCCACGACCCGAACCGCCCCACCCGAGACCGCCGCCCGCGAAATGACCGGCGCCGAGATCGTCGTTCAGGCGCTCATCGACCAGGGCGTGTCGACGCTGTTCGGCTATCCGGGCGGCGCGGTGTTGCCGATCTATGACGCCCTGTTCCAGGACAACGAGCGCAACGGCGACCGCCTGCGCCATATCCTGGTCCGCCACGAGCAGGGTGCGACCCACGCGGCCGAGGGCTACGCCCGCTCGACCGGCAAGCCCGGCGTTGTGCTGGTCACCTCCGGTCCCGGCGCGACCAACGCCATCACCGGCATCGTCGACGCCCTGATGGACTCGATCCCGATGGTCGTCTTTACCGGCCAGGTTCCCACCCACCTGATCGGCACCGACGCCTTCCAGGAGGCCGATACGGTCGGCATCACCCGCGCCTGCACCAAGCACAACTACCTGGTGAAGGACGTCGCGGACCTGCCCAGGATCATCCACGAGGCCTTCCATATCGCCACCACCGGCCGGCCCGGCCCGGTGCTGATCGACATCCCCAAGGACGTTCAGTTTTCGAAGGGCGTCTACCAGGGGCCGGACGAAGTCACGTTCAGCCACGGCTACTCGCCACGCACCAAGGGCGACCCGGCCCGCATCGTCGAGGCGGCCAAACTCATCGCCAAGGCCCGGCGGCCGATCTTTTACACGGGCGGCGGGGTGATTAACGCGGGCCCGGCGGCCAGCGAGAGCCTGCGCGCCCTGGCTGCGCTGACCGGCGCGCCGGTGACCTCCACCCTGATGGGCCTCGGCGCCTTCCCGGCGGCGGACCCGGCCTGGCTGGGCATGCTGGGCATGCACGGCACGTTCGAGGCCAACAACGCGATGCACGACTGCGACGTGATGATCTGCGTCGGCGCACGCTTCGACGACCGGGTCACCGGCCGGCTCGACGCCTTCTCGCCCGGCAGCAAGAAGATCCACATCGATATCGACGCCTCGTCGATCAACAAGAACGTGCGGGTCGACATCGGCATCGTCGGCGACGCCGGCAGCGTGCTGGACGACCTGATCGCCGCCTGGAAGGCCCAGGACCTCAAGCCGAACCGCAACGCCCTGGACGACTGGTGGCGGCAGATCGACGGCTGGCGCGCGCGCCAGTGCCTGAGCTTCCGCACCAACGACACCACGATCAAGCCGCAGCAGGCCATCGACCGCCTGTACGCGCTGACCAAGGACCGCGACACCTACATCACCACCGAGGTGGGCCAGCATCAGATGTGGGCAGCCCAGCACTACCGCTTCCAGGAGCCGAACCGCTGGATGACCTCCGGCGGGCTGGGCACCATGGGCTACGGCATGCCGGCCGCCATCGGCGTGCAGCTGGCCCACCCTGACAGCCTGGTCATCGATATCGCGGGCGAAGCCTCGATCCAGATGTGCATCCAGGAGCTGTCGACAGCGATCCAGTATGACCTGCCGA
This sequence comes from uncultured Caulobacter sp., assembly GCA_964541915.1. Taxonomy (GTDB): domain Bacteria; phylum Pseudomonadota; class Alphaproteobacteria; order Caulobacterales; family Caulobacteraceae; genus Caulobacter. Next base: position 3,563 of record CAZISF010000091.1, read on the forward strand.
TCAAGATCTTCATCCTCAACAACGAGTGGATGGGTATGGTCCGCCAGTGGCAGGAACTGCTGCACGGGCAGCGCTACTCCCACAGCTATTCCGAAAGCCTGCCGGACTTCGTCAAGCTGGCCGAGGCCTACGGCGCCGTCGGCATCCGCTGCTCCGACCCGGCTGAACTGGATGCGAAGATCCTCGAGATGATCGACAGCCCCCGCCCGGTGGTCTTCGACTGCCGCGTCGAGAAGAACGAGAACTGCCTGCCGATGATCCCGTCCGGCAAGGCGCACAACGAGATGATCCTGCCCGAGGACGGCGCCGACATCGGCTCGGTGATTGACGAAGCCGGGCGGCGGCTGGTCTAGGAAAGATCATGACCACCGATCCCCAGCCCGCCTCCGCCTACGATCTTGCCCATACGGACGAGGTCGAGAGCCTTGCCACCTTCGCCCTGCTCGTCGACAACGAGGCGGGCGTGCTGCACCGGGTGGTCGGGCTGTTCGCCGCCCGCGGCTACAACATCGAGAGCCTGACGGTCGCCGAGACCGACCGGAAGGCCCACACCAGCCGCATCACCATCGTGACGCGCGGCGCACCCCATGTGCTGGACCAGATCGAGGCCCAGCTGAGCAAGGTCATCAGCGTCCGCCGCGTGCACGACGTCACCCGCGACCCGCGCGGCATCGAGCGCGAGCTGGCCCTGGTCAAGGTGCGGGGCGAAGGCGTGAACCGCGTCGAGGCCCTGCGGGTGTCCGATATCTTCCGCGCCAAGGTGGTCGACACGACCTCCGAGAGCTTCGTTTTCGAGATCACCGGCGCTCCGAGCAAGATCGACAGCTTCGTCGACCTGATGCGCCCGTTGGGCCTGGTCGAACTGTCCCGCACCGGCGTGCTGAGCATCGAGCGTGGCGCCGAGGGGATGTAGAAAACACCTTTGCTCTCCCTGAGGGAGAGCTGTCACCCGGAGGGTGACTGAGAGGGAAGAGCTGTTGGCGGACGACGATAGTCCACCACCTGCGCGGGCCGACCCCCCCAGAAACCCCAGGTGCCCCCCCACCACCCGGGGCCGCGCCCTCTCCACCATGCTCCGCATGGTCCCCCTCTCCCTCCGGGAGAGGAGAGCCCGTTACGCTTTCAACAGATTGAACCGGAACAGACCGCCCCCGATCAGGGCGCCGATTGCCGGGGCGGCGACGAACAGCCACAGCTGCGACATGGCCTGACCACCGACCAGCACCGCCGGACCGAAGCTGCGGGCCGGATTGACCGACACGCCGGTCACCTGGATGCCGACGATGTGGATCACCGCCAGGGTGATGCCGATGGACAGTCCGGCGAACGCGCCCTGCCCCTTGTCTCCGGTCACGCCGAGGATGACGACGACGAAGATGGCGGTGAAGACGATCTCGAAGATCAGGGCCGCCTGCATCGAATACTCGCCCAGATAGCCCGGTCCCCAGCCATTGTGGCCGAGGCCGCTGGCCGCGCCGTCCTTGGCCAGCATCATCAGGATCGCGGCCCCGGCCAGGGCCCCGGCAAACTGCGCGACCCAGTAGACCAGCATGTCCCGCGCCGTCATGCGGCCCGCGACGAACACCGCCAGACTGACCGCCGGATTGACGTGGCATCCCGAAACCGGCCCGATGCCATAGGCCATCGCGACGATGGCGAAGCCGAACGCCAGGGCGATGCCCAGCTGGCCGACGTGCTCCATGCCCCCCAATACAGCCGCCCCGCACCCGAACAGAACCAACACAAGCGTGCCGATAAACTCGGCGATGAACTTGTTCATTTCAGCGTCTCCCGTTCCCCCCGCTTCATCGAGCGGTGTTCGGTGAGGCTGAACCCTTTGGGTGAGTCCGGGAAGAGACACGAAATTCAGGCGGTTCTTCCCCCGGAAACCAATCGCCCCTATATTGGGCGTGTTCGGGCTTGCCCGGGCTATGGACATAAACGCGCGTGTAATAAGCGGACTGGACCCGGGTGCGATTCCCGGCGGCTCCACCATTTCCTTCTTCGGGTTATCGCCGGAAGTATGGGGCCGATCAGCATCGACAGACGTCTAAAGGCGTAGCTTTGTCCCGGCGTGGCTCACCGTCTCGGGCCATTAAACTAACTGCGAACGATAACTTCGCTGAAGAGTATGCGATCGCCGCGTAATGCGGTGCTAGCGCACTCAGCCTAAACTCCTGGGGGTTCAGATCCTCAGGCGGGGCCCGGAGGGGGCCTGCCAACAGAACCCCTCCACCTTTCCCGACCCAGCGCTGACATCAAATCATCTTTGCCAGAGCCGTCGTGGCCGCGTGGTAGAGCGGAATGCCGACCATCAGGTTGAACGGAAACGTCTCGCCCAGCGACAGGGTCAGGTAGGTTCCGGCGTCCGCCTGCGGCAGCGCGAGCCGCATGGCCGCCGGCGCGGCGATATAGGAGGAAGACGCCGCCAGGACGGTCAGGGCGGCGGCATTGCCCGGCGACAGACCCGCCAGGGTCGCCAGGACGGCCCCCACCGTGGCGCCCAGAAGCGGCAGCACGACCCCCAGGGCCAGGATGGCGGGCGGGATCCGGCCCGCTTCCTTCCACCGGCCGGCGGCTGTGACGCCCAGGTCGAGCAGGAAGAAACACAGGGCCCCCTGAAACACCGGCCCGATGAAAACGTGCAGCCGCGCCTCGCCCGCCTCGCCCGTGACCAGTCCGATCAGGAAGCTGCCGATCAGCAGGACGCTTGCCCCGTTGAAGAACACCTCCCGCAAGGTGTCGCTCTTCGCCGGCCTGTTCGCCTTGCCGGAGCGCGACGCAATCCAGAGCGCCACGAGAATGGCCGGCGTTTCCATGATCGCCAGCACCGCCGACATGAACCCGTCCGGCTCCGCGCCCCGGGCGGCGAGATAGGTCTGGGCGGCTGCGAACGTGACGACCGATACCGATCCATAGTGCGCCGCCGTCGCCGCGGCGGTCAGCCTGTCGGCGCCGGCCCGCCTCAGCAGCGCGTAGGCAGGGAATGGCAGGAGGAGGCTGAGCCCGAGCCCCAGCGCCGCTGCGGTGGCGAAGTCGGCGTCCAGTCCGTGCGCCCGGGCTTCCGTCCCGCCGCGAAAGCCGATGCAGAGCATCAGGAACAGCGACAGGGCCTTGCTGGCGTCACGCGGCAGGGCCAGGTCAGACCGCGCCAGCGCCGCGACAGCGCCCAGCAGGAAGAACAGAACGGCCGGTTGCAGCAGATTGGCGCTCCCGGACGTCAGGGCGGTGGCGATGGAATTGAACACGATCGCGGCTCCGGCTTGAGGCCCGGCTCGTTCGCCGGGCGCGCCGATGTAGGGCGCCGCTTTCAATGTTCATTCTTGATTGTTATCATCCCAATCATTTGGTTCTGATATGATTGGATCGCATGGGCCGGCTCACCAATCTCGACCTTGATCTCGTTCGGGCGTTTCTGGCTGTCGCCGAAGCGAGGAGCTTCACGCGCGCCGGAGAACGACTGGGCCGCACCCAGTCGGCCATCAGCCTTCAGATCCGGCGACTGGAAGACCAGGTCGGCCAGGCCTTGTTGTCCCGCAATCCAAGGCATGTGGCGCTCACGGAGCAGGGCGAGGCGTTCCTGCCCCAGGCGCGGCGTCTTCTGCGGCTCAACGACGAGATCCTCGCCGGTCTGAAGGCCGATGATGTCGAAGGACAAGTCCGACTCGGCGCGCCGGAGGACTTCGCCACCCTGCATCTGCCCGGCGTACTGGCCGCCTTCGGACGAAGCCATCCTAAGATTTCGCTGTCCGTGACCTGTGACCTGACCCTGAACCTTCTGGATCGTCTGCGCGGTGGAGAGCTGGATATCGCCCTGGTCAAGCGGGAGCCGCTCGGACCCGATCTTGGCGTCCGTGTCTGGCGCGAGCCCCTCGTCTGGGTCGGCCTCGACGGAGACTCCTGGACCGACGGGATCACGCCCCTGATCGCGGCGCCGTCTCCCTGCGTCTACCGAAAGCGCGCGATCATGGCGCTCGAGTCCACCGGGCGGGCCTGGCGCGCCGCCTATACGAGCCCATCCCTGTCCGGGCAGCTCGCCGCGCTCCGAGCCGGCCTCGGCGTCAGTGTGTTGCCCCACGAAATGGTGCCGAACGACCTGACGGTCCTGACCGGCGGCCTGCCCGTCCTCGCCGACGCCGAGATCGCCCTGCTCCGCGCCTCGACGGCCGTGCCGCCCGCGGCTGACAGACTGGCGGACTTCATCCTGACCTCGCTGGACCGGCGCGACGCCGCCTAGAGTCTTTTCAACGCGGGCCAGGCTTTGCGCCCGCGCGTGGAACCGTTAGGCTTCGCCTTCACACAGGCGTCTTGAGTCATGGCCCAACAACAGAAACCGCCCGAAGACCTGATGAACTACGAGGCGCTGGCCCAGGACGCGCTGCGCGGCGTGGTCAAGGCAGCGCTCAGGGTCGCCGCCGCGCCCGGCGGCATTCCGGGCGATCACCATTTCTACATCAGCTTCCGCACCAAGGCCCCCGGGGTCTCGGGCCCGCCCGACCTGCTGGGGAAGTACCCGGACGAGATGACCATCGTCCTGCAGCACCAGTACTGGGACCTCGCCCCCGGCGAGACCTTCTTCACGGTGACGCTGAAGTTCGGGGGCTCGCCGAAGAAACTGTCGGTGCCCTATGCGGCGGTGACGCGCTTCTTCGACCCCTATGTCCAGTTCGGGCTGCAGTTCGAGCCGCCCCCGGTCGACGTTGAGCCGGCCGGCATGGACGACCCTGCCGATACCGACGAGCCTGCACCGCCGCCGGTTCCGGAAGGGCCGAAGGTCGTGTCCCTTGATCAGTTCCGCAAGAAGTGAGGCGCGCTTGAGCGACGTCGCTTCCGAGGAACCGCAAAGCCTGACGGACGAGGCCATTCTCGCCCGTTTCGCCAACGCCAAACGCCGGCCGCCGGGATCCGAACTGCTGGGCTTCCGCATGGTCCGGGTCAGCCAGGCCGACCGCGAGGTCGAGGTCGCCTTCGAGGCGACCGAGCAGCTGACCAATCCGATGAAGCAGATCCAAGGCGGCTATCTCTGCGCCATGCTGGATGAATGCATGAGCGTCGCCTGCATGGTCGCCTCGGGCATGACCAGCGTCGCGCCCACGGTCGAGATGAAGACCAGCTTCTTCCGCCCCGCCCTGCCCGGTTCGATCACCGGGGTTGGCCGGGTCGTCCGCTGGGGCAAGACCATCGCCTTCACGGAGGGCGAATTGCGCGACGCCGAGGGCCGCACCCTGGCCCGCGCGACCGGCACCGCCATGCCGACCCCGTTCACCCGGTACAAGGGCTGAGATCAGTGCGCAGGGGGCTTCTCGCGATCATCGGATTGCTGGCCTTCTGGTTCGCCGGCCCCGCCCTTGCCGCCAGCGCCCCGGCCAGCCCGTTCAACAACTGGGCCTCGATCGTCGTCGCCGGCGACTGGCGCGCCCATGACGGCGGGCCGACGGAAGCCTTCGACAACGCCCGGCGCGATGTCGCCGCGACGCTGGTCAGTCTGGGCTTCCGGGCCGAGGCCATGACGCAGTTCTCGACCCATCCCGAGCGGTACACGGATCCCGCGCCCGAACGGCTGACGGCCCAGTCGATGCTCGACGCCCTGAAGACCGCCACGGCCAGGGCCCCCGCCGGCTGTCTGGTCTACTACACCTCGCACGGTTCTCCGGAGGGCGCGGTGCTCGACGTCATGGGCAAGATGTACATGATCTCGCCGTCGGAAATGGCCACGCTGGTCGCCGAGGCCTGCCCCGACCGACCGACGATCGTGATCATCTCCGCCTGCTTTTCCGGCGTCTTCGTTCCATGGCTTGAAGGGCCGCAGCGGATGGTGATGACGGCCGCCCGAAAGGACCGCAGCTCGTTCGGCTGCAGCTCCGAGGACAAATACCCCTTCTTCGACGCCTGTTTCCTCGAGTCCGTCGGAACCGTGCGCAACTTCCCGGCCCTGGCGCCGGCAATCCAGGGCTGCGTAACCCGGCGCGAAACCCAGATGCAGCTGTCGCCGCCGTCAGAGCCCCAGGTCGCCATAGACGGCGCGCTGCGCATGCGGCTGGGGATGATGCCGTTCCCGACTGGCGCACAGGGGGCGCAGCCCCCCTGAGCCAAAGCTCGCACACCGGCCTTTGCCCGGCGTCCCCGGCGCCCTAGAAGTCGGCTGAACACTCTTCCCCGGGGACATCTCCTTGCGATCGCCAGCCAAAGCCGCCCTCGCGGCTGTGTTATCCATTCTGACTGGCCTCGCCCCGGCGGCCGGCTCCGCGCAGATCGCCGCCGCGCCGGCCCCTGTCGCCTTGCCCGCGCCCGCCCCCGTTCGACCGGGCGTGGCCGGTCTGCCGCCCGCCGAGCTGGAAGCCTATGTCGACGGCCTGGTCCGCGACGCCATGGCCGCCGATCACATCCCCGGCGTGACCGTGTCGATCGTCCAGAACGGTCAGGTGGTGCTCAAGAAGGGCTATGGGTTCGCGCGGCTCGCGCCGGTCGCGCCCGTCGATCCTGACCGGACCCTGTTCCGCGTCGCCTCCATCTCCAAGACCTTCACCTGGATTGCCGTGATGAAGGAGGTCGAGGCCGGCAGGATGCGGCTCGACGCGCCGATCAACCTTTATCTTCCCGAGAAGGTCCAGGTCCGGGACCAGGGCTTTGACCATCCCGTCCGCGTCATCGACCTGATGAGCCATTCACCGGGCTTCGAGGACCGGGCCCTCGGACAACTGTTCGAACGCGAGGCGGATCGCGTACGGCCTCAGCTGGTCTATCTGCGCCAGGAACGCCCGCGCCGCGTGCGCGAACCCGGCGTCGCGCCCGCCTATTCCAACTACGGCGCCGCGCTCGCCGGAGCGGCTGCGTCCTGGGTCTCGGGCAAGCCCTACGAACGACTGATCGAGAGTGAGATCACCGGACCGCTGGGCATGGCCCAGACGACCTTCCGCGAGCCCTACCCGGCGCACAAGGACCTGCCTGCGCCGATGTCGGCTAGCCTCAAGGCAGACCTGGCCACGGGCTTCCTGTGGACAGACTCCGGCTGGCGCGCCCGCCCCTATGAGTTCGCCTCCCATATCGCGCCGGCCGCGAGCGCCTCGACCACGGCCGCCGACATGGCCCGCTACATGACCATGATCCTCAATGGGGGGACGCTGGATGGCGTCCAGATCTATGGTCCGGCGACGGCCGCGGGCTTTGGTCGCGCGCAATCCCGGCCTGCGCCGGGCGTGGCCGCCTTCGCGCACGGGTTCCGTGAATTTCAGCTGCCGGGCGGCCGCACCGGCTGGGGTCACGACGGCGTACTGCTGTCGTTCCGCTCGAGCATGATCGTCGTGCCCGACCTGAACCTGGGCGTGTTCATCGCCGCCAATTCCGAAACGGGCGAGCGTCTGACCAGCCAGATCGCCGGACGCATCGTCCAGCGCTTCTATGGCCCGGCGCCGGCGTTGCCGGAGGTCGGGTCGCCCTGGCTGAAGCAGAATGCCCGCGTCTTCGCCGGCGAATTCATCAGCACCCGCCGCTCCTATCGCGGCCTCGAACAGTTCATCGGCCTGATCGACGCCCGGACCCGGGTCGGCGTGACAGACGCGGGCTACCTGCGGATCAGCAGCCGTGGCGGCGGATCCTCGCTCTGGGTCGCCGACGGGACGACCGGCCGGTTCCATGAGCTCGGCGGCTGGAAGCGCATGTCCTTCGTCCTGAAGGACGGCCGCGCCGTCGCCTACTACCCCTCGTCGGGAACGGTGATGTACCAGCGGGCCGGCTTCTTCGGCACGCAGGGCTGGTTGCTAAACCTGGCGATCCTGGCGCTGATCGCGGCCTTCTCGACCCTTGGCGGCCTTTTCATGCGCGACCGGAAGGACCACCGCGAAACGCCGATGCAGCGCCGCGCGAGTCTGATGCAGACGACCCAGTCGATCCTGTGGATCCTTGCCATTGGCGCGCTGGCGATCTGGGCCGGCAAGGCGGACGATGTCTCGGCGATCTTCTTCGACTGGCCGGGCGGCTGGATGCTGACGGCCTCCTCCTGCGCCCTGGTGGCGGCCATCCTGTCGGCCGTGACGCTTGTCCTCCTGCCGTTCATCTGGCGCGGCGGACGACGGGTCGAAAGCTGGACGGTGGGCCGCAAACTGCGCTTCTCAGCAACGACCCTGATTTACGTCGGACTGTCCCTCGTGCTGCTTTTCCGCGGCGCACTCGTGCCCTGGGCGAGCTGACTTTTCAGGCCCGCGACCATAGGCCACCTTCTTGGCGCCGCCCTCGCATCCCAAGGATCGAAACGGGTGGTTCGGGGTGGTTGTCGTGTCAAAAGAAGACGGTCTGACTTTTGGTCTCGCGGGCCTGGCGGCCTTCCTCATGTCGACGGCCTGGTACGCCGCGTTCGGGTCGGGCCTGCTTGAAAAGGCCTTCTGGTTCTACGCCGCCAACGCCTTCCTCGTCGGTGGGGCGGTGACCTTCCTGTTCTATGTCGCCACGCGCCTGCGCCATACGCCGCGTCGCAAGCGCCTGCTGGCGGCGGCGATCTTCGCGGCCCCCGGCCTGATCGGCGCCGCGATCATGCTGGCCCTGTTCAAGGACATCTTCCCGGCCTGGGATCCTGTCAGCATCGGCCGCTACGGCGCCTTTATCCTGGTGGGCGACGCCCTGCTGGCGGGGATGGCTCTGGACCGCGCGAAGAAAGCCGTGTCACGCGCACGGTGACGCGTTCGCGGTCGCCCGGCCGCCGCTCGACCAGCAGCCGGGCCACCTGCGCATCGTCGTGGAAGGCATAGCCCTTGATGGCGTCGAGGATCGCCTTCGCGAGGTTGTCGAGGTCCATCCAGGGCGGATCGCCCTCGTAGTCCATGTAGATCTCGACGCCGAAGTCGCCCCAGCTCGGCCGCGAGCCGCGCCAGTCCTTGCGGAAGAACTCGTAGATCAGCGGCTTGTAGTATTTCGCCTGGGTCGTCAGCCCGTCGACCACGAGCTCGAAAACGCCGCCGCTTTCGCGTGCGCGCACCTTCCCCCGCGATGTCCAGTCGTCGGTCATGCGAAGGGCGAGAGCACGAAGAGTCCCTCCGCCCTGGCCGCCCGCGCAAGGGCCTTGTCCAGGGTTGCCAACGCTCCGCCCACCCTTGTCGCCAATTCCAGATAAGCCGCGTCGTAGGCCGTCAGCGTATGACGACGAGCCAGCGCGAGTCCGACGGGAAGACTTGCCAGCTCCGCATCGAGATCAATGGGCAGACTGAAAAACAGATCGAGCGCCTCGTGAGCCTCGTCTTCCGTGAGAAGTTGGCGCCGCTGCTTCATCGCGCAAATGTTGGCCACCTCCCACATGATCAGAGCGGGCGCGACCAGCCCCTCAACCGCCAGGTCCGGAAAAGCCTTCACAACGAAGTCGGTATGCTCCTCCTCGACGAGCGCGCCCATGATGAAAGACGCATCGGCGACTGCGGGCATGGTCAGCGTCGACCTTCGTCACGGGCAGCGATCATTTCTTCATGAGTAAAGGATCGCCCAAGCCGCTTCGCGACCCGTTCGCGGAGCTCGCCTGCGCGAGCGAGAGCTTTGAGCGTCTGTTCCGCTCGGCGATTTGCCTCGTGAACGGATGAGATGCGAACGGTGGGCCGCCCCCTGCGGGTGATGACCACGTCTTCGCCGCGCTCCGCGGCCTCGACGAGTTCCGAGAACCGGTTGCGGGCCTCGAAAATTCCGACTTCCATTGCCTGGTTCCTAGCCAACTATCTGGCTAACATAACATCCTGGCCGCCAAGGCTCCACCCCGGCCTTGCAGTCTCGCGCCCCGGCGCTAAACCGGCGCTGCAAGTTTCGCCGGGAAAGATCATGACCGCCACGCGCACCGAGACCGACACCTTTGGCCCCATCGAGGTCGCCGCCGATCGCTACTGGGGCGCCCAGTCGCAGCGTTCGCTCGGCAACTTCAAGATCGGCTGGGAAAAGCAGCCCCTGCCCGTCGTCCGCGCCCTCGGCATCGTCAAGCGCGCGGCGGCCGAGACCAACCTGGCGCTGGGAAAACTCGACCCGAAGATCGCCGAGACGATCGTCAAAGCGGCCAACGAGGTCATCGAGGGCAAGCTGAACGACCACTTCCCGCTGGTCGTCTGGCAGACCGGCTCGGGCACCCAGTCGAACATGAACGCCAACGAGGTGATCTCGAACCGCGCCATCGAGATGCTGGGCG
>CAZISF010000092.1:0-11740 GCA_964541915.1 uncultured Caulobacter sp.
GTCCCGGAAGACAGCCTCAATCTAGCAGCGTTCAAACAAACAAGGGGGTCACCCGGAATGGCTGACATCTGAGCGGACCCCCTCCGGCTCGCCTTTGGCGAGCCACCTCCCCCGATGGGGAGGATTTCACGCCAGCAACTCCCGCCCGGCGTCCCGCACGTCCGTGCAGCCGGTCAGGGCCATGGCCATCATCATCTCCTGGCGCATGATCTGCAGCACGTGATCCACGCCCTTCTGGCCGGCGCCGGCGAGGGCCCAGGCCCAGGCGCGGCCGATGAAACAGCCCTTCGCGCCGCTGGCCAGGGCCTTGACCACGTCCAGCCCCGACCGCACGCCGCCGTCCATGATCACCGTCAGGTCGTCGCCGACCGCATCAGCGATGGCGGGCAGGGCGCGGATGCCGCTTTGCACGCCGTCCAGCTGCCGGCCGCCGTGGTTGGAGACGATCAGGCCATCCGCGCCGTAGCGCTTCGCCTCGCGCGCGTCATCGGCGTCCAGAATACCCTTGATGACCAGCGGCCCGTCCCAGTTCTCGCGAATCCAGTCGAGGTCCTTCCAGGTCAGGGTCGGATCGAAGTTCTTCGTCACCCAGGGCCAGAATTCCATCACGCCCTTGGCCTCCGGAATCGCCGGGGCGAGGTTGCCGAAGGTGTGCGGGCCGCCAGTCGCCATCACGTCCCAGGCCCAGGCCGGGTGGGTGATCCCGTCCCACAGCCGCTGCAGCGGCACGAACGGGGTCTGCGCCCCGAACAGGCCCGAGCGCACGTCGCGATAGCGCGCGCCGGGCACCGGCAGGTCGACGGTGAAGGCCAGCACGGGGCAGCCAAGTTCAGTCACCCGGCCGAGCAGCTCCTTCATGTAGCCGCGGTCCTTGATGATGTAGAGCTGGTACCAGGGCGCCTGGCCGCCGTCCTTCGTCACCTCTTCGACGTCGCAGATCGACAGTGACGACAGGCACATGTTCAGACCGGCGGCCCGGGCCGCCGTCATCGCCTGGACCTCGCCGCGTCGGGCGTACATGCCGCCCATCCCGATTGGCGACAGCACCATCGGCATGGAGAGCTTCTGGCCGAACAGTTCGGTCTCCAGAGAGATCGTCGAGACGTCGCGCATTACCCGCTGGCGCAGGGCCAGGGCCTCGAAGTCGTCGACGTTCCGCCGCAGCGTCGCCTCGGCGTAGGAACCGCCGTCGAGGTAGTCGAACAGAACGCCGGGCAGACGACGCCGGGCCAGTTCGCGGTAGTCGGTGACGCAGGCAGGTCTCATTTGGGCGGGTTCCAGTCGAAGGCCAGCAGCAGGGTCCGCTGCGTCGGGCTGAAATTGTCGTCGGACAGCAGGTACAGCCGCCAGCCGCCATTCGGCCGCGCGACCACGGCCACGCCCTCGAAATTGTCGACGGTCATCGGCGGGGCGAGAGTCAGGGTGTCGACCACCCGTTTAGCGCCGAGCGGGTCGCGCACGATCGAGACGATGATCCGCGACCCGATGGCTGGAATATAGCTGTGATGCAGGATGACCAGCTCGCCTTTGGGACCCGTGGTCAGGCTGGACAGACGGTAGCCGGGTGGCGGCCTGGGCAGGCCGGCCTTTTCCTCGCAGGCGACGCTCAGGCGGCAGAGCCAGATGCCGCCCGGCTCGATCCCGACCCAGTAGGCGTCGGCGGCCACGGACGGAGCCGCCGCCAGCCCCTCCATGCCGTCGTTCACCGCCATGGCGACGGCAGGCATGGCGGCTGGCCTGGGCGGCTGTTTGGTCGAGGGCGTATAGCGCCAGATGCGGTGCTGGCCCTCGAAACTGACGAGAGTCTCGCCGTCGCCGAGACGGGTCACGCCCTCGGCGTCGGTCCATGCCTTGCCTTGCAGGGGCAGGGAATCGAGGCCCTGCAGCGGCCGCAGCGCGCCTTTTGTCAGGCCGACGAGCCGCCCGGACGGGTCCAGCGCCAGCCGGCCGGTGAACAGATCCGCGCCGTCGTCGGAGACCGAAAGCAGATCGCCGTCAGGCTCGACCACCAGATCCGACAGGCCATGAAGACGGCTGGTCTCGTCGCTTGTCAGACTCACACCGCCGGCGAAGGCGAAGTCGCCCGCGGATGTCCGGCCGGGATCCGATGGGTCCATCACCACCGGCGTGGACTGGATCGCGATCCCCGGGCCTGGGCTGACGGGGTGGAGCGGCAGGGCGACCCGGCCGGCGACGCAGGCGGCGAGCGACAGGGCGATGGCCGCGGTCGCTCCGGGAACCACCGCCCACCGCCGCCGCATCAGACCATCGCCTCGCGAACCTGCCTGAAGGTGACGGTCTTTGGCGGAGGGGGCTGTGTCACCGGCGGCGCGGCAAGCAGACCCCGCACATTGGCTACACGTTTTGGCTCTTCCTCGAACAGGCCGGCCAGCTGCTCGACCAGCGCGCCGCCCAGCTGCTCGACGTCAACGATGGTCACCGCCTTCTTGTAGTAGCGGGTCACGTCGTGACCGATGCCGATGGCCAGAAGCTCGACCGGGCTCTTCGTCTCGATCTCGGTGATCACGCTGCGCAGGTGCCGTTCGAGATAGTGGCCGCTGTTGACGGACAGGGTGGAGTCATCGACCGGGGCGCCGTCGCTGATGACCATCAGGATGCGCCGCTGCTCGGTGCGTGAGATGAGCCGCTGGTGGGCCCACATCAGCGCCTCGCCGTCGATGTTCTCCTTCAGCAGCCCCTCGCGCATCATCAGGCCGAGGTTGCGGCGGGCGCGACGCCAGGGCGCATCGGCGCCCTTGTAGATGATGTGCCGCAGGTCGTTCAGCCGGCCGGGCGAGGCGGCCTTGCCGGCCTTGATCCAGTCGTCCCGGCTGATGCCGCCTTTCCAGGCGCGGGTCGTGAAGCCGAGGATCTCGGTCTTGACGCCGCAGCGCTCGAGGGTGCGGGCCAGGATGTCGGCGCAGACGGCCGCCACCATGATCGGCCGGCCCCGCATGGATCCGGAGTTGTCGATCAGCAGGGTGACGACGGTGTCGCGGAACTCGGTGTCGGATTCCTGCTTGAACGAAAGTGGCGCGGTCGGGTCGATAATGATGCGCGGCAGGCGGGCGACATCGAGCATGCCCTCCTCGAGATCGAAGCTCCACGACCGGTTCTGCTGCGCCATCAGCCGGCGCTGCAGCTTGTTGGCCAGCCGCGACACCACGCTGGACAGGCTGGCCAGCTGCTGGTCGAGATAGGCCCGCAGGCGGGTCAGTTCCTCGGCGTCGCACAGCTCTTCGGCGCCGACGATCTCGTCGTGGGTCGTCGTGAAGACCTTGTAGGGCGGCTCGGCCCGGCCATCGTCCTTGACGTCAGGGCGGGCGGGCTTGGCGCCGTCGCCCATGTCGGGAGCCTCGTCGCTCATCTCGGTGGCGTCCTCGTCGGACTCCACCATCTGTTCCTCGCCGTCCTGGGAGTCGCTTTCGGACCCCTCGGTCTCCTCCATCGAGGCGCCTTCGGGCGTCTGGCCGTCGCCGTCCCCGTCGTCGCTTTCGCTGGACTGGGACTGGTCCTCGTCGCCCTCGTCTTCCTCGCTGCTCTCGGACGGATCGACGTCGGCGTCGCCCATGTCCAGATCGTGCAGGATGGCGCGCGTGACCTTGCCGTAGGCGGCCTGGTCGTGAACCGCGCCGGCCAGACGGTCGAGATCGGCGCCGGCGCGGGCTTCGATGTCGGCGCGGAACAGGTCGACCATGGCCCGCGCGCCCTCGGGCGGTGCGTCGCCGGTCAGGCGTTCCCGCACCAGCAGCGACAGCACGTCGGCCATCGGCGCACTGGCCTTGTCGGTGATGCGCGCCAGACCCTTGCGTTCGATGCTCTGCTCGAGGATCGCGCTCAGGTTGGCGCGCACGCCGCCCATGGCATTGGCGCCGATCGACTCGATACGGCTCTGTTCGACGGCCTCGAAGATGGCCTGGCTTTGCGGCGACGCCGGGCGACCCTTGGCATGGGCCACGGGGTCATGGTGCGCCAGGCGCAAGGCCATCTGGTCGGCCATGCCCCGGATGCGCGAGGCCTCCTTTGACGACAGGTCGCGCGGCGGATGCGGCAGGACGGCCCGGTTGCCGGACAGCGATGGGCCGTCGCCGGAGAAGACGACCTCAAGGTCTGGCGTCTCGGCGAGCGATCGCGCGGCGTGCGCCAGGGCGCGCTTGAAGGGTTCGGTCGGGCTTTCGGGCTTGTTGGCCATGTCACCGTCTTACTCCGGCGACGCAGCGGAATGGAAGGCGGTGACCGTCAAGGATCGATGCATTCTCGGGCCGATCCGGAAAGGGCGCTGCTCCGGTTGCCTTGGAGTCGCGCCTGTTCAGGCGGCGGCGCGGCCGCGCACGGCCTCGGCGGGCAAGAAAAAGCTGAACGTCGAGCCCTGGCCGGGTTCGCTTTCCACGGCCATTTCTCCGCCCATCAGGGCGACCAGCTCGTGACTGATCGCCAGCCCCAGCCCCGTGCCGCCGAACTGCCGGGTGGTCGAGGCGTCGAGCTGGTTGAACTTGCCGAACAGGTCGGCCAGCCGGCCCGCCGGAATGCCGACGCCCGTATCGAGCACGCTGAATTCCAGGCCGCGCGTGCTGGTCCAGACCCTTAGCGACACCCGGCCTTTCGGCGTGAACTTCACGGCGTTGGCGACCAGATTGGCCAGCACCTGGTTGAGCCGCATGGCGTCGAGACGCCAGACGCCCGCCGCGGCCGGCTCGATGGCGAAGTTCAGCCTCAGCCCCTTGTCCTCGGCCATGCCCTGGAAGGTCCCGCCGACGCCCGAGACGATCTTCGTCAGGTCGGCGTCCTCGCGCCGGATGTCCAGCTTGCCGGCCTCGATCTTGGCCAGGTCCAGGACGTCGTTGAGCAGGGTCAGCAGCGTGGCGCCGGAGTCGCGGATGATCGCCAGGTGGCTGCGCTGGACGGGAGACAGCTCGCCGCGATCCATGATCTGCGCCATGCCCAGCACGCCGTTGAGCGGCGTGCGGATCTCGTGGCTGATATTGGCCAGAAACTGGGACTTGGCGACGCTCGCCGCTTCGGCCCGGTCGCGGGCGCTGGTCAGGTCGTCCAGCGTCGCCTCGAGCCTGGCGTCATTGACGGCCAGGCTGTTCAGGACCGCCAGCACCCGCCGGGCCAGAGCCCATGCGGCGATGCCGAAAGCCGCCAGGACCAGCAGGAAGGGCCCGATCGCGTCCTTCAGAAAGCCGGTTCCGGGCTTCTTCGGCGTCCAGGCCAGACGGCCGATCACATGTCCCTGGCCGTCCGCCAGGGGTACGGCCAGCCCGTCCGGAACCTCTCCGGCTTTCAGCAGTCGAACATCGCGAAGACCCAGGTCGTCCTGCAGCTCGCCGAGGAACGCCTGGTCCAGTCGCCGGCCAGACACGACGATGACCGAAGGGCGGCCGGTCTGCACGACCGAGCCGTTCTCCGGCACGATGGTCGACAGCCCGACAATCCACAGCTCGCCGCCGGTCCGGACAAAAGCCGCGCGGGTCGCGGCGTCGGGTAGCCCGTGGGGCGGCGCCAGGCCCGGGAACAGTTTGGGCTTCTCCCTTGCACGCACCTCCGCAAGCAGCGGCGTCATGTCGGTGGAAAACGTGCCCAATGATGCCGTCGGCGCGACCTCGCCGCCGTCGGCGGCGTAAATCACCCGTCCATCCGCGCCGAACAGCAACGTCCGGTCGTGGTGCATGTAGGTGGCGTAGTAGACGCCGAAGTTCTCATGCACCCACTTCGGATCGAAGTTCTGTACAGTCTGGAGATAGGCGTCGTCCCAGACGGTCGCCGATGTGATGTCCTCGGTGATCCGCATCTGGCGGCGGTCCAGGGTTCGCGCGACGAGGTCCCGTTCCTCCGTCGCCACGGCCTGGTCTATGGCGCGGGCGGCGAACGTCATCGCGCCGAGCGCGGCCGTCAGGACAATGCCGATCACCAGCAGACCCAGCATCAGGATCCACTTCAGCTCGTTCCGGCTGTGAACGGCGCCCAGGGTCATGCGGCCAAAATAGACTTCAGGCGCTAACGACGATTGAACCCGAAGTGAGCCAAGTTGACGCAGGCAATCGGGCCGCCTTGCGTCGTTGTTAACCAGACCCGCGCAGGATCGGTCAGGCAAAGACGGGAGTCGTTCATGAGCAGATACCTTGCAATACTGGCGGCGTCAGCGGCGCTGACCCTCGCCGGCGGGGCCCGGGCAGCCGAGGCGGAACCGGGCGGCTGGACGCTGTCGGGCGAAGTCGGCGTGGTCAGTGACTACCAGTACCGCGGCTATTCCCTGTCGAATGGCGATCCCGCGGTGCAGGGCGGCCTGACGGCGACCGCGTCGAACGGATTCTACGCCTCCGTCTGGGGCTCGCGCATCGCTGAATACGGCATCGGCCCGGATGGCGACGGCGCGAAGATCGAGGTCGATCTGGTGCTCGGCAAGACCTTCAGCCTGGGCGGCTGGGACTGGGATGCGGCGGTCATGTACTACGGCTACCCGGACGGATCGAACGTCGACTATCTCGAGATCCCGGTCTCGGCCTCCCGCACGACCGGCGCCTTCACCACCACGCTCGGTGTGTCCTACGCCCCGGCCCAGGACAATCTCGGCGGGGACGACAACCTTTATCTGTCCATCGCCGGCGACTACGCGCCCGAGGCCTGGCCGTTCAGCCTCAACGGCGCGATCGGGCGCGAGGACGGCGCTTTCGGCGACGGCAAGATCGACTGGGCTTTCGGGGTGGCGAAGAATGTCGGGCCAGTCAGCCTGACGCTGCAATACACCGACAGCGACGGCCCGGGCGCGGACTCCGCCGTCGTCGGCGGTCTGTCCTTCGGGTTCTGAGCCCCAATGAAAACGGGCCGGCCTCCGTCAGGAGACCGGCCCGTCAAGCTTTGATGCTGTGAGCCCTTAGGAGGCTTGCAGCTGGCCCGCCGAGGTCTTGCCCGAGCGCTGGTCGCGCTCGAGTTCGTAGCTCAGCTTCTGGCCTTCGTTCAGCGAGCGCATGCCGGCGCGTTCAACGGCCGAGATGTGGACGAAGACGTCAGCGCCGCCGTCGTCCGGCTGGATGAAGCCGTAGCCCTTGGTGGCGTTGAACCACTTCACGGTTCCGGTAGCCATGGATGTAACCTCTTTCAACAGTCTGATTGCGCCCCGAAGAGCGCGGTAGCATCGGTATTTCGGAAGGATCGAGGACAGGTCCGGCGCAAGACTTCAAGACGTGCGGTGGATGGCGACCGAACCAGGCGAAATTTCGACGGCGATTTCGTCGCACTTTTTCGCTGATCAGGCAAGTCGGCGTGAGTCGGCCTAGCCGCGGACGGCGATGGAAACCCGTCCCGCGGCCACCGGGGGCGACCGCAGAAGGTCGACGATCTGCAGCAGGAATTCCTTGCGCCGGGCGAGGGCCCCGGGCACGTCCTGACCGGCGCGGACGAAGCGGACGTCCTCGCGTTCGGCCTCATGGGCCACACGATCGGCGACGGCGGGCAGGTGGCCGTCACCCTTGCGGGCGTCCATCAGCGCCGCGTGCGAGCGGGCCTCGTCAATGCGCTTGCGCACCAGAGCATCTACGTCCGAGCCGCCTTCGGCGCGAGCCGCCAGAGCCGCGAAGTCGTGCGCGTACATCCGCACGAAGCCTTCCTCGATCATGGAGTCTCCAATCTGCCGCCAGAATCGCCGGCGGCCGGCGCGCCATCCGCGCGCGGGTTGACCCTGTATAACACGGATTGGGCGAAAACGGGGACGGAATGTCGCGGGGGCTAGGGCCGCCGTCCTCACACGGTCTGACGTCGCGTCCCGACTTTGCTAAAGTCCCGTCGTCATGGCGCGCATCGTTCCCCTTTGGCGGTCCCCGGAGATCAGCGTTCATCGCTTCGATCATCCCGTGGAGCATGAAGACCAGCCCTACGAGGAAGTGGCCGGCGCCTTCATGGCGAGTTTCGTCGAGGACGGGACGTTCGACCTCCATGTCGGCGACGGCGCCTGGCGGGTGACGCCCGGAGCGGTGATGCTCAGCCATCCGGGCATGCGCTTCCGCGCCGCCTTTCAGGGCAAGGGGTTCAGCGACACCTGTCTGTCGCTGACCTATCTCTCGGCCAATGACGACGGTTTCGATCCCGCCCGCAGCTGGGCGAGGGCGGGCCGGCCTGTCCTGCCCGCGAGCAACCGGCTTCGCTACCTGCGCTGGGGTTTGCGACGGGCGATCGACGAAGGCGCGCCGATGTTCGCCGAATACTGCGCCACCGAGATCTTCCGCGACATGTCGGGCGAGACGCCCGCGCCCCTCTACAGCGACCGGACCTTCGCCTGGTACGCCGAGCGCGTCCACGCGGTCCGGGAGCGTCTGGAGGCCGGGTTCGCGGAGGCCTTCACGGTGTCGGACCTGGCCAGTTCGGTCGGCATGAGCCTGTTCCATTTTTCGCGGGTCTTCACCGCGCTGACCGGCGCGCCGCCGCATCGCTACCTGCTGCGCGTCCGGCTCGCGGCGGCCAGGGCCATGTTGCGGGAAGGCCGCGCCGTGACCGAGACCTGCTACGCCTGCGGCTTCGAAAACCTCAGCCATTTCAGCCGCAGCTACGCCCGGCGATATGGCGAACCCCCGTCGCGCACCGCCGCCTGAAAATTGGCAGGAAAGTGCAAGCAGGCCCCTCGGCCGCTGGACTATCCCGGGCCTGTCACCACTGGACAGGACCCGACCCATGGATCTCCGCACGACCCTTCCGCAGCTGTTCGCCGTGGCCCTGGCCGCGTTCGCCGGACCGGCCTCCGCGAGCCCGGACGACGATCGCCGGGCCATCGCCGCGATCGACACCGCCTATCAGGCCGCCGTTGAACGCAACGACGCCGCCGCCATGGCCGCGATCCTTCATGACGACATGATCCTCGTACTCGGTTCGGGCGCCGTCATGACCGGCGAGGAGATCCTCGACTGGGCGCGGACGGAGGAGTTCATCTACGAGCATCAGGTCGAGGACGAAGGCACCCAGACGGTCCGCCTCTACGGACGCGACACGGCCATCGTCACGGCCCGTCTCTGGCTCAAGGGAACCCGACGCGGCCAGCCGTTCGAACGCCGGCTCTGGTTCAGCGACACCTATGTGCGCACCCCCCAGGGCTGGCGCTACGTCTTCGGTCAGGCCTCGCTGCCCCTGCCGGCGTCCTGATCGCGGCGATGCCGGGGAATTGGGGCGGACCGACCTGCGACGCATGCTATGGGGCTGGCCGCAGCCGCACCGGGCGTCCGCGCGCCGGAGCCCTCCCATGGCCGTTCAGACCGTTCACCTCGTCCAGGCCTTCATCGCCGGCCGCGGCAAGGCCCTGAAGTCGGAACAGGCGGTGGTCTGCAAGACAGCCGACGAGGCCGTCCGCCGCGCCGAACGCCTGGCCCCACTCCGCCTCGGCGTGGTCGCCTTCAGCGCCACCGGCGACATGGAAATGGGTGACTTCGACGAGACGCCGACGATCCTGTTCAAGGCCGGAAGGCTGCCCCCGCCGTTTGAGGATGCCTAGCCGGCCGCCGGCTGCTTGCGGCCGGCGATGAGGTGCACCAGCGCCGCCCCGGTCAGCGCCACGGCGCCAACGAACAGGCCGATCTCGACATTGAGCAGGGACTCGATCCGCGACGGCGCGGTGACCGCGAAGTTCGTCGTGTGCGTCGCGGCGATGGCGATGCGGGTGTTCATCTCGCTATAGCCGCCGCCCAGCAAACCCAGGGCCACCGCCCCGCCCGCCATCAGCAGCAGGATGATCTCGATGTCCCTGCCCGGTCGGCCCTTGGACGCCACCGCGACCAGCGCGCCGACCCCGGTCAGCACGACCGCGCCCGCCATCAACATCAGGCAGACCAGCATCACCACCTTCTGCACGGCGTGCGCGTCGAGGAAGGCCATCACGGGGGTGTAGTCCGGCGCGTATTTCGCGGCGAGGTCCGCAGACACGGTCGACAGCCAGACCAGAGCCGCGACCAGCAGAGCCAGGCCGGCGAGATAGAGTTTCATGATGAGCCCCCGGGCGATTGAGGAAAGCTACCCCTTCTTCCCATGCGGGAAAAGGCGCCGGGCGAAGGGTCCCCCAAAGGCCCCGCTCATTCGCGCAACATTGCGAGCGGTTGGAAACTTTGCTATTTTGAGTTGAATCGAGGTGATCCATGCCGGACAACCCATACCTCGGCGGCCAGTCAGACGCCGCCTTTGTCAGTGAACCGGGAACGGGGCGGATGATCCCGTTGTCGGGCTATGGCGCGCTGCGGGGCAAACTCGACCTGGATTCCCGCATCGACCTGACGAAGCCGATCTACGAGCAGGCGACGCGCCTTGAGCGCGCCGGGCGCGGTCGCAGGACGCCGGCCGGCAAACCCTGACCCGCGACGCGACGGTGTCCGCCGTGTCCGCCGTTCGAATGAGGAGGATCTGGAATCTGCCGGCTTACGTCGATGGTTGCTCCCGTTGGATTCTTAGGAAAGCCTCAATCGGTCCATAGGCAAAGGATCGTAAACGGAGGGCCTTCAGCCATGCTCGCAACGATTGGGTACGAGGGGGCCAAGCTCGAAGATTTTGTCGGGACGCTCCAGGCCGCTGGCGTTCAGGTGATCGTTGATATCCGCGATCGCGCCCAATCTCGCCGTCCAGGTTTCTCGAAGACCGCGTTGAAAGAGCGGCTCGAGCGCGCCGGAATGGCGTACGTCCACTTCAAGGAGCTGGGTGATCCCAAAGAGGGGCGAGAGGCTGCCCGTTCGGGCGAGTATTCGAAGTTCCAACGCATCTATGCCCAGGTTCTAAAAAGCCAGTCTGCACGTGATGCATTGGACGCAATTGTTACGCTTGTTGGTCGACAGAGCATTTGCTTGCTCTGTTATGAGCGGGATCATCGGCAGTGCCATCGCAAGATGGTTGCCGATGAAATCGAATCGGTTGTTGGGTTCAAGTCTCGCCACCTAGGAGTGCAGAGCATTGAGCCGACTGGTGAGCATGCCGGACGAGTGCGTCATCTTAGTCAAAGCGCTGCCGCATAGGAGCAGCAACTATTTTGAGACAGTTTGCTGTGCGGGTGTCGGTCGCGACATGCGATGGCGTCGGCTGTATCCCGTCGCGTTCCGCATCCTGAACGACGATCAAAAGTTCAGACGCTGGAACTGGATTAGCTATCGCTTCACAGCGCCATCGAAAGACACCCGTCGCGAAAGCCAAAAGGTCGATCACGACACAATCGTAGTATCGAAGCAGCTGCGCGATTCCGAACGCTCCAGCTTGGCGCGGCGGCTAACGCGAGAGAGCACGATTGAGGCGGAGTCGAGGGGCGAAAGCCTAACTCTGCTCAAGCCGGACGACGTTCGGTTCACATGGAAAATGAAATCGGAAAGGGCGCTTGAAAGGGAGGCTCAACGACACGCCACGTTGGCCCAACAAACATCCTTGTTCAACAAGACCGCAGAGCCTCTGAAGCTCTGCCCCTACGAGTTTAGTTTCGAGTGGCGAGATGCTACGGGCATCGCGAAGCGCCACACCTGCGATGACTGGGAGACATCGACCGCGTTTTTCCGACGGCGCGAGCTCCACGGCGAACAAGAAGGTCTTCTTTCGCTGAAGAGAACTTACGAGGAGGATTATCCCCAACGCGGAATGCGTTTTGCGCTGGGGACACATTCTCGACGTAGCAACCAATGGCTGTTGGTTGGTGTTCTTCGAGTTGATGAGAACACACAAACGGAGTTGGGATTCTAGTGCACCCGCGCCTTCCCGATCACCAGCCCGTCAGCGTCCGCTGACACCTCGA
>CAZISF010000092.1:11750-13488 GCA_964541915.1 uncultured Caulobacter sp.
GGCGGGCCGCTGGCGGGACGGGTGGGGCAGTTTGCGGCCTCTCCGATACATCCGGCATGGCCTATCGCTTCCCCACCCTGGCCGCTGCCCGGCCTGTCCCTCCCCATAAAGGGGAGGGAAGGGGTCAGTGCACCCGCGCCTTCCCGATCACCAGCCCGTCAGCGTCCGCTGACACCTCGATCACGCTCCCGTCGGCCATCTCGCCGGCCAGCAGCTTGCGCGCGATCGGGTCCATCAGTTCCTTCTGGATCACCCGCTTCAGCGGCCGGGCCCCGTAGACGGGGTTGTAGCCGCGCTCGGCCAGCCAGTGCAGGGCGCCGGCGTCGAGCGCGATGCTCATGCGGCGGTCCGCCAGCAGCTTTTCGACCCGCTGCAACTGGATGCGGACGATGTTGCCCATCTCGCCCCGGCCCAGCCGCTTGAACAGGATGATCTCGTCCAGGCGGTTGATGAATTCGGGCCGGAACTTCTGACGCACGACGTCCATCACCTGCGGCCGCACGGCCTCGACGTCGTCGCCTTCGTCAAGGTTGGCGAGGAACTCGCTGCCCAGGTTGCTGGTCAGGATGATCACGGTGTTGCGGAAGTCGACGGTTCGGCCCTGGCCGTCCGTCAGCCGGCCGTCGTCGAGCACCTGCAGCAGCACGTTGAACACGTCCGGGTGAGCTTTCTCGACCTCGTCGAACAGCACGACCTGGTAGGGCCGGCGGCGCACGGCCTCGGTCAACGAGCCGCCCTCGTCATAGCCGACATAGCCGGGAGGGGCCCCGATCATGCGGCTGACGCTGTGCTTCTCCATGTATTCGCTCATGTCCATCCGGGTGATGGCGCTCTCGTCGTCGAACATGAAATCGGCCAGGGCCTTGGTCAGCTCGGTCTTGCCCACACCCGTCGGGCCGAGGAACAGGAAGCTGCCGATCGGCTTGCCCGGGTCCTGCAGGCCGGCGCGGGCGCGGCGGACAGCGTCGGACACGGCCAGCAGGGCCTCCTCCTGGCCAACCACGCGCTCGCGCAGGGCGTCCTCCATCTTGAGCAGCTTCTCGCGTTCGCCTTCGAGCATCTTGTCGACCGGCACGCCGGTCCAGCGGCTGACGACGGCGGCGATCTGTTCGGCGTCGACGACCTCGGGGGACAGCGGGTTCTCGGCCGCCTTGCCGTCTTCCTCGGCGAGGCGCTTCTCGATCTGCGGGATTTCGCCATAGGCGATCTCGGAGGCGCGTTGCAGGTCGCCGCGACGCTGGGCGGCGGCCAGTTCGGCGCGCAGCCGCTCAAGCGCCTCGCGGACCTGGGCGGCGCTGCCGACCTTGTCCTTCTCGGCCTTCCAGCGGGCGGTCATCTCGTCGGACTCGACCTGCAGTTCGTCGATCTCGTCCTCGATGGCCTCCAGGCGCTGCTTGCTGGCGGCGTCGGTTTCCTTCTTCAGGGCCTCGCGCTCGATCTTGAGCATGACCAGGCGCCGGTCGATCTCGTCCAGCTCCTCGGGTTTGGAGTCGACGGCCATGCGCACGCGGCTGGCGGCCTCATCCATCAGGTCGATGGCCTTGTCGGGCAGGAAGCGGTCGGCGATGTAGCGGTTGCTCAGGGTGGCGGCGGCGACGATGGCGCTGTCGCTGATGCGCACCCCGTGGTGCAGCTCGTACTTCTCCTTCAGGCCGCGCAGGATCGAGACGGTGTCCTCGACGGTCGGCTCGCCCACGAACACGGGCTGGAAGCGACGGGCCAGGGCCGCGTCCTTCTC
>CAZISF010000093.1:0-10055 GCA_964541915.1 uncultured Caulobacter sp.
CGTCATCGTTGCCCGGGATCGGATAGGTGATGCCGTCGGGGTCGCAGTTGGTGTCCAGGATCGCGATGACCGGGATGTTCAGCTTGCGGGCCTCGAGGATGGCGATCGCTTCCTTGTTGGTGTCGATCACGAACATGATGTCGGGGATGCCGCCCATGTTCTTGATGCCGCCCAGGCTCAGCTCGAGCTTGTCGCGCTCGCGCGTCAGCTGCAGCAGTTCCTTCTTGGTGCGACCGGCGCCGTCGCCGTCCAGCACACCTTCCAGCTCGCGCAGACGCGAGATCGAACCGGAGATGGTGCGCCAGTTGGTCAGCGTGCCGCCGAGCCAGCGGTGGTTGACGTAGTACTGGGCGCAGCGCTTCGCCGCGACGGCGACCGGGTCCGAGGCCTGACGCTTGGTGCCGACGAACAGCACGCGACCGCCGGCGGCCGCGACTTCGCGGACCTTCACGAGGGCCTGGTGCAGCAGCGGGATCGACTGCGACAGATCGATGATGTGGATGTTCGAGCGCGAGCCGAAGATGTAGCGGTCCATCTTCGGGTTCCAGCGGTGCGTCTGGTGGCCGAAGTGGGCGCCGGCTTCAAGCAGCTGGCGCATGGAGAACTCGGGGAGAGCCATGTGGTCTTGTCCTTTTTCCGGTTATCGCCTCCGCGGACAAACCCCTGGTGAACCAGGGACCGGAACGGACTGATCAGGATTTCTCCCCGACCGGCCCGAACGTCCACGTGCGTGATGGGCGGGCATGTAGGGGATGGGGGGCGGAAATGCAAGCGGGGGTGGGAGTTTAGGCCCGCCTTGTGCCCCTTCCCCGTTTCCCCGGCGAAGGCCGGGGCCCAGTTCAAAGAGCGCCGCAGTGGATCATCGGGCAGGCTGTGGTGTCTGAATCTGGACCCCGTCATTCGCCGGGGGATGGGGACCTGGCATCCCCGGATACTGATCCCCCTGAATGCCTTGATGGAATTGGAGCTCTGTCGACGACCTTGGTCAAGGAC
This sequence comes from uncultured Caulobacter sp., assembly GCA_964541915.1. GTDB lineage: Bacteria > Pseudomonadota > Alphaproteobacteria > Caulobacterales > Caulobacteraceae > Caulobacter. The sequence goes on from CAZISF010000093.1 coordinate 994, forward strand.
GGCCCTGCGGGCCGCCGCTCCGCGGCCGCCGAAGGCGGTCCTTGAGCAAGGCCGCCGGCAGAGCAGAGCTGGCCGTCAAGACATCAGGGGCGGTGCGCCTTCGGGATTGGCTTCGCCCGCAGTCTGCATCTCCACACCCCGCGCATCCCCGCGAAAGCGGGGACCCAGGCTTTTTCACATCCAGTCGGCGTACAGATCATGCCAGCCGGGATTGCTCCGCTCGATCAGCTCGATCTTCCACGCCCGGTTCCACTTCTTCATCTGACATTCACGACGTAACGCGCCCTCGCGGGTGTCGAAGGCCTGATGCCACACCAGCAGATGCACTCCGTACTTCTTCGTGAAACCGGCCCTCAGGCCCTCGCGGTGTTCCCAGGTCCGCTTCGACAGGTCGTCCGTAGACCCGATGTACAGCGTGCCGTTGCGCTTGCTGGCGAGGATGTAGACGTAGAAGGCCACTCGCTAAAAAGCCTGGGTCCCCGCTTTCGCGGGGATGAGCGGATTTTGCGGGCTGTTGAGGCAAGCCCCATGCCCTCCCCTACACATCCTCCAGATACGCCACCCCCGGCGCGGTCTTCAGCGCGCCCCGCAGGCTGGCGTCGAGCGTGTAGAACCCTGGCAGCTTGACCTCGACCTCGCGGCCGCCGCCCAGGCCGGCGACGAGGACCACCTCCCCGCCCCGCTGGGCCGAGGCGACGGACAGACGCTTCTTCAGCGCCTCGATCTCCATCGAATGGGGGGAGACGTGCACGCGCAGACTGGCGGCCACGGACTCGAGGGCCTTGTCGATCGGCTCGGCGTCGTCGCCGAAGAAACGCACCTCGCCGTCGCGTGACTTGGCGCGCACCTTGATGGCCACGGCCTTGCCGGGCTCCAGGATGTCGCGGCAGCGCTTGAGCGCCTCGGGCGGGAACAGCACCTCGTATTCGCCGGTCGGGTCCGACAGGGAAACAAAGGCGAACCGCTCGCCGCTCTGCTGGGTGCGTTCCTGGCGGCGACGGACCATGCCGGCCATGCGGAAGGCCTCCGTTCCGGCCTCGGCCTGAACAATGGCGTCGCTGAGCATCGTCGTGCGCCGGCGACGCAGCACGTCTATCATGTCCTCCAGCGGGTGGCCGGTGAGGTAGAAGCCGACGGCCGCCAGTTCCTCGTCAAGACGGCGGATCTGGTCCCACGGCTCGGTGCGCGGCAGGCGCGGCCGCGAGGCGTCCGACTGTTCGCCGCCGAACAGGCTGACCTGGGCCGAGGCGCGATCCGCGGCGAGGCTCTGGCCATGGGCCATCAGCATGTCGGCGGCGGCGACGATCTGGGCCCGGTTGGGATGGATGCTGTCGAAGGCGCCGGCCCGGGCAAGACCTTCCAGGCCGCGCTTGTTGACCTGTCGGGGGTCCACCCGCTCGATGAAGTCGAACAGATCAACGAACGGTCCACCTTCCTTGCGAACGGCGACCACATGCTCCATCGCCGCGAAGCCGACGTTGCGCACCGCGCCGAGCGCATAGAGGACCTCGCCGTCCTCGACCTCGAAGTCGGCGCCCGACCGGTTGATGTCCGGCGGCCGGACGGTGATCTTGAACTTGCGGGCGTCCTGGTAAAACACCGCCAGCTTGTCGGTGTTGGAAAGGTCCAGGCTCATCGAGCCGGCGAAGAATTCGACCGGCGTGTTGGCCTTCAGCCAGGCCGTCTGATAGGCGATCAGGGCGTAGGCGGCGGCGTGTGACTTGTTAAAGCCGTAGCCGGCGAACTTCTCGACGTGTTCGAAGATGGCCCCGGCCTTGTCGCCGTCGACGCCGCGTTCAATAGCCCCCGAGACGAACCGGGCCTTTTGCTGGTCCATCTCCTCCTTCTTCTTCTTGCCCATCGCCCGGCGCAGCATGTCGGCTTCACCGAGGCTGTAGCCGGCCAGGACCTGGGCGATGCGCATCACCTGTTCCTGGTAGACGATGACGCCGTAGGTCTCCTTCAGCACCTCCTCCAGCGAGGCGTGCATGGTGTCCATCGGGCGGCGGCCGAACTTGGTGTCGACGAACAGGTCGATGTTGTCCATCGGGCCCGGCCGGTAGAGCGAGATCAGGGCGGTGATCTCCTCGATGGAGCCGGGCCGCATCTTGCGCAGGGTGTCGCGCATGCCCTGGCTTTCCAGCTGGAACACGCCAACCGTCTGGCCAGAGGCCATCAGCTCGTAGGAAGCCGTGTCGTCGAGCGGCAGCTTCGACAGGTCGACCAGCTCGCCGCGGCGCGCCAGATGCTTGACGGCGCGGTCCAGCACCGTAAGTGTCTTGAGGCCGAGGAAGTCGAACTTCACCAAGCCGGCGGATTCGACCCACTTCATGTTGAACTGGGTGGCCGGCAGTTCCGAGCGCGGGTCCTTGTACAGCGGCGTCAGCTCGATCAGCGGCCGGTCGCCGATAACCACCCCGGCGGCGTGGGTCGAGGCGTTGCGATAGAGCCCCTCCAGCCGCAGGGCGACCTCAAGCAGCTGGGCGACCGACGGGTCCTCGTCTCGCGCCTGACGCAGGCGAGGCTCAAGATTGATCGCCTGGGCCAGGGTCACCGGCTGGGCCGGATTGTTGGGCACCATCTTGGCCAGCCGGTCGACCATGCCGAGCGGAAGCTGCATCACCCGGCCGACGTCGCGCAGGACGGCGCGGGCCTGCAGGGTGCCGAAGGTGATGATCTGGGCCACCCGGCCGCGACCGTACTTGTCCTGGACGTATTCGATGACCTCCTCCCGCCGCTCCTGGCAGAAGTCGATATCGAAGTCGGGCATCGAGACCCGCTCGGGATTGAGGAAGCGCTCGAACAGCAGACCAAACCGCAGCGGGTCCAGGTCGGTGATGGTCAGGACCCAGGCGACCAGCGACCCTGCGCCGGAACCACGCCCCGGCCCCACGGGAATGCCCTGGGCCTTGGCCCATTTGATGAAGTCCGACACGATCAGGAAGTAGCCGGAGAAGCCCATCGTCTGGATGACGCCGATCTCGCGCTCCAGCCGGGCCCAGTAGTCCGCTTCCGGCGCCGCCAGCTCCAGCCCCTGGAGCCGCAGCTTCAGACCCTCGGCCGCCTGCCACGCCAGTTCCGCCGGCTCGTCGCGGCCGGCCGTGGTCGGGAAGCTGGGCAGGATGGGGTCGCGCTTGGAGACCATGAAGGCGCAGCGCCGGGCGATGTCGATGGTGTTGTCGCAGGCCTCCGGCAGATCCGAGAACAGCGCCCGCATGTCCTTCGCCGGCTTGAACCAGTGCTCCGCCGTCACCCGCCGCCGTTCGTCCTGACCGACGAAGGACCCGTCCGAGATACACAGCAGCGCGTCATGCGCCGCGTACATATCCGGCTTGGCGAAATAGACATCGTTGCTGGCGACCAGCGGGATGTCGTGCTCGTAAGCCCAGTGCACGAGGCCCGGCTCCGCCGCCGCCTGCGACGGCAGTCCGTGCCGTTGCAGTTCGACATAGAAGCGGTCGCCGAACACCCGGGCCATCTCGGCCAGCGCCGCCGAGCCTTCCGCGGTCTTGCCGGCGGCGAACAATGGGTCGACCGGGCCGTCCGTCCCGCCGCTCAGCAGGATCAGCCCTTCGGCGTGCTCGACCACGCGCGCCCACGTCACGCAGGGCTCGGCGATGCCGTCGCTGTCCAGATAGGCCGCCGACGACAGGGCCGAGAGATTGAGATAGCCGGTTTCGGTCTGGGCAATCAGGACAATGGTCGGGGTCCGGGCCCAGCGGTCGGACTGGCCCTCGCCAATGCCGGTCACAGGCAACGCCAGGCCGATCAGGGGCTGGACCCCCGCATCCTTGGCCGTGACGGAAAATTCCAGAGCCCCGAAGAGATTGGCCCGATCGGTGACGCCAACCGCGGGCATGCCCGCCTCGGCGGCCATCTTGCCCACCGCCTCGGCCTTGATGGCGCCTTCAAGCAGCGAATAGGCCGACCGGACCCGCAGATGAACGAACCCGCCATCGGCGCCGCTCCCTGCCCTGTCCCGCGCCATGGCGCTGTCCTTTCAGATCACCCCGCCCGGCCCTGACGGCCGAACGACAAACGAGTCACCGAACCGACCATCGCCCGCCGGGCGATTATGATCCAGAGGCGATCAGGCCACGGCCATGGCCACCGAGCACATCATCCACACAAATCCGGCGACGGAAGCCAGAGCGAGCGATTCACGAGCGATGCGGGCCATTCGGGCCTCCCGGGTCAAGTTGCCTGTTTGTTCTTATTCCTGTTTTGTTCTCATTCGTCAACAGGGGATTCCGCCGACGCTCCACAGTTTCATACAGAGAATGGATCAGCCGCCGGGGCGACTGGTCTTGCGGCGGCCGGCCAGCGGTTCGCCGCCGATGTTCATCGGCGGCTGATGCTGCGCGACAAGGTCGTCGTGCTCGCCGCGGCGGACAACGCCCGTGATGTTGAGGCGCGCGAAGATCTCGGTCGCGCCGAAGCCGGCCTGGGCTTCATCCCAGGTCTCGAAGACACTGCGATGCAGGCTGTCGGTCTCGCCGGCGTAAACGATCTTCGGGGCGTCGCCGTCCCACTTCACATAGACGAAGTTGGCGCCGCCGGGTGGCACCGGGCGCATCTCTTCGAGCGCCTTGTAGCGATAGAGGGTTCCGGACTGGCCGGCGATATCGAGATGGCGGGTCATAGACGCAAGCTTCCCAGCCGCTGCACACAGGAAGGCCCGAATGACCCTTTTATCCGGGCGAAAGCAAGGCGCTGACGCGGCTGTGATCGTCCGTGCAACGACGGTGAGGTTCGCCGGGGCGTCCAGCCTCCGCCCGCCTAGGCGGATCGGCGCCCTAGAATCCCGGCGCCCGTTCTTCGAGATGACCGTCCTTGAGAGCGAAAACCCGGTCCATATAGCGGGCCAGTTCCATGTTGTGGGTCGCGATCAGCGCCGCCACGCCGGTGTCCCGCGCAAGGTCGAACAGCGCCTGGAACACCGAGGCCGCCGTGTCGGGATCGAGGTTGCCGGTCGGCTCGTCGGCCAGGAGAAGCCGGGGCTCGTTGGTCAGGGCCCGGGCGATCGCCACGCGCTGCTGCTCGCCGCCGGACAGTTGCCCCGGCTGGTGGTGCAGTCGTTCAGCCAGACCGAGCCGCGTCAGCAGCGCTTCGGCGCGGGCGCCGGCGACAGGGCGCGGCTGTCCCGCGATCATCGCCGGCATGGCCACGTTCTCGATGGCCGAGAACTCGGGCAGCAGATGATGGAACTGGTAGACGAAGCCGATCGTGCCCAGCCGCATCCGGGTGCGTGGCCGGTCGCCCAGCTTCGTGCAATCCTGGCCGACAACCGTGACCGTGCCGCCATCTGGCCGCTCGAGCAGGCCGGCGGCGTGCAGCAGGGACGACTTGCCCGAACCGGACGGGCCGATCAGCCCGACGATCTCGCCCGGCATGACGTCGAGGTTCACGCCCTTGAGCACCGGCAGCTGGCCGGCGTCGGTGACGTAGGTGCGGGTCACGCTGCGCAGGGACAGGACGGGCTCACTCATAGCGCAGGGCCTCGACCGGATCGATGCGCGAGGCCCGCCAGGCCGGCGGCAGGGTGGCGATGAAGCTCATGAACAGCGACCAGCCGGTGATGAGGGCGACCTCGGACCACTCCACCTTGGCCGGAACATGGGTCAGGAAATAGACGTCGGCGTTGAACACATTCGCGCCGGTGACCCACTCCACGGCCTTCTGCACCACTTCGATGTTGACGCAGACCAGCACCCCCAGCAGCAGCCCGGCCGCGGTGCCCGCCACGCCGATGGCGGCGCCGGACATGAAGAAGATGCGCAGGATCGCGCCCTGCCCCGCCCCCATGGTGCGCAGGATGCCGATGTCGCGCCCCTTGTTCTTCACCAGCATGATCAGGCCCGAGATGATGTTCATCGCGGCGATGGCCACGATCAGCATCAGGATCAGCCGCATCGCCGCCCGCTCGACCTGCAGCGCTTCGAAGAAGCTCTGGTTCTTCTGGGTCCAGTCGGTGACGATCGCCCCGGGGCCCGCCGCACCCGCCAGCAGCGGCTTGATCGTGTTGATCGCGTCCGGGTCGTCCAGCATGACCTCGATGGCGTCTACGGTGTCGTCGCGGCCGAAGAACAGCTGGGCCTGCTGCAGCGGCATGTAGATGAAGGCCTGGTCGTATTCGCTCATGCCCACCGAGAAGGTGCCGCCGACCGTGTAGTCCTTCTGCGTCACGCTGGTGCCGAACGCGGTCGTCGAGCCGGTCGGGGAGATCAGCGCGACGGAGTCACCCGGCGCGACGCCGAGGCTGGCCGCCAGCCGGTCGCCCAGCAGGATCAGCTCCCCGCCGTATTCTCCCTGGCCGAAGCCGTCACGGGATCCGGCCTTGATGTTCTTCGCCACGATGGTGGTGGCGGCGAGGTCAGACGGTGTCACGCCCCGGACGATCGCGCCGGCGATCTGGGCAGGGCCGAGCGCCATGGCCTGGCCCTCGACGACCGGGATGACCTGTTTGACGCCGGGAACGGCGCGCAGGCGCGCGACGACGGCGTCCCGGTCCGGGCTGCCCAGTGGCGCGCCGGTGACATAGGCATGACCGTTGAAGCCGAGGATCCGGTCGAGCAGCTCGGTGCGGAAGCCGTTCATCACGCTCATCACCGTGATCAGCGCGAATACCGCGAGGGTGATGCCGATGAAGGAGATGATCGAGATCAGGCCGACGCCGCCGTGCTTGCGCCGGGCGCGGAGGTAGCGGCCGGCGACGGCCCGCTCCCACACGCCGAACGGCGCCGACACGGTTCCGGCAGGCTTGGTCACGCGGCGGCCTTCGCCGTCAGACGGGCCAGCGCCTCGGCCAGCGGCGCGGTGGTGCGCTCGCCGGTGGCGCGGTTCTTCAGCTCGACATTGCCCTCGGCCAGGCCCTTGGGGCCGATGATCAGCTGCCAGGGCAGGCCGATCAGGTCGGCCTTGGCGAACTTGCCGCCCGGACGCTCGCCGGTGTCGTCATAGAGGGCCGTCTTGCCGGCGGCGTGGATCGCCGCATAGGCCTGCTCGCAGGCCGCGTCGCAGGCTTCGTCGCCGACGCGCAGGTTGATCACCGCCACGTCGAACGGCGCGACGCTTTCCGGCCAGATGATGCCGCCCTCGGCGGGGCTGGCCTCGATGATCGCGCCGAGCAGGCGCGATACGCCGACTCCATAGCTGCCCATGTGCACGGTGTGCTCCTGGCTGTCCGGGCCGGTGACGCTGGCCTTCATTGGCAAGGAGTACTTCTGGCCGAAGTAGAAAATATGGCCGACTTCGATCCCGCGCGCCGACAGCTGGTCGTCGGCCGGGACAGCGGCGAAGGCCGCCTCGTCGTGCATCTCTTCGGTCGCCGCATAGAGGGCCGTGCGCTGATCGACCAGCGGCTGCAGGTCGCCGAACCAGTCGACGTCGGGCCCCGGCGCGCCCATCTCGACGAGATCCTTGTGGCAGAAGACCTGGCTCTCGCCGGTGTCGGCCAGCACGATGAACTCGTGGCTGAGGTCGCCGCCGATCGGGCCGGTGTCGGCCTTCATCGGCACCGCCTTGAGACCCATGCGGGCGAACAGGTTCAGGTAGGCGATGAACATGCGGTTGTAGGCCGCGCGGGCATCAGCCTCGTTCAGGTCGAAGCTGTAGGCGTCCTTCATCAGGAACTCGCGGCCGCGCATCACGCCGAAGCGCGGACGGCGCTCGTCGCGGAACTTCCACTGGATGTTGTAGAGGTTCAGCGGCAGGTCCTTGTAGCTCTTCACATAGGCCCGGAAGATGTCAGTCACGACCTCCTCGGCGGTGGGCCCGTAGAGCAGGTCGCGCTTGTGCCGGTCGGTGATGCGCAGCATCTCGTCGCCGTAGGCGTCATAGCGGCCGCTCTCGCGCCACAGGTCGGCCAGCTGGATCGTCGGCATCAGCAGCTCGACGGCGCCGGCGCGGTCCATCTCCTCGCGGACGATCTGCTCGACCTTCTTCAGCACCCGCAGCCCGAGCGGCAGCCAGGCGTAGATGCCGGCCGCCTCCTGGCGGATCATGCCGGCGCGCAGCATCAGCTGGTGAGAGACGATCTGGGCGTCAGACGGCGCCTCTTTGAGCACAGGCAGGAAATAGCGCGACAGGCGCATGGCAACCCCTTGAATATCCGGGGCTGACTTAGCCTCTGCCCCCCCGCGTTGGCAACGCGCCGGACGAAAAGAAGGCCGCCGGGAGAGCCGGCGGCCTTGCAAGTCGTCGTCGGGGAAAAACGCCACGGAGCAAGGCCGGCGAACCGGACTGCCATGACCCAATCCTAGCGCCGACTCGCGTCACGGGCAGTGTTCACCCGTGCGGAACGGCTCACAGACCCACAATCGCCCAACTTTTGGGCGCGTCGGGCCGTCACGTGCGCGCGGCGCCGAAACCGTGGGCGATTCTGCTCAGGCGGCCGGGAAGGACGGCAGCGTGACGAGGTGGAGCTTCAGGACCAGCCAGAGCACGCCCCACAGCACCGCCGAAATCCAGGTGGTGGTGATGAACTTGCGCTTCAGGTCGGGGTTGACCGGCGCGCCGGGATCCCCGCCGTCCTTCACCACGATGCCGGATTCCGCATAGGTCTTCGTGCCGAGCGGCAGGATGGCGAACAGCGCCGTCCACCAGATGGTCAGGTAGATGGCGACTCCGGTGAACAGGCTCATGCGTGGTGATCCTCTTTGGGGGTTTCCATCAGCTCGACGAGCATGCCCCCCATGTCCTTGGGATGCACGAAAATGATCAGGGTGCCGTGGGCGCCGATGCGCGGCTCGCCGAGCACGGTGGCGCCCTTGGCCACCAGCGCGTCGCGCGCTTCGTAGATATTCTCGACCTCGAAGCAGATGTGGTGCTGGCCGCCCTTGGGGTTCTTGGCCAGGAAGCCGTGGATCGGGCTCTTCTCGCCATAGGGCTCGATCAGCTCGATCTGGCTGTTCGGCAGATTGACGAAACAGACCCACACGCCCTGCTCCGGCATGGCCCACTTGTCGGTGAACGACGTCGCGCCCAGCAGGTCGCGGTACATCTTCAGCGACTCGTCGATGGAGGGCGTGGCGACCCCGACGTGGTTGAGTTTGCCGATCATG
>CAZISF010000093.1:10155-13204 GCA_964541915.1 uncultured Caulobacter sp.
ACCGTCGTCTCCACGACCGGCTTGCGGTCCCAGACGCGGAAGGCGGCCTTCTTGACGGCGCGGGAGATCGCCGTTTCGACGACCTCGTCGTGGTCGCGTTCCTCGGCCGGCAGTCGCTTGACCGCCTGTTCGGCTTCCTCGGCCAGGCTGTCGAGGGTGTCTTCCAGCGGGTTCTCGCGGTCGCCGGGCAGGCCCAGCGCCAGCACCTGCGGCCCCGAGACTATGCGACCCTTGCCGTCGAGCGCGATGGACACGATCAGCACGCCGTTGTGCGCGGCGTGGCGACGTTCCCGCAGGGCGTCGCCGTTCTCGGGCGTCATGACTCCGCCGTCGACGTACAGGCGCCCGGCGGTGACTTCATCGATGATCGCGGCGCGACCGGGCGCCAGGCGGACCATGTCGCCGTTGCGCGGCGCGACGGTCTGGCCGACCTGCAGATCGGTTGCGAAGGCGGCGTGTTCCAGCAGATGGCGGCGCTCGCCATGGGTCGGCACCGCGATCTGCGGCCGGGCCCAGGCGTACATCCGCGCCAGCTCGCCCCGGCAGGGGTGGCCGGAAACGTGGATGCCAGGATGGTCGCGCTCGGTGTAGAGCCGCACGCCCCGATCAGCGAGACCGTTCTGCAGGTTGCGGATCGGGATCTCGTTGCCCGGGATCACGCGCGAGGAAAAGATCGCATGGTCACCCTTGCCCAGCTTCACATGCGGGTGGTCACCGTGGGCGATGCGCGACAGGGCCGCCCGAACCTCGCCCTGGCTGCCGGTGCAGAGGTAGAGGATCTTGTCGTCCGGGAAGTGCTTGGCTTCCTTGTCGTTGATGAAGTCGGGCACGCCCTTGAGCAGCCCGACCGACTTGGCCGCCGCCGTCATGCGGTGCATCGAGCGGCCGGCGAGGCAGACACGGCGGTCGGCGGCCTGGGCCGCGCGGATCACGCTGTCCATGCGCGCGACGTTCGACGCGAAACAGGCGACCGCGACCTTGCCCTTGAGCGGCTTGATCAGCTCGGCCAGGGCCGTGCGGACATCGGCCTCGGACCCGGCCTCCCCTTCTACGAAGACGTTGGTGCTGTCGCAGACCATCGCCAGCACGCCCTCGTCGCCGAGACGGCGTATGGCGTCTTCATCGGTCACACCGCCGAGCAACGGGTCAGGATCGATCTTCCAGTCGCCTGTGTGCAGCACGATGCCCAGCGGCGTGCGGATCGCCAGGCCGTTGGGCTCGGGAATCGAGTGGGTCAGGGTGATCAGTTCGAGATCGAACGGGCCGAGCGAGAAGGACCCGCTCAGTGGCACCTCCGTGATGTCGACCTCGTCGAGGATGCCGGCATCGCGCAGCTTTTCTCGCAACAGAAAGGCCGTGAACGGCGTTGCGAACACCGGCGCCTTGAGCCTCGGCCACAGCCAGGCGACCGCGCCGATATGGTCCTCATGGGCATGGGTCAGCACGATGCCCAGGATGTCCTTGGCGATGCTCTCGGCGAATTCGGGATCCGGCAAAATGACCTCGACGCCCGGGGTCGTCTGGTCGCCGAAGGTGATCCCCAGGTCGACGACGATCCACTTGCGGGCATTCGGAGGACCGAAGCCGTAGAGGTTGAAATTCATGCCGATCTCGTTCGACCCGCCGAGCGGCAGGAAGACGAGCTCATCACTCTTCGAGGCGGGCATCAGGCGGGCTTGGCGACGTTGCGGCGGTGGATTTCAAGCAGACCCCGGATCGTCAGATCCGGGTCGAAGTGGTCGATCATGTCGGTAGCGCCTTCAAACAGGGAGACGACGCCTCCGGTAGCGACAACGGTGAGGTGTCCACCCCGTTCCGCCTTGATACGGGCGATCAGCCCCTCGATGAGTCCGATGTAGCCCCAGAACACGCCGGACTGCATGGCGGTGACGGTGTCGGTTCCGACCACGCGATTGCCCTCGGGCCGCTGGATGGCGATGCGCGGGAGTTTGGCCGCTGCCTCGTGCAGCGCCTGCATGGAGAGGTTGACCCCGGGCGCGATGACGCCGCCCTCGAAACCGCCGTCGGCGGCGACAATGTCGAACGTGGTGGCTGTGCCGCTGTCGATGACGATGAGCGGACCGGGATAGACGATGTGGGCGCCGATCGCGTTGACCAGACGATCAGCCCCCGCTTCGGACGGTTTGTCGATACGCACCTCGACGCCCAGTTCGGCGTTCTCGCCGATGATCAGCGGTTCGACCTGCAGGTAGCGCCGTGACAGGTTGCGCAGGTTGAAGATCGACTGCGGCACCACGCTGGAGATGATACAGCCGGTCAGGCCCCTCATGCTCAGTCCGTTCATCTCGAACAGCTGCGACAGCCAGACGGCGTATTCATCGGCCGTGCGGGTGCTCTCGGTCGCAGAGCGCCACTGCGCGATCCAGGTCTCGCCGTCATGGACGGCGAACAGGGTGTTTGTGTTGCCCTGCTCGATGGCGAGAAGCATTCAGGAAGCTCCGAAGAAGACGTCGCCGGCCGTGATGCGCCGCAGCATGCCGTCTGGCAAGCGCAACCGCAGCGCGCCGTCCGGGTCGAGCCCTTCAGCCGTCCCGGTGACCGTTTCGTGGCCGAGCCGGGCGGTGCAGACCTCGCCCAGGCCATGGGCGCGGCGGGTCCAGGCCTCGGCGATCAGCGGAAAGCCGGACGTTTGCCAGACCCGCCGCCAGCGTTCGAACGCCTCGGCGAGGACCGTCAGCGCTTCCAGCGGCTTTGGCGGCGGACCGGTCATGTGTTCCGCGAAGGCCGTCGCAGGGCGCTCGGGCGCCTCGGGCGGAGTCGCGAGGTTCACGCCGACGCCGACCGCGACCCACAGGCCACCAGAGGCATGCTGGCCGGATTCAACGAGGATGCCGCTGGCCTTGCGGCCATCGATCATCGGGTCGTTGGGCCATTTCAGGCTGACCTTCGAGGACGGTACATAGGCGTCGGCCAAATCGGCCACAGCCAGAGCGGCGATGAAGCTGATCTGCGCCGCCTCGGCGGGTGGACGGTCGGTGACCAGCAGCAGGGTGGCGGCGAGGTTGCCCTGCCCCGTCTCCCAGCTGCG
>CAZISF010000094.1:0-12908 GCA_964541915.1 uncultured Caulobacter sp.
GTTCGGGGCTAAAACCGGGGGGGGGGGGGGGGGGTCCGGGGGGGGGGGGGGGGGGCCGGGGGGGGCGCCCCCCCCCCCCCCGACGCCCGCCGCCGCCGCCGGGGCTTCCCTGCGAGAGCGCCTGTTCAACGCCCTGTCCAACCGGGCCGGCCAGGATCCGCCGTCTCGCGGCCGCGCGGCGCTGGCGCTGGCGGTCGAGGCCGTGGGGCTGCTGGATCTGGTGGCGGACGCCGCCGCGGGCGGGCCGGGCGAGGGGCCGATCCACCGGCGCATCGCGGAGGCCTGGGGCCGGCCTGACGCGGCCGACTTCATCCGCAGGCAGCTGGTGCTGCTGGCCGACCACGAGCTGAACGCCTCAACCTTCGCCTCAAGGGTCACGGCAAGCACAGGTGCTTCACTGGCGGCATCGGCGTTGTCCGGTCTCTGCGCCCTGTCGGGACCGTTGCATGGCGGCATGGCCGGACGGGTGATCAACCTCGTGGAGGAGTCTCGCCGCATCGGCGCCGAGGCGACGGTCGCCGGCCGCATCGCCCGCGCGGGACCGACACCGGGATTTGGCCATCCGCTCTATCCGGACGGCGATCCGCGCGCCGCCGCCCTCCTGGCAACCTTCGATCCGCCGACGGAGTACGCGGCGCTGCAGACAGCTGTGGAGACCATGACTGGCGAGGCGGCCAACGTCGATTTCGCGGTCACCGCCCTCTGCGCGCGGTTCGGTCTGCCGTCAGACGCGCCGTTCGCCCTGTTCGCCGTAGCTCGGACCGCCGGCTGGCTCGCCCATGCCGTCGAGCAGGTGCAGACGGGCACGCTGATCCGCCCCCGCGCCCGCTACATCGGAGAGGCGCCGCCGCTCTAGGCCCGTTCGACCGCGGCTTCATCCGCCTGAAGCGGATGATCGAGGCGTCCGACCATCTCCTTCGGGCAGACCTGCCAGAACTGGCCGCGCATGCGGTCCCAGTCGCGCAGGATGCTTCTGGCGAAGGCGGAGCCTGTCTCATGGGCATGCTCGCTGATCAGCTTGCGGAGCTGTTCTTCCCAATGCGGCGAGGCGAGGCGCTGGACGATGACGCTGTCGGTGTTGACCCGTCCCTCGAACCGGCCCGCCAGGTCGAGGACATAGGCCATCCCCCCGGTCATGCCCGCGCCGAAGTTGCCGCCCGTGGAGCCGAGGATCACCGCCGCCCCGCCGGTCATGTATTCGCAGCCATTGGCGCCGCAGCCTTCGACGACGGTAATGGCCCCCGAGTTACGCACGGCGAACCGCTCGCCGGCCTGCCCGGCCGCGAACAGCTTTCCGGCCGTCGCGCCATAGAGGCAGGTGTTGCCGATGATGACGTTGGACTCCGGCGAGACCAGGTGGGGCGAGGGCCGCACCACGATGGTCGCCCCGGAGAGGCCCTTGCCGACATAGTCGTTGGACTCGCCGGTCAGGACGATGCGCAGCCCACGGACCGCGAAGGCTCCGAGACTCTGGCCGGCCGACCCCTTCAGTTCGACGGTCAGGTGGCCCGAGGGCAGGGCGCTCATGCCGAACTTGCGGGTGATGTGGCTGGAAATCCGCGCGCCGATGGCCCGGGCGGTGTTTCGCACGGTGTAGGTCAGCTGCATCTTCTCGCCGCGCTGGAGCAGGGGCGCCGCGTCGCGCACGATCTGGGCGTCCAGGGTATCCGGCACCTCGTTGCGACCCTCGACCGTGCAGTAGGGCTTGTTGCTCCCCGGATCGGCGCGGACCAGCAGCGGGTTGAGATCGAGATCGTCGAGGTGTTCGCCGCCGCGGCTGACCTGGGTCAGCAGATCGGTGCGGCCGACGATCTCCTGGATCGAGCGGAAGCCGAGGTCGGCGAGGATGCCGCGCACCTCTTCGGCGATGAAGGTGAACAGGTTCACGACCTTGTCCGGCGTACCGGTGAAGCGCGCGCGCAGGGCCTCATCCTGGGTGCAGACGCCCACCGGACAGGTGTTCGAATGACACTGCCGCACCATGATGCAGCCCATGGCGATCAGGCTGGCCGTGCCGATCCCGAATTCCTCGGCGCCCAGCATGGCGGCGATGACCACGTCGCGACCGGTGCGGATACCGCCATCCGTCCGTAGACGGACGGAGTGGCGCAGGTTGTTCAGGGTCAGAACCTGATTGGCTTCCGAGAGGCCCATCTCCCAGGGCGATCCGGCGTACTTGATCGAGGTCTGCGGGCTGGCCCCTGTGCCGCCGACGTTGCCGGAGATCAGGATCACGTCGGCCTTCGCCTTGGCGACGCCGGCCGCGATGGCGCCGATGCCTGTCATCGACACCAGCTTCACCGTCACCCGTGCGTCGGGGTTGATCTGCTTCAGGTCGTAGATGAGCTGGGCCAGATCCTCGATCGAGTAGATGTCGTGGTGCGGCGGGGGACTGATCAGCATCACGCCGGGCGTGGCGTGACGCAGCCGCGCGATCATCTCGGTGACCTTGAAGCCGGGCAGCTGGCCGCCCTCGCCGGGCTTGGCGCCCTGGGCGACCTTGATCTCGATTTCGCGGCACTCGTTCAGGTATTCGGCGGTAACGCCGAACCGGCCGGAGGCGACCTGCTTGACCGCGCTGTTGGGATTGTCGCCGTTCGGCAGGGGGCGATAGCGGGCGCGATCCTCGCCGCCTTCGCCGCTGACCGACTTGGCGCCGATGCGGTTCATGGCGATGTTCAGCGCGCCGTGCGCCTCGGGACCGAGCGCGCCCAGGCTCATGCCCGGCGTCAGGAAGCGCTTGCGGATCTCGTTGACGCTTTCGACGTCGTCCGGGATCAGCGGCTTGCGGTCGCTGCGCCAGTCGAGCAGGTCGCGCAGCTGGATCTGCGGCAGAGACCGCATGCCGTCCGAGAAGCGCTTGTAGGACTCATAGTCCCCCGTATCGCAGGCGTGTTGCAGCGTATGGATCATGCGCGCCTCGAAGGCGTGCGCTTCGCCCGACCGGCGAGCCTTGTAGAAGCCGCCGACGGGCAGGGCG
The DNA here is from genome assembly GCA_964541915.1 of uncultured Caulobacter sp. Lineage (GTDB taxonomy): Bacteria > Pseudomonadota > Alphaproteobacteria > Caulobacterales > Caulobacteraceae > Caulobacter. The sequence continues at coordinate 2,981 of CAZISF010000094.1, forward strand.
ACGAAGGCCGGGTCCCAGGCGCGCTGGTGCAGCTCGACGGCCCGCTTTTCCAGACCGGCGAAGCCGATGCCGGAGATGCGCGACGGCATGCCGGGGAAGAACTCTGCGACCAGCGATCGCGAAAGGCCGACGGCCTCGAAGTTGTAGCCCCCGCGGTAGGACGAGATCACCGCGATGCCCATCTTGGAGATGATCTTCAGCAGGCCCTGCTCGATGGACGTTTTGAAGTTCAGGCAGGTCTGCCGGAGCGTCATGTCGCCGAGCAGGCCCCGGTCGAGCCGGTCCTGGAAACTCTCCTGCGCCAGCCAGGCATTGACCGCCGTGGCCCCGACGCCGACCAGCACGGCGAAATAGTGGGTGTCCATGCACTCGGCCGAGCGCACGATGATCGAGACGTAGGAGCGCAGTCCGCGTTCCACCAGGTGGGCGTGGACGCCGCCGGTCGCGAGGATCATCGGCAGGGCGACCCGGCCCTGGCCGCTGTGCTCGTCGGTCAGGACGATGGTGGCGCAGCCGCGCAGGGCGGCGTCTTCGGCTTCGGCGCGAACCCGGTCGAGATTGGCCCGCAGGGCGTCGCCGGGCCGCGCCTCGTCGGCCGGGATCGGCATGGTGCAGTCGATGACCGCCAGCGCCTTGTCGCCGATGTAGCCGAGGATCCGCTCGTACATGCCGGTCGTCAGGACAGGGCTTTCCAGCACATAGACGTCGGTCTGGGCCTCATCCTCGACGAGGATGTTCCCGAGGTTCTTGAAGCGGGTCTTCAGGCTCATGACCCCCGTCTCGCGCAGCGGGTCGATCGGCGGGTTGGTCACCTGGCTGAAGTTCTGGCGGAAGAAGTGGCTCAGCGGCCGGTAGTTGTCGGACAGCACGGCCAGCGGCGTGTCGTCGCCCATCGAGCCGACGGCCTCCTTGCCGTCCTCGACCATCGGCGCGAGCACCAGCTCGAGGTCTTCCAGCGTCATCCCGGCGGCGGCCTGGCGGCGCGCCAGTTCCTCGCCATGGCAGCGGCGCGGCTCGGGTCCCGGCGCGATCCGTTCCTCCAGATTGACCATGTTGCCGAGCCAGTCGGTGTAGGGGTGCGCCTCGGCCAGCCGGTCAATGATCGCCTCCTCGTCATAGAGTCGGCCTTCCACGAGATCGATGGCGATCATCCGCCCCGGCGAGATGTTCAGCTTACGAACGATCCGCTCCTCGGCGACGCCGCACATGCCCGCTTCCGAGCCCATGATGACCAGGCCGTCGTCGGTGTAGGCCACGCGGAGGGGGCGCAGGCCATTGCGGTCCTTGCCGGCCACGACCCAGCGGCCGTCGGTGGCGCACAGGGCGGCCGGACCATCCCAGGGCTCCATCACGGCGTTGCAGTAGGAGTAGAGCGCCCGGTGTTCGGGCTTCATCTGCTCGTCGTTCTTGCTGGCCCAGGCTTCGGGGATCAGCAGGGCCTTGGCCATCGGTGCGTCGCGGCCGGCGCGGACCAGCACCTCGAAGGTGTTGTCCAGCGCTGCGGAGTCCGAGCCGCTCGGCTGGATGACCGGTTTGATGTCGTCGCCGAATTCACCGAAGGCCTGGGCGGCCATGCGGATCTCATGGCTCTTCATCCAGTTGGTGTTGCCCTTCAGCGTGTTGATCTCGCCGTTGTGGGCCAGCATCCGGAACGGCTGGGCCAGCCGCCACTGGGGGAAGGTGTTGGTCGAATAGCGCTGGTGGAAGATGGCCACGGCTGCGGCGAACCGGTCGTCCCGTAGGTCCGGATAGAAGTCGTCGATGTTCTGGGCGAGGAACATGCCCTTGTAGATCAGCGACCGGGCCGACAGCGAGCAGATGTAGAAGTCGTTGATCGCCGAGGCGGCGACCTTCTTTTCGATGCGCTTGCGGCAGAGGAACAGGGCGCGCTCGAGCGCCTCGCCTTCGAGGGCCGCCGGCGGCGAGAGCATGATCTGCTCGATCTCGGGCCGGGTGGCGTTGGCCTTTTCGCCGATCACCGAGGTGTCGACCGGCACCTGGCGCCAGCCGTAGATGTAGAAGCCGAAGCGCAGGGCCTCGCTTTCGACGATCGTCCGCGCGGCCTCCTGGGCGCCGAGGTCTGTGCGCGGCAGGAAGATCTGGCCCACGGCGATCGCGCCCGGACGCAGCTTGTGGCCGGTGTTGCGCACCTGGTCGATGAAGAAGTCCTGCGGCACCGACAGCAGGATGCCGGCGCCGTCGCCGGTCTTGCCGTCGGCGTCGACCGCGCCCCGATGCCAGACGGCCTTCAGCGCCTTGATGGCCAGCTCGACCACCTCGCGGCGCGGTTTGCCGTCGATCGCGCAGACCAGGCCGACGCCGCAGTTGTCGCGCTCCGACGTTGGATCATAGGCGTGACCGTCGATCAGCAGCTGACGGTTGGCGAGGTAGCGGGTGAGTTCGGCGCTCATGTCGGTCACTCGGCCGCGACGAGGGCGGGAGAGTCCGCCTTCGCGCGCAGGTAGCTGTGGATGGAGTCGGCGGCGTCGCGGCCGTCGCGGATGGCCCAGACCACCAGCGAGGCGCCCCGGGCGATGTCGCCGGCGGCGAACACGCCGTCGAGACTGGCGGCCTGGGTCCTGCGGTCGATCTTCACCGTGCCCCAGCGGCTGACTGAAAGGTCCGGCGCCGAGAGGGTCGTGGGCAGGTCTTCGGGGTCAAAGCCGAGCGCCTTGATCACCAGTTGCGCCGGCAGGTCGAAGTCCGAGCCGTCGACGGCTTCCGGCGCGCGACGACCCGAGCTGTCCGGCGGGCCCAGCCGCATGCGGACGGCGCGTACGCCGGTGACGCCCTCGGCGCCGCCCAGCAGGCCGCGCGGGGCGGCCAGCCATTCGAAGACAACACCCTCTTCCTCGGCGTTGGCGACCTCGCGCAGGGAGCCCGGCATGTTCTCCTTGTCACGGCGATAGAGGCAGGTGACCGACTTCGCGCCCTGACGGATCGCGGTGCGGACACAGTCCATGGCCGTGTCGCCGCCGCCGATGACGACGACGTCCTTGCCATTGGCGTCGAGCGCGCCGGATTCGAAGTCAGCGACCACGTCGCCCATACCGTTGCGGTTCGATGCGATCAGGTAGTCGAGCGCGGGGACCACGCCGCGGGATCCGGTTCCCGGCATTTCCAGCTCACGCGCGGCATAGACGCCGGTCGCCAGCAGCACCGCGTCATGGCGCTCACGCAGTTGGGGGAGGGTTGCGTCGCGGCCGACCTCGAAGTTCAGCCTGAACACGATGCCGCCCTCGGCCAGTCGCCGCGTGCGACGCTCGACGACGTCCTTCTCCAGCTTGAAGCCGGGGATGCCGTAGATCAGCAGGCCGCCGGCGCGGTCGTGGCGGTCATAGACGGTGACGGCGTAGCCCAGCTCGCGCAGCATCTCGGCGGCGGCGAGGCCGGCGGGGCCGGCGCCGACAATGCCGACCGACTGCCCCAGCGTGGCCCGGGAAACGAGCGGCTTCACCCAGCCCTCCTCCCAGGCCTTGTCGCTGAGGTATCGCTCCACCGCGCCGATCGTGACCGTGCCGTGACCCGACTGTTCGATGACGCAGTTGCCTTCGCACAGGCGGTCCTGCGGGCAGATGCGACCGCAGATCTCGGGCATGGAATTGGTCGCCTGAGAGAGTTGATAGGCCTCTTCCAGCCGGCCGGCCGCGGTCATCCGCAGCCAGTCGGGGATGTTGTTGTGCAGCGGGCAGTGGGTCTGGCAGAAGGGGACGCCGCACTGTGAACAGCGGGAGGCCTGTTCTGCGGCCTTCGCGTCGATAAAGTCGGCATAGATTTCATGGAAGTCGCGGTCGCGCGTCCGCGCCTCCCGCTTTTCCGGAGTGCGGCGGTCGATGGTCGTGAATTTCAGCATCCGCTCGGCCATGCCGTGCTCCAGCCTTCATGAAGAAAAACAATGTTCCAGTCGGGTTCTACGGGTTGGAAAGCGCATGAAAATGCGGTCGTCTACTTTTAGGACCGGTTTTGGGATGAATCCGGACTGCCCGAGCGTCAAACTGCCTCCGCCGCCGCAACTTTAGTCTCGTTTGTAGACAATATCCAAAAAGGGCTCTCATGAGCGATCTCCTGGCCGCCGTCATTCTCGGGATTGTCGAAGGGCTCACCGAGTTCATCCCCGTCTCGTCGACGGGACATCTTCTGCTCGCCAAGCTGGCGCTCGGGCTTCAGGGCCAGGCGTGGAACGACTTCATCGTCCTGATCCAGCTCGGCGCGATCCTGGCGGTAGTCACCCTGTATTTCGGCCGCCTGTGGAAGGTGCTGATCGGCCTGCCGACGAAACCGGAGGCGCGACGCTTCACCCTGTCGGTGCTGGTCGCCTTCCTGCCTGCCGTGGTGTTCGGCTTCCTGCTCTATGACTTCATCAAGCAGGTGCTGTTCGACAGCCCGCAGCTGATCTGCTGGTCGCTGATCATCGGCGGCGTCGTCCTGCTGGCCATCGACCGCTGGAGCCCCGCGCCGAAGCAGCACGATGCGATGACGCTGCCCTTGCTGACCTCGCTCGGCATCGGCCTTGTCCAGTGTCTGGCGATGATCCCGGGCGTGTCGCGGTCCGGCGCGACCATCGTCGGCGGCGTTCTGCTGGGCGTCGACAAGCGTGCGGCGGCCGAGTTCAGCTTCTTCCTCGCCATCCCGACCATGGTCGGCGCGTTTGCGAAAGACTTCTGGGAAAGCCGCGAGAGCCTGATGCAGGGCGACAACCTCGGCCTTCTGGCCGTCGGCTTTGTCGTCTCGTTCCTCTCAGGCCTCGTGGTCGTGAAGGTGCTGCTCGATTTCGTGAGCAAACGCGGCCTCGCGCCGTTCGGCTGGTGGCGGATCCTGGTCGGCGGCGCGGGCCTGGCCTGGATCTACCTGACCTAGTTCAGAACGCCCCTTCGGGGGCGGCCGCGTACTGACCGCCCTTGCGGAAGCGATAGAGATAGGTCGGGGCGATCGCCTCGACACTGCGCGGCGTGATCCCGAGCGTCTCGAGGCCCTCGGCGCCGTCGGCGACGACGTTGTCGCTGCGCAGCATCTCGACCTGATCGTCGGTCAACACCGGCGGAATCCCGACGATGGCCGTCAGGGCCGCGACCTTGCCGACCAGGCCGGCGATCGGCCAGGGCAACGGCGCCAGGACCCGGGCCTTGCCGGTCTCGCGCAGCACGAACGCCATCAACTCGCGGAACGTGAACACGCCGGGGCCGCCCAGTTCATAGGTCTTTCCGGCGCAGGCGGGATCGCTGATCACCTTCGCCACCGCGGCGGCGACATCGCCGACGTAGACCGGCTGGAAGCGGGTCGCGCCGCCGCCCGGCAGCGGCAGGGCCGGGCTGATGTTGGCCATGGCGGCGAAGCGATTGAAGAAATCGTCTTCCGGTCCGAACACCACCGACGGACGCAGGATCACGGCCGAGGGAATGGCGGCGCGCACGGCGGCCTCGCCTTCAGCCTTCGAGCGCGCGTATTTCGCCGGCGAGGCGGCATCCGCACCGATGGCGGAGATCTGGACGAACCGGGCGACGCCTCGTGCGGCGGCGGCCTCGGCGATGGCCTTGGCGCCGGCGGTATGGAGGGTCTCGAAGCCCTGGCGACCGCTCTCATAGAGCACACCGACGAGGTTCACGCAGGCTTCCGCGCCATCCAGCGCGCGGGCGACCGACGCGGCGTCGCGGACGTTGGCCTGAACGACCTCGATCTGGCCGACGTCGCCCAGCATGCGCAGCCGGTAGCCGCGTCCGACGTTGCGCGCGGCGACGCGCACCCGCCAGCCGTCCCTGGCCAACGACCGCACGACCTGCCGGCCGACAAAGCCGGTTCCCCCGAAAACGGTGACGAGCCCACGCATGACGACGCCTTTTCCCTTGTACGATAGCGCCCGGATAGACGAGCCGGGGTTCATGCGCAACGCACCATTGACCGCATGAGGGCGGCGCCCTATGAGGCTCGCCTTCGCGCTGATCCGGGGTTCCGGAAAGGTATGCGAGCCCAGGTGGCGGAATTGGTAGACGCGCTGGCTTCAGGTGCCAGTGGCTTAACGGCCGTGGAGGTTCGAGTCCTCTCCTGGGCACCACTCATCCCGAATTGATGATGGCTGGACCGCGGATTTACCTCCCGCGTTGCGTCCCCCCAGGGGGCGCCGCCAGTGACGAGACCATCTCCAGGTTCGCCGCCCGCAGCACAGGAACGATGGTCAGAGCCTCCTTGAGGGCCTGGCCGTAGAGACCGATCACCGCCCGGTCAGCCTCCACATTGCCGCGCCATTCCATTTCGCCGTCAGCGTTCTTGGCGTGTCGTCCACGATTGTGAGCCACGCTCGCCGTGACTTCCGCAGCGCTCAGGTCCAGCGACAGGCGGTCGCTGACGTAGGCCAGGGCGCCGTTTCCGTCCTCGACCAGCCGATCATAGTCGAGGCGGGCGGCGTACAGGGTCTCTCCCGGCGCCCGAAACCGCGCCGCGAACAGGCAGAGCTGCGCCCAGTGGACCAGCAGCGCCAATCGCAGGGCCCGCACCATCGGCTCGCCGCTGGTCGGCAAGTAGCGCAAAGCGGCCTCCCGTAGGGCCGGTCTGGACTGCAGAACATGGTCGGCCAGACGCAGCGTGTACTCGATCCTTGGTCGCCCCCCGCGAAGCACCGCCACAAGGAAAGCCGCCGGGTCGCTGGTGATCACCATCGCCCGGTCCCCCCGGGCAGGCTGAAGGAAGTCGTCCAGCGCGCCGTTGATCCAGTTCGACGGCTTGATCAGCAGCGTCTCATCGGCCAGACGCAGTTTGGCCAGATGGCCGATGACCACGGCTGTAGCGGTGGAAAACAGCGCCGACTCGCCGTCCCCGATCCGGGACCGCCAGGAGTCGAGGTCGACCAGCACCTGCGGTTCGCGCAGACACAGGACCTTGCCAGGGACGTCGCACATCCGGGCCAGCAGGGTCGAGCCGCAGAATGCGGTGTGAAAGATCCAGCGCACCGGATCCGCCGCCGCAGGGGTCAGCGCCACGACCTCCTCGATGTCGGCGACGAAGGCGCTTGTTCCGAGCGCGGTGCGGCCGTCAAGAAAACTGCTGTGATTCAGGACGCCCCGGCTCGTCGCGACAAAGCGCATGAGGCCCGAAGCGGGGTCGATGCGATCCGGGAAGTAGGCGGGATCACGCAGGATCTCCGCGAGCGCCGATGCGCTTCGACGCCCGGCACCGTCAGCCCGCAAAAACCCGGCTCCAGATGACGTCTCGCTGATACGCATCGCCCACCCGCCACTTCAGACAATGGCTAGCCGGGTCTTCGGGTCGAACGGCGTTAAACTTCGGTCATCTGAATTAAACTTCGTTCACGGTCAGTCGAGGTGACCATTGATTCCTGTCCCAGCAGGAACTTTCCCGACAAAAACACGCGGCGACGCTGGATTTGGCGACCCGCTTGCGTATTTGTCGCTATGAAGAGGCGCGGCGACGGCGCGCGCACCGCATCGGCGCGGGCGGCCTGTCTCCGGCGACCAGAACAGCCCCCTGTCCGGTGACAGACGCGAAACTTGAGGAGCGGTCAGACCTTGGCCAACCATCTCCATGAAGGTGACATTCCGGCAGGCCTGTTCGCGGGCGTGACCTCGGTCGCCATCGACTCTGAAACCATGGGGCTGAGCCTGCAGCGCGACCCGTTGTGCGTCGTGCAGATCTCGGCCGGCGACGGACATGCCCATATCGTGCGGCTGGACCGGCCGACCTACGATTGTCCGAACCTGAAGGCCCTGCTGACCGATCCCTCGGTGCTGAAGATCTTCCACTTCGGCCGCTTTGATATCGCCATGTTCGAGCACTATCTGAAGGTCACCACCAACCCCGTCTGGTGCACCAAGATCGCCTCCAAGCTCGCCCGGACCTACACCGATCGCCACGGCCTCAAGGACGTGGTCAAGGAACTGATGGGCGTCGACCTGAGCAAGGCGCAGCAGAGCTCCGACTGGGGCGCGGCGGTGCTTTCGCCCGAACAGCTGGCCTACGCCGCGTCCGACGTCCTGCATCTCCACGGCGTGATGAACCGGCTGCAGGCGATGCTCGACCGCGAAGGCCGCGCCGGGCTGGCCCAGGCCTGTTTCGACTTTCTTCCCCAGCGCGCGCGGCTCGACCTCGCCGGCTGGGAAGACGTCGACATCTTCGCCCACAGCTGAGCAGGTCATGAGCGGAACGGCAGATTTTGTGACACCGCCGGTCGACCGCGACGCCGCCTTCTCGCGGTGGGAGCGTCGCCTGTCGCTGATCACCGTGCTGCGCCGCGCCCTGCCGGCCCTGATGGCGGTGATCGCCCTTTGCCTCGCGGTCATGGTCACCATCAGCGCCGTCAAGGCCCCGCATCCTGTGAAGAATGACGACCCGATCATCCGGATGGTCGGCGCGCGCTTCCAGGGGCGGGTCGAGGACGGCCGGAGTTTCCTGATCGGCGCCCAGCAGGCGGCCCGCGACGAGCGTCAGCCGAACCGGGTCAGCCTGATCGAGCCGATCATGGTCGTCGGCGCCGAAACTGCCACGCCGCGTCGTCTGATGGCGCGGATGGGCGTATACGATGAGCAGACCCGCCTGCTACGCCTGACCGGCGAGGTGCGCATTGACGACGGCCTGGGCAACAAGATTGCTTCCAACGACATCACCATCGACACACGCACGGGTGCCGCTGTAGGCCAGCGGGGGATCGAGGGCGATGGTCCAGTCGGCCAGGTTTCGGCCGATTCCTACAGCGTCAAGGACAAGGGCGACCGCATCGAGTTCCGAGGCAGGGTTCGCACGCGGGTCAATCCGGAATAAGACGGGTCATGAACAGGTCGGGAGCGCGCATGCAGAGCGCGGTTGCAAAATTTCAGTGGGCGGCGATCGCCGCCGCCAGCGTGCTGTTCGGAGCGGGCGGCGCCCTGGCGCAGCTCGATCCGCGCGCGCCCATCGACATCACGGCGGACTCGTCTGAAGTCGTTCAGAGTCAGTGCCAGTCGACCTGGAGCGGCTCGGTGGAGGCGCTTCAGGCCCGCACGCGGCTGCGCGCGAACAGCGTGCGCATGTACAGCCAGAAGAAGGGCGATGGCTGCGGCGCCAGCGAACGGATGGAAGCGGACGGTCAGGTCTATTTCGTGACCCCGGAACGCACCGTGCGGGCCGACAATGCCGTCTACACTTTCACCGGCGAAACGATCACCCTGTCCGGCAATGTCATCGTGGTGCAGGGCAAGAGCGTCGTGCGCGGTGATCGGCTGGTCATCAATACCCGCACCGGTCAGGCGCAGATGTCATCGAGCGCCACCGGCCGGGGCAAGGCCGGGCGTGTTCGGGGCGTCTTCTATCCCAACCAGGGAACCACCAACTAGGTGGCGGCCGACCTCGACCAGAGCGGAGAAGGTCTCGTCGTCGACCGGCTGTTCAAGTCGTTCGGCGAGCGACAGGTCGTGCATGGCGTGAGCCTGCGCCTCAAGCGGGGCGAGGTTGTCGGCCTGCTGGGCCCCAACGGCGCCGGCAAGACGACCTGCTTCTACATGATTACCGGCCTGATCCCGGTCGACCAGGGGACCATCCTGCTCGACGGCCGCGACATCACCGCCCTGCCGATGTACCAGCGCGCGCGGATGGGCCTCGGCTATCTGCCGCAGGAAGCCTCGATCTTTCGCGGCATGACGGTCGAGGAAAACGTCCTGTCCGTCGTCGAGATGCGTGAGAAGGAAACCGGCCGGGCCCGCGACGCGACCGCCGCCCTGCTCGACGAGTTGCGCATCAGCCATCTGAAATCGGCCCCCGCCGTTTCCCTTTCGGGTGGCGAGCGCCGTCGCGTGGAAATTGCCCGGGCCCTGGCCAGCGAGCCCAGCTTCATGCTGCTCGACGAGCCGTTCGCCGGCATCGACCCCCTGGCCATCGCCGACATCCGGGATGTGATCGGCTACCTGAAGGGCCGCGGCATCGGCATCCTGATCACCGACCACAATGT
>CAZISF010000095.1:0-2414 GCA_964541915.1 uncultured Caulobacter sp.
GCGCACCAGATCGCGCTGAACTTCGCCTCGATCACCTTCATGGTGCCGCTGGGCATCGGCATGGCCTCGACCGTGCGCGTGGGTCTGGCCGCCGGCCGGGACGACATGCCCGCCGCGCGCCGGGCCGGGATCACCGCCATGGTTCTGGCGGTCGGCTTCATCAGCGTGGTGGCGGTCGCCATGGTGCTGTTCGGCCCTCAGATCGCGGCCCTCTACCTGGGCCACGGCCGGGCGGGCGACGACCAGGTGGTGATCTTCGCCACCCAGTTCCTGATGATCGCCGCGGCGTTCCAGGTGTTCGACGCCCTGCAGGTGGTCGGCGCCCAGGCGCTGCGGGGCCTGAAGGACGCCCGCATGCCGATGATCCTCGCCGGCGTCAGTTACTGGCTGGTCGGGGCCCCGGTCTGCATCCTGCTCGGCGTGGTGCTGAAGATGCAGGGCCTGGGCATCTGGATCGGCCTGGCCGTGGGCCTGGCCGTGGCGGCCGTGCTGATGGTCGCACGGTTCGCGCGGATCACGCGGGCGGGGTAATCCAGCACCGTCATGGTCGGGCCTGTCCCGACCACCCATGAACACGATCTTCGGACGGTGTGCATGGGTCCTCGGGACAAGCCCGAGGATGACGGAATTTGGGGCTAGAACGGCAGCGCCGTCACATCCGGCTCGACCCACGTCCGCCGCGCCTCGGGCGAGAACAGCCGCTCGTGAGTCCAGAAGGCCAGCAGCCAGTCCCGCTTGCCGAGGTCGGTCGCCATCAGCCGGTTGCAGGCGGCGAACAACGGCGTCCCCTCGGGCAGGCTCGCCAGAAACGCCCCCGTCGCCCGCAGCGAGGCCAGGGTGATGGTCTCGTGATAGCCCTCGGAGTCGGTGTTGGGCACGCCGGTCGCGGTGTTGTAGGCGCGGATCAGACCCGGCATGTCGCGCTCAGGATCGAGCGCCGACTGGCCGGCGATCAACCAGACGGCGGCCGCGAAATGCGCCGCATGGGTCCAGGCCGGCTTGGGCAGGGTGTGGGCGACAACGCCCTCGCCGATGGCGATGATCTCGGCGTCAGTGGTGAAGGGGGTGGTCATGGAAGGCTCCTGTCAATGAAGCCGGCGCCCCGGAACGACAAACCCGCCGGGGTCGCCGGCGGGGTCTGTTCGATGGGGTGGAAGATGGATCGGGCCTCGATCACCTCACCGCACGCGCAACGGCCGCCGGAAGAGTCCGACGTTGTTGCTGCGCGGCGATGGTGCGGGCGAGAGCCATGGACGGGGCGTCTAAGGCAGGATGGTTCGCCAGACAAGATGCTCCCCCCTTTGGGGGAGCTGTCGGCGAAGCCGACTGAGGGGGTCTGCTCGGATCTCGGGTGACCCCCTCCGGCCCTTCGGGCCACCTCCCCCGATGGGGAGGAGCTAGGCGGCGTCCGCCAACTCGCGGTTCGCTTCCGCCGTGATTTCGAAACTGCGCAGGCGGGCGGCGTGGTCGTGAATCTGGCCGGTGATGATCAGCTCGTCGGCGCCGGTTCGGGCGATGAACTCGGCCAGGCCGTTGCGCACGGTCTCGCGCGAGCCGACCACCGAACAGCGCAGGGCTGACGCGAGCCGCGCCTTGGCGTCAGCGGGAAGCCGGGCCTCATAGCCCTCCAACGGCGGCGGCAGGCGGCCGGGCATGCCGGTGGCGAGGTTGACGAAGGCCTGCTGCAACGAGGTGAACAGCAGCCTGGCCTCTTCGTCGGTGTCAGCGGCGAAGACGTTCAGCGCCAGCATGACATAAGGCTTGTCGAGCTGGGCCGAGGGCTCGAACCGGGCGCGGTAGGCGGCCACGGCGGCCTCCATCTCCTGCGGCGCGAAGTGGCTGGCGAAGGCGTAGGGCAGGCCGAGCGCGGCGGCCAGATGGGCGCCAAACTGGCTGGAGCCGAGGATCCAGACGGGCACGTCGAGCCCCTCGCCCGGCGTGGCGACCACGGCCTGGCCAGGCTGGGCCGGCTGGAAGTAGCGCATCAGCTCGATCACATCGGCGGGGAAGCGATCGACGTCTCCGACCATGGTCCGGCGCAGGGCGCGGGCGGTCAGCTGGTCGGTGCCCGGGGCGCGGCCGAGGCCGAGATCGATGCGCGGGCCGTACAGCGCCGCGAGCGTCCCGAACTGCTCGGCGATCTGCAGCGGCGCATGGTTGGGCAACATGATCCCGCCCGACCCGACGCGGATCGTCGAGGTGCCCTCGGCCACATGGCCGATCAGCACGCTGGTCGCCGCGCTGGCGATGCCGCGCATGTTGTGGTGCTCGGCCAGCCAGAACCGGTTGTAGCCCCAGCGCTCGGCGTGCTGCGCCAGGTCGCGGCTGTTGTGCAGCGCCTGCTGCACGGTGGAGCCCTGAACGACGGGGGCAAGGTCGAGTACGGAGAGAGGGGTCATATCGGGGATATGGGG
>CAZISF010000095.1:2514-12733 GCA_964541915.1 uncultured Caulobacter sp.
ACCGCCTGCCGGCTCTCGATGTAGGCGTGCGCCGCTGCCGCTTCCGACAGCGGGAACTCGCGGTCGATGACGACCTTGATGTCGCCCTTCGCCGCGTCCTCGATCAGGCCCTGGATCATGTCGTGGGCGCGGTCGGTCATGATCTCGGCGCCGAGGAAGACGCCGCTGAGGGAGCGGTTGCCGCCCATCAGGCTGCCGACGTCGACGACCATCGGCTCGCGCCCGGCCTGGCCGACCATCGAGACCCGGCCGCGATAGCCCAGCGACAGGATCGAGCCCTGAAGCGTCGGACCGCCGACGCTGTCGACGACGAGGTTCACGCCCTTCTTGTCGGTGATCTTCATCACCGCCTCGGGCACGGAATCCTTCGTGTAGTTGATGCCGTGGTCGAGGCCGTAGGCCTTGAGCTTCTCCAGCCGCGCATCGCTGGACGCGGTGGCCAGCACCCGGGCGCCGGCCCGCTTGGCCAGCTGGATGGCGGCCAGGCCCACGCCCGAGGCGCCGGCCTGGACCAGCACGGTCTCGCCAGCCTTGAGGCGGCCGAACTCGAACAGGCAGTCGTGGGCCGTGCCGAAGGCCACCGGGATGACGGCGGCGTGGCGCGGATCGAGGCTGTCGGGGATCGGCCAGCAGTTGCGGGCCGGCACGGGCCGCAGCTCGGCGTGGCTGCCGAAGCCGTCGCAGGTGGCGACCTTCTGGCCGACCTTCAGGTGGGTGACCTCCGAGCCGACCTCGACGATCTCGCCGGCGGCCTGGTAGCCGACGATGTGCGGCCGGGTGGCCAGCGGCCCGCGCCAGCGGTTCAGCGTATCGCCGCCCTCGATGGAGACCGCGAGGACGCGGATGATGACGCCCTTCGGATGGCAGACGGGGTCAGGCACGTCCTCGTACTTCAGGACGTCGGGGGATCCGTTCTCGTAGTAGACGGCGGCTTTCATGGGGGGCTCCTCGGGGACATGTACCGCAGGTACGTGTCCCCCAATCCAGATTCAGCAATGGCTCGATTAGGGGACACGTACCTGGCGGTACATGTCCCCGGCTAACCCCACACCGGCGGCTTGCGGCCGATCCAGGGGATTTCCTTCTCCAGCTGGCCGGCGAGGCGGTAGAGCGTCGCCTCGTCGCCGAAGCGGCCGGTGAACATCATACCCAGCGGCAGGTTGTCGACCGACTGCCAGAGCGGCAGGGACAGGCTGGGCTGGCCGGTGAAGTTGAACGGCGGGGTGGTGCCGTAAGTGGCCGCCTGGCGCTTGTCGAATTCCTTCACATCCACCGTCAGCGGGTCGAGCCAGTCGATACGCGGCGACGGGTGACTCATGGTGGGGGTCAGGAACACATCGAACGACTGGAAGCGTTCGAGGATCTGGATGTTGATCAGCCGCAGGGTCTGCCAGCCCCACAGCGCCTGCTGGCCGGAGACGCGGCGGCCGCCGTCGTAGCCGCGCTGGGCCAGCGGGCCCAGTTCGCCCGGCTCCGGCTCGCGGCCGAGCAGCTCGACCCAGCGCTGGATCGAGGCGGCGAAGTTGGAGGCCGAGACCAGACCCTGGGCGCGGTAGAGCAGCCGGTAGTCGATGCCGAGGCCCATTTCGACCACCTCGTGGCCGAGGTGCTTGAGCGTCTCGACGGTCTTCTGGGTCGCGGCGATCATCTCGTCGCCCATCGGCCGGCCGCTGGGGGTCTCGTTGCTCCAGGCGATCTTCAGCTTGCCCGGGCTGCGACTGACTTCCTCGAGGAAGGGCCGCTCCTTCTTCGGATGGGTGAAGGGGTCGCCGGCCTGCGGGCCGTCGGTGGCGTCGAGCATGGCGGCGCTGTCGCGCACCGTGCGGCTGACCACATGGTGGACCGAGAAGCCGATCGCGCCGTCGGTGACTTCACAGATGGGCGTGCGGTCGCGTGTGATCTTCATGCCGACAAGGCCACAGTTGGCCGCCGGGATGCGGATGGAGCCCAGACCGTCGCTGGCGTGGGCCAGCGGGACCATGCCCGAGGCCGTAGCGCTGGCCGCGCCGCCGGACGAGCCGCCGCTGATGTGCTCGGGGTTCCAGGGATTGCCGCAGGGGCCCAGCCGCTCGGACTGGGTGACGCCCGGGATGCCGAACTCCGGGGTGTTGGTCTTGCCCAGCAGGACAACACCGCTGTTGCGATAGCGCCGGACCAGTTCGCTGTCGTCGTCGTCGGCGGCGACCTGGGCGTACATCGAGCCCGAGCTGCGCGGCCAGCCGGTGACCTTGGCGCCGAGGTCCTTGATCAGGAACGGCACGCCCTGGAAGGGCCCCTCGGGCAGCGGCCCGGCGGCGACCTTGCGCGCCTCGTCATAGGCCTTGTGGACGACGGCGTTGAGGGTCGGGTTGTGCCGCTCGATGCGCTCGATGGCGGCCTCGACCAGCTCGGTCGGCGAGACCTCGCCCTTCTTCACCAGCGCGGCCAGACCCAGGCCGTCGTGGTCCGCGTACTCGGCGAACGCCATCTGTCTCTCCCGTGATGTTCTATCGCGCGGAGAGGAAGGCGAGCTTCTCCACCGGCGGCAGGTCGTGCGCCTGCGTTTTCAGAGTTTGAAACGCTTGTTCGGCCGCGTCGAGGGCGAACTGGATATCGGCGTCGGTCATCGCCGCGCAGAGGAACATATTGTGCCAGGGGTGGACGTAGACGCCCTTGCCCAGCATGGCGCTGGACCAGCAGAAGCCCTTGCGCAGGTCCGGGTCGTCGTCGAACAGGAACAGCGGCATAACGCCGGGCCCGGTCTGGCGGAAGCCGAAGCCGGCGGCGGCGGCGCGTTCGGCGAGGCCCGCGCGCAGGGTTTCGCCCAGCGCCGTAATCCGCTCCAGATAGTCGGTCTCGCGCACCAGCCGCAGGGTCTCCAGACCCGCCGCCATGGCCGCGCCCGCGTACCAGAAGGAGCCGGTGACATAGATCGAGGCGGCGGCCTTGCGGGCCTTGTCGTTGCCGAGCAGGGCCGAGATCGGGTGGCCGTTGGCGATGCACTTGCCCCAGGTCGACAGGTCCGGCTGGACGCCGATCGCCGACCAGCTGCAGTCGCGGGCGATCCGCAGGCCGGCGCGCACGTCGTCGACGATCAGCAGCGCGCCGGCCTGGTCGGCCAGTTCACGGGCGCGCCGGGCGTAGGCCAGGTCCGGCGCGGCCTGGTCGATGAAGGCGTCATGACGGAAGGGCGCCGCGAAGATGGCCGCCAGATCGTCGCCGGCCTTGGCCACGGCGGCCTCGAGGCTGGCGATGTCGTTGTAGGCGCAGAATATCTGGTTGGCCTTGTCCTCGGCAGTCGTGCCGGCGGGCCTGGGCGTGCACCAGGGCGCGGCCCCGTGATAGGCGCCGCGGGCCAGCACCAGGGTCTTGCGGCCGGTGTGCTGGCGGGCGGTCATCATCGCCATGGTCGTGGCGTCCGTGCCGTTCTTGCAGAACATCGCCCAGTCGGCGTGGGTCACCATGCCGACGAAGGCCTCGGCCAGCTCGACCATCAGGCCGGTGGGGCCGGTCAGGGCGTCGCCCTGCCCCAGCTGGCGCACATAGGCGGCGTCGATACCCGGGTTGGCGTAGCCGAACAGGTTGGGCCCGTAGGCGCACATCAGGTCGAGGTAGCGCTTGCCGTCGGCGTCGGTGATGTGGGCGCCGTCGCCGCTGCGGAAGAACTGCGGATAGTCGTCGGGCAGCAGCCCCACAGACTGGTGGCCGTACATGCCGCCGGGGATGACTGCCTCGGCCCGGCGGCGGAGGTCGCGATCGACGCTGTTGGAGCCGCTGGCTGTCATCGTCTTCTCCCGCTCGATCCCGGCCGGGAGGTTAGCAATGAAAAGGCCGCGGAGTCGCCCCCGCGGCCTGATCGTTCTGTCGAGGTGGAGCGACTACTTGCCGCCGCCGTTCCAGATGTCTTCCGCGACCTCGATGAACACCTCGATGTTCGTCGCCAGGTTGGCGCGGGTGATGCCGTTGTCGAAGATGATGTAACGCGACACTTCCAGCGAATTGTCGCCCGCGTTGCGCACGCCGACCGCCGACCGGTCGATCTCCTTCTCGCGGGTGTCGACTTCCGCGTCGGAGCCCAGCGTGAAGCTGGCCGACAGGTTGGCGCCGTTGCAGCGCTTCGGCGTGCCCTTGCAGACCGTGCCGTAGACGACGAATTTCATGCCGCCGGCCGTGGAGGCGCCGATATAGGGCGCGCCGCTGTCGAGCGCGCCTTCCTTGGTGACCGTGGCTCCGGCGGCGGTCAGGGCCGCCTTCATGTCCGACGGCGCCCAGTCGCTCAGGAGACCATTCTGGGCAAACGCGGCGCCGGGAACCGACAAGGCGAGCGCCAGGGCGCTGACCGTGGCGAGCGATTTCAGCATGTCATTTTTCCTGTTCACAAGAGTTTCCCCAGATTTCCCGGGGCGCCGGTGAACAAGCGCCCCGCTTCAACGCACCTCGCGCGATCATGGCGCCGGGTCATCCCCGACGGCCCCCAGACCCGCCTCCCGATGGCAGCTTAGGACGAGGTTTCGCGTCAGGCTACCAGATCGGACGCCTCAGGATGCCTTTTCAGCCAGGCGGCCGCATAACCGCAAAGGGGGGTAATCTTCACCGATCGCGCCCGGGCCGCGCTCACGACCCCCTGCATCAGGCGACCGGCCGTCCCCGCGCCGCGCAGGGCGGTCGGCGAAAACACATAGTCGATGATCATCCGGTCCGGCGTCATGCGGTAGTCGGCATAGGCCGTCTGCCCCTGCTCGATCAGCTCGAACCGGCCGGCGGCGGCGTTGTCGGTAATGTTCGTCATGTCGGACCTCCGCTCAGGGAACGCTCAGACCAGCTCGACAGCCATGGCCGTGGCTTCGCCGCCGCCGATGCACAGGCTGGCCATGCCGCGCTTGCCGCCGCGCGCCTTGAGCGCCGACAGCAGGGTGGTCAGGATGCGCGCGCCCGAGGCGCCGATCGGGTGGCCGAGCGCGGTCGCGCCGCCGTTGACGTTCAGCTTCGCCCGGTCGATGCCGAGTTCCCGCTGGGCGATCATGGCGACGACAGCGAAGGCCTCGTTGACCTCCCAGAGATCGACGTCCTCGGCCGTCCAGCCCGCCTTCTTCAGCGCCTTCTGCATCGCCGGCACCGGCGCGGTGGTGAACAGGCCCGGCTCGTGGGCGTGGGCCGCGTGGGCCACGACACGGGCGACGATCGGCAGGCCGAGCGCCTTCGCCACGCTCTCGCGGGTCATCACCAGGGCGGCGGCGCCGTCGCTGATCGAGCTGGCGTTGGCGGCGGTGATGGTGCCGTCCTTGGCGAACGCGGGCTTGAGGCCGGGGATCTTCGACGGGTCGGCCTTCAGCGGCTGCTCGTCCTGGCTGACCGTCTCCTCGCCCTTGCGGGTCTTGACCGTCACCGGCGTGATCTCGGCGGCGAAAGCCCCGCTTTCGATGGCCGTGCGGGCGCGGTTCAGGCTTTCGATGGCGTAGTCGTCCTGGTCCTGGCGGGTGAACTGGTAGGTCCGGGCGCTGTCCTCGGCGAACGATCCCATCAGCCGACCGGGCTCGTAGGCGTCCTCGAGGCCGTCCAGATACATGCTGTCGCTGATCACATCGTGGCCGATGCGGGCGCCGCCGCGGTGCTTGGTCATCAGGTAGGGCGCGCCGGTCATGCTCTCCATGCCGCCGGCGACGATCAGATCGACCGAGCCGGCCGCGAGGGCGTCGTGGGCCATGATGGCCGCCTGCATGCCGCTGCCGCACATCTTGTTGACCGTGGTCGCCTCGACGCCGAGCGACAGGCCCGCGCCCAGACCGGCCTGTCTGGCGGGCGCCTGGCCGAGGCCCGCCGGCAGCACGCAGCCCATGATGATCTGCTCGATCTTCGCCGGATCGACCCCTGCCCGCTCGACGGCCGCGCGCACGGCGGCCGAGCCCAGTTCAGTGGCCTTCACGCCGGTGAGCGCGCCCTGGAAGCCGCCCATCGGCGTGCGGGCGAACGAGACGATGACGACGGGATCGGCGGACATGATCAGAATTCTCCGGAGGCGGACGCCGCTGATTTGAGCGTTCCGGACGCCGCCCGCAAGCACGACATGGCGCGTCGCGCCACGGGCCTGTCCGAAAAAAGCCGGGACGGCGTCGGGGTCCGATGACGCCGTCCCGAGTTGAGCAAACAGGAAATGCGTTGCTAAAAGCAACCTACTCAGGTTCGTCCCGAAAGGCAACCCTCTTGCTTTCCCTTTAGGGAAACCGCAAATTAGACCCATGGGCCGTACAGCAGACTATTCGCACCAGACCTGTGGCATCGCCGCGACCCTTGAGGTCGTCGGAGACCCGTGGACGTTGCTGATCCTGCGCGACTCGTTCCGGGGCGTGCGCCGGTTCGAGCAGTGGCAGGAACGGCTGGGCGTCGCGCGTAACGTGCTGGCCGCCCGGCTGAAGAGCCTTGTCGCGCACGGCGTGCTCGCGCCCCGACGCTATTCCGAGCGTCCGCCGCGCCAGGAGTACGTGCTGACCGAGAAGGGCCGGGCGCTGCAGCCGGTGCTCCTGACGATGCTCGACTGGGGCAACCGCCATGTCTACGGCGAGAACCCGCCGGTCCAGTTCATCCATGACCATTGCGGCCACGCCTTCTCGCCGAAGCTCGTCTGCGAGCACTGTAACGAGGGCCTGATCCCCGGCGATCTGCGTCGATATGAACTGAACGAGGGCGCCCTGACCGTCGGCGAGGCGCTGGCGAAATCGGACGCGAGCTGAGGCTCAGGCCACGTTAGGCCGCCAGGCGATCACGCCCTCCGTCCTGGCCCGAACGTCGGGTGATCCCAGACAGGTCGCGACGGCCTCGTAGCCTGCCGCGCCCACGTGCGGCGCCACGAACGTCGGCGGACTGTGGTTGGCCGGACAAAGCAGGATCGCCTCGTCCGCCCCGACAGCCTGCAGGTCGAGAATCGACGACGAACGGGTCATCAGAAACAGGGGCCGGCCCTTCGGACCACGGCGGCGAAGGTGCGCGATGAGCGCCTGCTGCGTCGACTGATCCAGCGCCTGTTCGACCATGTCCACCACAACGGCGCCTGTCCCGTCCGCTTCAAGCGTCGCGAGCAGGATGGTCAGAGCGGCCGACGCTTTGGCGCCATCCTCTTCCAGCCAGACGCCGGCCTGATCGACCCGCGACCGCAATGCCGGATCCGCGTCCAGCCGCGCGTTGGCCGCCGCCCCGTCGTCCGCCAGCCGGTCGAGGCCGAGGAACATCGCCCCGGGCAGTTCCTCGGCGAGGCGGCGCGCCAGTCGGGTCTTGCCGCTGCCCAGTGGCCCGACGATGTAGGTCAGCGGCCGGAGGTCGCGCAGCTCGAACCGCTCGCCGCCCCAGGGCCAGGGCAGATCGAACGCCGCGGCCGGGCCCGCGGACGGCGCCAGAATCCCGATCAGATCGCCGACGCTCGGTGTCTTGCCGCGCGCCAGGTCATCGCGCACCCCGCGCACGGCCTCCAGCGTCCGGACCAGGTCGCGGTATCGCTCCTCCAGCCCCGCCTGATGGGCGGCGAGGGCCGGTTCAAGGCCAAGCGGATCGCCGCCGAGCACGCGAGCGACCTGCGCGAGACTCAGTCCAAGGCGACGCAGGGACGCGATCTCGGCGGCGCGCTCCATTTCGGCCGGACCATAGGCCCGCCAGCCCGCCGGCGTGCGCCCCGGAACGACCAGCCCTCGCTGTTCGTAGAGCCGCAGGGCCTTGGAGGAAACACCGAGCCGACGCGAGGCCTCGGACGGGTTCAGGAATCGTGGGGACGTCGTCATGACTCACCTCTTCGCTGGTTGACCGCCACACCTATCGGGGCGTCCCCCGGGGCCGGGTCAAGCCCCTCCGGGTCGGACCGGGTCAACGCAGAGCCGGGCCGACTGGCGCGCTGACCGGAACAGGCGTAGAACGCCCTATCGCTGACTGGTGGCTTCTCCCTGGCGTCGGCGGCTGAGGGCCAATTGCCCCCGCCTGGTTTGTTCAGGCGTCATGTCATGCAGATTTTCACCTTCTTTCTCTGTCAGCCGGATGGCAGTGCAGCAACCTTCGAGGCGCGGCCTCTGCCGTCAGACCGGGACGCCGTGGCGCAATCGCGCGTGTTGCTGGGCGAGCATCCCAGCGCGGCGATGGTCAGCGTCTGGGACGGCGAGCGGTCGGTGCACGAAGAATGGCGCTGCCGACAGTTCCAGCCCCGGCCCGGCTTTGTCCGCGGCCGACCGGTCGGGGAAACGCTCGACATCTGTGAGCAGTGCGCGAGCCCCGACTGTGGCGTGGTCGCGGGACGAAAGCACAGGCCGGCGGCCTCGACCTGCGAACGCCCCGTTTCTCCCGGGGCATTCCCCCGCTAGCATCGGCTCGCGAAACGCGGAGGCTTCAATGACCGATCTGGCTTCAGCCGGCGTGGTGACCCACATCCTCACCCGGGACCGTGCGGCGTCCAAGGCCTGGTACATGCAGGCCCTAGGGCTGACGCTGCTGGAGGACGATGACTACGGCTGCGCGCTCAACATGAACGGGGCCACGCTGCGGATCACCCAGATCGACGACCACCAGGCCGGGCAGCATCCCGTGCTGGGCTGGCAGGTCGCCGACATCACCGCGACGATCCAGGCGCTCAACGCCAAGGGCGTGACCATGACGATCTACGAAGGCTACGGCATGGACGCCCTCGGCATCTGGTCCTCGCCGGACGGCGCGTCGAAGCTGGCCTGGTTCGCCGATCCGGACGGCAACGTCCTGAGCCTGTCGCAGGGCTGATCGGAGGCGCCGTCTATGCCTACGGGATCCTGCCTCTGCGGCGCCGTGACGTTCGAGGTCGAGGGCGACCTTTCCGCGCCGGACGGCTGCCACTGCACGCAATGCCGCAAGACGTCAGGGCATTTCTTCGTCTCGACCGACCTGCCGGAATCGGCGGTGACCATCCACGGCGCGGACCGGGTGACCTGGTTCCAGTCGTCCGAGAAGGTACGGCGCGGATTCTGCGCCACCTGTGGTTCGGCGCTGTTCTGGAAGCCCGTCCATCATCCCTGGATCGCCATCGCCATGGGCGCTTTCGACAGCCCCACCGGCACGCGGATGAGCAAGCACATCTTCGTCGCCGACAAGGGCGACTACTACGACATCGCCGACGGCCTGCCGCAGAACCAGAGGTAGGGGACATGTACCGCAGGTACGTGTCCCCCAATCGAGCGGCCCAGGATTAGGGGACACGTACCTGCGGTACATGTCCCCGTCTATTGACTCCCTGACATGCGTCAGTTATTTCTGACATATGAAATCGAACGCGCCACCGACGGGGGATCAGCTGCTGGCCATGCTGGCGGCGCTGGCCAGTCCGCATCGGCTGCGGATCCTCGCCGCGCTGCAGGCGGGCGGGCGCGACTACATCAGCCGGCTGGCGCGGGAACTCGGCATCAGCCGACCGCTGCTGCATCTGCACCTGCAGAAGCTTGAGGACGCCGGACTGGTCACCAGCCAGCTGGAGCTGTCCTCCGACGGCAAGGCGCTGAACTATTTCGAAGTCACCGACTTCGCCCTCGCCCTGACTCCCGTCGCGATCGCCGAGGCGGCGCGCACGCTCACCAACAAGCTCGACACCTAGAGGCCAACCCCATGTCCCCAGCCATTTATCTGACAACGCTCTGCCTGCCGCTCGCGACCATCCTGCTGGTCTTCGGCATGCGTTATTTCGCCCAGGTCCAGCAGGCGAAGGCCAAACTGGCCAACGACGACACCCTGGCCTCCATAGAGGCCCGTCTGGCGACCATCGAAAAGATCCTCAAGGACGTCGGCTAACCGCCGCCCCTTTCCCCACTCATCTCTGCAAGGAATTCCCGGCATGACCCAGGTCCCGCTGCTGCGCCTCCATGCCCTCAGGGCCGCCTATCTGCTGATGTCCGTGGGGCTCGGCCTGACCATCTGGCCGGGCATCCTCCACCACGAGACGCCGTGGCCCCTGATGTACGGCGTTGTCCAGTGCATGCTGGCGGCGGTGTCGCTGCTGGCGCTTCTGGGTCTGCGTTATCCGATGAAGATGTTGCCGTTGCTGATGTTCGAACTGATCTGGAAGGGGATGTGGCTGGCGCTCGTCGGCATCCCCGCCTGGCAGGCCGGCGGGATGAGCGCCGGCACGTCCGAGACCCTGCTGGCCTGCGGCATGGGCGTGATCTTCCCGATCGTCATCCCGTGGGGCCATGTGTGGACGAACTACGTCGCGGCGCCGGGGGACCGGTGGAAATAGGGGACACGTACC
>CAZISF010000096.1:0-12694 GCA_964541915.1 uncultured Caulobacter sp.
ACAGGATGTCGCCGATCTGTTTGGGGCTGCCCAGGTTGAACGGCCGGCCGGCCAGCTCGTGGGCCTTGGCCTCGAGGTCGACCATGCGCATGGAGAACTCGTGGCTCAGGCCGCGCAGCAGGTCCGGGTCGACCTTGATGCCGTGGTTCTCCATCTGCGCCACCACCGGCGGCAACGGCCGTTCGGCGGTCTCGTAGATGGTCAGCAGGCCTTCGCGCGCCAGACGGGGGCGCAGGATCTGCCACAGCCGCAGCGTGACGTCGGCGTCCTCCGCCGCGTAGGCGGTGGCCGGCTCAAGGGCGACATGTTTGAAACTGATCTCGCTCTTGCCGACGCCGCAGACCTGCTTGAACGGGATCGGCTTGTGGCCGAGCCACAGCTCGCTGAGCTCGTCCATGCCGTGCCCGTGCAGGCCCGCCTCCAGCGAGGCGCTGATCAACATGGTGTCGTCGATCGGCGCGACGTTGATGCCGTACCGGCTGAGCACGCCGAGATCGTATTTGGCGTTCTGGGCCACCTTCAGGACCGACGGGTCCTCGAGCAGCGGCTTCAGCGCGGCCAGCGCCTGGTCGAGCGGGATCTGGGTCAGGTCCGCGCCGCTCTCGCCGCCGAACAGACCCTCGTCCTTCTCGCAATGGCCGAGCGGGATGTAGCAGGCCTCGCCCGGCGCCACGGCCAGGGAGACGCCGCACAGGCCGGCGACGGCGGACCCCAGCGCGTCCGTCTCGGTGTCGAAGGCGACGACGCCGGCCTCGGCCGCGCGCTTCACCCACGACTCCAGCGTCGCCAGATCGCGGACGCAGACGTAGCGGGTGGTGTCGATCTGCACGGCCTCGACCGGCGCGGCCGGCTCTCGCTCTCCGGCGCTGTAGCCGCCGGCCGGAGCGGGTCTGGGCGCGCCCATTTTCGGCATCGGCGCGGCGGGCATGCCGTTGCCGGCCGCCGCGTCCCCGACCCGGCGCGCCAGACTGCGGAATTCCATCAGCTCAAGGAAGGCCGCCAGGGTCGGGCCGTCCGGCTCGCGCACCACCAGGTCCTCGAGCGGCTCGGGCAGCGGCGTGTCGCGATCCAGCTGCACCAGCTGACGGGACAGGCGGATCTGGTCGGCGAAGTTGATCAGCGTCTCGCGGCGCTTCTCCTGCTTGATCTCGTGCGCCCGGCTGAGCAGCGTTTCCAGATCGCCGTACTCGTTGATCAGCAGGGCGGCCGTCTTGACGCCGATGCCGGGCGCGCCGGGCACGTTGTCGACGCTGTCGCCGCACAGGGCCTGGACCTCGACCACCTTGTCAGGCGTGACGCCGAACTTCTCGAACACCTGGTCGGCGCCGATCAGCACGTTCTTCATGGTGTCGAGCATCGAGACGCGGTCGTTGACCAGCTGCATCAGGTCCTTGTCGGACGAGATGATCACCACCTCGCCGCCCGCGGCGCTGACCTTGTCCGCATAGGCAGCGATGATGTCGTCGGCCTCGTAGCCGGGCAGCTGCAGGCTGGGCACGCCGAACGCCCGGGTCGCCTCGCGCACCAGCGGGAACTGGGGCACCAGATCCTCAGGCGCCGGCGGACGATGGGCCTTGTACTGGTCGTACAGGGCGTTGCGGAAGGTTTTCTCGGAGTGGTCGAAGATCACCGCCAGGTGCGTCGGCGCGTCCTCCTTCATGTCCCGCAGCAGCTTGAACAGCATGTTGCAGAAACCCTGCACCGCCCCGACCGGCAGGCCGTCCGACTTGCGCGTCAGCGGCGGCAGCGCGTGGTAGGCGCGGAAGATGTAGCCCGAGCCGTCGACCAGATAGAGCCGCACGGGCGGACCGTCCTGGGTGTGGGGGCGAACGTCGGGCAGGGCAGGGGCGTCGGTCATGGGGGGAGGATAGTGGCGTCGGGGGCGGTGGTCATCCCGCGTTTGGCGTCTTTTCAGCGTCGGACGGGTCTGCCACTGTGGCGCGAGTGGCGGGGGGTGAGCGTATGATGCGTGTGATGTTGGCGGCGGGTATCGCCGCGGGCCTTGCTGGATCGGCGCAGGCCCAGGTGGTCGTGAAACCCGACTGGGCCGCAAAGCCGTCCGCCGAGGAGATGACCCGCTTCTTTCCCGAAGAAGCGACCGACATGAGCGTCAGCGGCACGGTGACGATCATCTGTCAGGTCATGGCCACGGGCAGGCTTAGGGACTGCGTGGCCGATCGCGAATCTCCGGCCGGCATGGGCTTCGGCGCCGCCGTGGTGAAGATGGCCGAGGCGCTGTTCCGCATGAAGCCGCAGACGGTCGATGGAAAGCCCGTGGACGGCGCCACCATTCGCATTCCAATCCGGCTGATGGCGCCGACGTTTTCGGCCCGGATGGTGGTCACCGAGGCAGTCTGGGCCCAGGCGCCGAGCTTCGAGGACATGGCCTCCGCCTGGCCGGCTGAGGTCGGCGATCTGGCGGTCGGGACGTCCGTCCTGCGCTGTCGGGTCGGGTCGGACGCCGGCCTGCGCAACTGCACCATCGCCGGCCAGACCCCGAAGGGGACGCCCTTCGGCGAAGCGGCGCGCGGTCTGGTGGGCAAGTTCCGCCTCAAGGCGACGGCGGAGGAGCTCAAACGCTACGGCGACGCCGACATCGCGGTCAGCTTCCGCTTCTACAATCCCGCCACGCCGGCCGGGCAGGCGAAGAAGGTCGAGAAGCCGGACTGGATCGCGCGCATCAATCCCGACAAGGTCGTCGCCCTTTTTCCGGCGAAGGCGGCTGACGCGGGCGTGACGGAAGGCGTCGGCGTCGCCGATTGCCTGGTGGCCGCGGACGGCAAGCTGACCGACTGCCGGGTCTCTCGCGAAGCGCCGACCGACATGGGTTTCGGCGCCTCGGCCGTCGCCGCCGCGAGCTTCATGCAACTCGACCCCTGGACTCCCGAAGGCCGGCCGGTGGCCAGCGCGCGGGTCAAGGTTCCGATTCAGTTCAGCCTCGCGCCGGAAGAGCCGGCGCCGGCGGCTCCCTGATCAGCCGGCCAGTCGCTCCAGCACCTCGGCGGCGAAGACCGACAGGGTGTCGTCGCGGGCGCCCATGATGATGATCCGGTCGCCGGGCTTCGCCAGTTCGACCAGCCGGTCGCCGCAGGCCGGGCGATCGGCGAGCGCCTCGGCCGTGCGGCCGCCGGCGCGCACGTCGGCGGCGATGTCCTCGCTCGTCACCTCGCGGATGGTGGTGCCGCCGAAATAGACCGGCTCGGGCATCAGCAAGACGTCGTCCGCCGACAGGCCGTCCAGGAAGCCGCGCACGAACTCCCGGCGCATCAGCCGCAGCGGGCCGAAGCCGTGCGGCTGGAACATCACCAGCAGCCGGCCCGGGAAGGCGTGCAGCGTGTCGAGCGTGGCGGCGATCTTGTCCGGGTTGTGGGCGAAGTCGTCGATGACGGTGATGCCGCCCTTGCTCCCCACGACCTCCAGCCGCCGCTTGACGCCCTCGTAGCCTTCGAGGGCCGCCACGGCCTCCGCCAGCGGAACGTCCAGCGCCCGCACGGCGCCGAGGGCGGCCAGGGCGTTGGCGACGTTGTGCCGGCCCGGGACCTTGAGGCGCACGCTCACCGTCTCGCCGCTCGCCTGTTCGTGCAGCCGGAAGCCGATCGAGTCCGGAGCGGGCGCGATATCGTCCGCATACAGATCGGCCGACGGATCCTCGAAGCTCCAGCCGAGCTGACGCTCGCGCGGCAGCTCGGCGGCCAGTCGCGCTGTCTCGTCGTTGTCGAGGTTCAGCACAACGGTGCGAGCCTTCAGGGCATAGTCGCGGAACAGCACCCGCAACTCGTCCATGGTCTTGTGGTCTTCGCTGATGTTGTTGATCACCGCCACCTGCGGCCAGTAGCGGGCGATCGAGCCGTCGCTCTCGTCGACCTCGCTGACGAACAGCCCGCCCTGACCGACCAGGGCGCTGGCGAAGGGGGTGTCGTCTGTGACGAAGTTCTTCATCACCGCGCCGTTCATCACCGTCGGGTCGCGGCCGTTGCGGTGCAGGATCCAGCCGATCATGGCGGTGGTCGTCGACTTGCCGCTGGTGCCGGCGACGCCGACCGATTGCGGCGCGCCGTTGAACAGGTCGGCGAGCAGTTCGGCCCGCGACAGCATCGTCGCCCCGACCCGGCGGGCGGCGATCACGTCGGGCACGGTGTCCTCGACGGCGGCCGTGGCCACGATGATCTGCTCGGGCCGGGTGACGCCGCTGCCGTCCTGGGCGAACAGCCGGATGCCCCGGGCGCGGAGGAACTCGAACTTGGGCGCCGTGCGGCCCTGGTCGAGGGCCCGGTCGGAGCCTTCGACGGTCCCGCCGGTCGCCTGGACGATCAGGGCCAGGGGGAGCATGCCGCTGCCGCCAATCCCGCAGAAGAAGTAGGGTCTGTCCTGAATCATCCCCGGGAAATATACGGTCGGGGGCAGGGTGACAAACCGCCCGACAGGTCCGCGAGCAGATGGTCAAACCGGTCAGGATCGGCGTCGTCGCCCCCGCCTCGCGCATCGACCCCGCCGTGCCGGCCGAAGTCGAGGCCCTGGTCGCCCGTCTGTACCCCGACGGCAGGGTCCAGGTCGTGTTCGATCCGCAGTGTTTCCTGACCCACAACCACTTCGCCGGCGACGATGCGGCCCGGGCCGAGGGCTTTCTGCGGGTGGCCAACGATCCGGCGTTCGACGCCCTGTGGGTGGCCCGCGGCGGCTATGGCTCCAACCGTCCGGCCGAGGCGATCCTCGCCGGCCTGACCGGTGCGGCGCGCGACAAGATCTACATGGGCTACAGCGACATCGGTTTCGTTCTGGCGGGGCTGCACAAGGCGGGAGTCGGCCGGCCGACCCACGGGCCCGTGGCCCACGACATCCGCCGGCCGGGCGGCGAGGCGGCCATCGCCCGCGCCCTGGCCTGGATCGCCGACGGCGACCGCGCGGCGCTCGAGCCTGGCCTGACGCCTGGCCGCAAGGCGGCGGCGTTCAACATCACCGTGCTCAGCCAGCTGCTCGGCGCCGCGCTGCAGCCGGACCTGACGGATCATGAGCTGCTGCTCGAGGACGTCGGCGAGTACATGTACCGCCTCGATCGGGCCCTGTTCCACATCACCAGCAATCCCGGCATCCGCAAGGTGACCGGCATCCGCCTTGGCCGCTGCAGCGATATCCCGCCGAATGATCCGGACTTCGGCATGACCGCGGAAGAGGTCTGTCGCCAGTGGTGCGACCGGGCGGGGATCGCCTGGCTCGGCCGCGCCGACATCGGCCACGACGCGGACAACAAGGTCGTGCCGTTCGGCCTCAGCTGAACAGCGTGTTGTAGTTGAGGCCCACGGTGTCCATCGCCGCCAGGGCGTCGGAGTCGCCTGTGGCGAGGAAGTGGGTCGTGGCGGTGTTCAGCGCCGCGAGCGCCGCCCGCCCGAGGCCCGTCGCCGAACTGATCCGCCGCGCACCAAGCGCCTGAAGCGCCGCACCGTCCGGCAGGCCGGGCCTCGCCATGACGTTCAGCGGCAGGCCGCAGCCGGCCGCGATGGCGGCAATCTCGTCGGGAATGATCACGCCCGGCGCGAACAGGCCATCAGCCCCGGCGTTACGATAGAGCGCCGCCCGGCGCAGGACCTCCGCCACGGCCGCCTCGCCCTCGGCCAGCCCGCGCAGATAGACATCGGTGCGGGCATTGATGAACAGCGGCGTGCCCGCCCGGTCGGCCGCCTTGCGCACGGCGTCTATCTTCGCGGCCAGCAGATCCGGCGCGCCGCCGCCGTCCTCGATGTTGATCCCGATCGCCCCGGCGTCGATGACCTTTGCCACGTTGTCGCCGACCGTCGCCGGGTCGTCGGCATAGCCGCCCTCGAAGTCGCAGGTCAGCGGGATGCTGATGGCCCGGGTGATCTCCCGCACCGTCGTGATCAGAAAGTCGACCGGCAGATGGTGGCCGTCGGCGTAACCGTGGCTCCAGCAGACCGCGGCGCTGGACGTCGCCACCGCCTTGGCGCCGAGCGTCTCGATGACGCGGCAGCTGCCGGCGTCCCAGCCGTTCGGCAGGATCAGGAGGTCAGGGCCTGCGTGCAGGCGGCGAAAGGTGTCAGCGTGCGTGCTCATGACCCCAGATTAGGCCGGCCGTCGCGATCGGTCAGCCCCGGGTTTGGCAGCATTCGGACGTCAATGTCCGGCCGAGCCCTCGTAGACGCCGGGGGCCAGGCGCTCGTCCTCGTCGCCCGGACCGGTCGCGGCGATGAAGCGGCGGTCGCAGTAGGGGCAGTCGACAAAGCCGGATCCGCCCATCTCGAGCCAGACCCGCGGATGGCCCAGCGCCCCGCCGACACCCTCGCAGGCGATGCGGTGCGATCGCACGATCACCGACTCCGGCGCCGGGAAGCTGGCCGCCGTCGCGGTCGTCGCGGTCGGGGTCGTTCCCTTGCTCGTTTTCGCCGTGGTCTTGCGGGCCATTGATGTCATCCCAATCCCGCCCTTGGCGTGGCGGCGTCTGGCGCATACCTATGCGAGGCCCCGCCGGGGCGTCAATTGATCCGCTCCGCCAAGAAAGCCCGAATGGACCTGCCCGACTACGCCATCGAGGCCACCGGCCTGGTGAAGACCTACGCCGCGACCAAGACCACGCCTGAAAAGCTGGCCCTGAACGGCATCGACCTGAAGATTCCGCGCGGCTCGATCTTCGGCCTGCTGGGCCCGAACGGGGCCGGCAAGTCGACGTTCATCAACATTCTCGCCGGACTGGCGCGCAAGTCTTCGGGCACGGTGAAAATCTGGGGTCGGGACATCGACACGCGGCCGCGCGACGCTCGCGCCGCCATCGGCGTGGTGCCGCAGGAGCTGGCCGCCGACGTGTTCTTCACGCCGCGCGAGTCGCTCGAGGTCCAGGCCGGCATGTACGGCGTGCCGAAGAAGGAGCGCCGCACCGACGAGCTGCTCGCGGCCCTGGGCCTGACCGACAAGGCCGACGCCTATGTCCGTCAGCTGTCGGGCGGCATGAAGCGCCGGCTGATGGTGGCCAAGGCGATGGTGCACAATCCGCCGGTGCTGATCCTCGACGAGCCGACGGCCGGCGTCGACGTCGAGCTGCGCCGCCAGCTGTGGAACTATGTCGTCGGGTTGAACCGCCTCGGCGTGACCATCGTTCTGACCACCCACTATCTCGAAGAAGCGCAGGAGCTCTGCGACCAGATCGCCATCGTCAACCGCGGCGAGGTCGTCGCCTGCGAGCCGACGGCCAAACTTCTTCAGCGTCTCGACACCCGCAACGTCGTGGTCACGCCGGACGAGCCGGTCGCCACGGCCCCGGACCTGACCGGCTTCGAGACCAAGCTGCGCAGCGGCGGGTCGTTCTCGGTGACCTACAAGACGGGCCAGTCCAGCGTCGAACAGGTGCTGGCGGCGGTGCGGGCCAGCGGCCTGCACATCAAGGACATCGCCACCGAGGATCCCGATCTCGAGGACGTCTTCCTGGCCCTGACCTACGGTGCGCCGGACGCCCGCGATCCGACCAAGGACTGAGACGACGCCGGGGGGCGAACAATGCGGACTCGCAGGATCATCTTTGTCGCGACCGCCGCCCTTGCGGGCATCGTGCTCGGCCTGGCGTCGCTGGTCGGGCTTGTCGCCGGCGGTGGCGGGTTCAAGGGCGTGCCGCACGCCGGCTGGAGCTACAATCCACTGGCCGGGTCGAAGGGCGCCGACCCCTATACCCGCCTGAAGGTCGCCATCGGCGGGCTACTGGCGCTGGACCGGTCCGAGACGATCTACTTCACCACCGACCGCGATTCGTCCGGCGCGCCGTTGAGGTCAGACTGTCGCTACCGCATCACCGGCGCGGCGATGCCGGTGCGCTGGTGGTCGATCACCCTCTACGACAAGGGCTATCTGGCCCGGAACGCCGACGGCGCGCCGTCGATCGACAAGACCCGCGCGGCGCCTGATGCGGCCGGCCGCTGGTCGGCCCAACTGGGCGGCGCCCGTCCGACGCAGGGGCTTTGGATATCCAGCGCGACGGCGACCGACATCTCCCTGCTGCTACGGTTCTACAATCCCGACCCGGCGGTGGTGAAGGATCCGACCCTTGCGCCGATGCCCGTCGTAACGCGCGAGACCTGCTCGGGAGGCGCGTCATGAAGCCGATCGTCCGCTGGGGTCTGCTGACTCTGGCCATCGCCGTGACCGTCCATGCCGTGGCCCTGTTCGCGGGGCCGAAAATCATCATGTCGATCGCGATGAAACGGATCGCGGCGGCCGGCGGAGTCGGCCACTGGAACTTCGCCCCGCGCACCACGCCGGAGACCCAGCGGGTGGTCCGCTCCTCGCCCGATCTCGCCTACGCGGCCTGCGCCTGGGATGTGAGCAAGGGGCCGGTTCGCATCCGCGTCGCCGGGTCGTCGGACTATGCCTCGCTGTCGCTGTATGGCGACAACACCGACAACTTCTTCTCGCGCAATGACCGGACCATGGGCCCGAACGGCGCCGAGATCGTTCTGATCGCGAAGGGCGCCCGGCCGCCAGTCGGGGTCGAT
Source organism: uncultured Caulobacter sp. (assembly GCA_964541915.1). Classification (GTDB taxonomy): domain Bacteria; phylum Pseudomonadota; class Alphaproteobacteria; order Caulobacterales; family Caulobacteraceae; genus Caulobacter. The sequence goes on from CAZISF010000096.1 coordinate 8,490, forward strand.
CCGGCCCGCATCGTCTTCGCGCCGAGTCGTCGCGGCCTGGCGCTCGATCGCCGGCTGGCGCCGACGCCTGAGGCTTTCGCCAGGGCCGACGCCGCCCGTCGCGCGGTGAACCTCTGTGAGACCCTGCCGACCGGCTAGAGCTCGATCATGTCGAAATCGGCCTTGGGCGTGCCGCACAGCGGGCAGACCCAGCTCGCCGGGATATCGGCCCAGCGCGTGCCCGGCGCCAGGCCCTCGCCCGCGTCGCCTTCGGCCTCGTCGTAGATGAAGCCGCAGGTGCGGCATTGCCAGGTCTTGTAGGGCGCGGCGGCGGCCATGGTTATCCCTCCGGGGGCGCGGCGGCGGCGAAGCTGAGCCGCAGGGTCGCGAGGCTGGTGGTGCGGATCGGGTCAAGGTCCATATCCGGATCGATCAGGCACTGGATCGACAGGCCGAGCAGCAGGCTGCCGACCATCAGCGCGGCCGCGTCGGCGTCGAGGTCACGGCGGATGGCCCCCTCGGCCTGGCCGCGCAGGACCATCGCTTCGAGGCGCCGTTCGATCCGTTCGTGGGACACGGCGAACGCCGCGCGCAGCACCGACAGGTCGGCGATGGCGCTGGCCAGCAGCATGAAATAGGCGCGGCCTTCACCCTTCCGCGACAGGTCGCGCAGGTAGAGGTCGACATAGGTCAGCACCGCCTCGAGTCCGGGCATGGCGTCAACGCCGAGTTCGCCCAGCACCGCGTCCTGCCGGGCGTGCAGGTGGGCGATCAGCGCCTCGATCATGCCCTGCTTGGAGCCGAACTTCTGCGTCGCCAGGCCCCGGCTGTAGCCGGCCTGGGTCCCGATCGCCTCGAACGTCGCCGCGGTCACGCCGCGTTCGGCGATCACGTCGCCGGCCGCCCGCAGCAGCCGCTGCTCGGATTCGTCCCGGCGCTGCGCCTGGGTGCGGCGCGTTCGGTCGATGGGCGTGGACTGAGCCATATCAATTCTCTAACTTACTTGTTGGCCGTATAGCAAGTGAGTGCTAGCGTTTTCCAGACAGCCGCCGGGGACAGGCGGTGAGGACCGATCAGGAAGCCAGACCATGATGATTCCCCAGGACGTGGCCAACACCATCGTCGACCCGAAGGCCTACGCAGACGGCAAGCGCGTCGACGACGCCTTCAAGTGGCTGCGCGAGAACGCGCCGCTCGCGAAGGCCCAGCCGGAAGGGTTCGATCCCTTCTGGGTCGTGACCCGGTTCGCCGACATCCAGGAGGTCGAGAAGCAGAACGATCTGTTCCACAACGGCGACCTCGCGACCGTGGTGACCCCGATCGTGATGGACCAGAAGGTCCGGGCGATGACCGGCGGTTCGCCGCACCTGGTCCGCTCGCTGGTCCAGATGGATAACCCCGACCACATGAACTACCGGCGTCTGACCCAGGCGTGGTTCCTGCCGCAGAACATCCGCGGCCTCGAGGCGCGCATCCGCGAGATCGCTCGCGGCTTCGTCGACCGCATGGCCGCCAAGGGCGACCGCTGCGACTTCGCCCGCGACGTGGCCTTCCTCTATCCGCTGCACGTGATCATGGAGGTCCTGGGCGTGCCGGAGATCGACGAGCCGCGCATGCTCAAGCTGACCCAGGAGCTGTTCGGCAGCGCCGACCCGGAACTGAACCGAAGCGGCTCGGCCATCACCGACGCCGACGCCGGCCTCGCGGCCGTGCAGGCCACGGTCATGGACTTCATGACCTACTTCAACGCCATGACCGAGGACCGCCGGGCCAACCCGCGAAACGATCTGGCCAGCGTCATCGCCAACGGCCAGATCGAGGGCAAGCCGCTCGGCCACCTTGAGGCGATGAGCTACTACATCATCGCCGCGACAGCCGGCCACGATACCACCTCCAACACCACGGCCGGCGGCATGTGGGCTCTCGCCCAGAACCCCGACCAGTTCGCCAAGGTGAAGGCCGATCTGTCGCTGATCCCGGGCCTGGTCGAGGAATCGATCCGTTGGGAAACGCCGGTGAAGCACTTCATGCGCAGCGCCACCGCCGACGCCGAGGTCGCCGGGCAGAAGATCGCCAAGGGGGACTGGCTGATGCTCAGCTACCCGTCGGGCAATCGCGACGAGGCGGCCTTCACCGACCCGTTCAAGTTCGACATCGAACGCAGCCCCAACAAGCACGTCGCCTTCGGCTACGGCGCCCACGTCTGCCTCGGTCAGCATCTGGGCCGGATGGAGATGCGGGTGCTTTGGGAGGAACTCCTGCCGCGTCTCGAGAGCGTCGAACTGGACGGCGAACCCCGCCGGATGGAAGCCAGCTTCGTCTGCGGACCCAAGTCCGTGCCGATCCGCTTCAAGATGCACTGACCGTTTCGCGCCCCGGTCGTTTGCCGGGGCGCGTTTCGCCGCGCTAAGCTGCCGCCCTGCGACGACAGGGGGCTTGGTCGATGCTGGAACGGCTGTTCAGGCTGAAGGACAACGGCACCGCCGTTCGAACCGAGGTCATGGCGGGTCTGACCACCTTCCTGACCATGGCCTACATCATCCTCGTCAACCCGACGATCCTGGCCGACGCGGGCATGCCGGCGGCGGGCGCGGCGGCGGCGACCTGTCTGGCCGCGGCGTTCGGCTCGATCATGATGGGGCTGGTCGCCAACTATCCGATCGCGCTGGCCCCCGGCATGGGGCTGAACGCCTATTTCACCTACACCGTGGTCAAGGGCATGGGTCTCCCGTGGGAAACCGCGCTCGGCTGCGTGTTCCTGTCGGGCGTGCTGTTTCTGATCCTGACCGTCACCGGCGTGCGCCGGCTGATCGTCGGGGCCATCCCGACCTCGCTCTACGCGGCCATCGCCGCCGGTATCGGCCTGTTCATCGCCTTCATCGGCCTGAAGGGCGCGGGCATCGTCGTCGCCGACCCCGCTACGACGGTGGCCCTGGGCGACCTGACCACGCCGACGGCGGCGCTGGCCCTGTTCGGTCTGGTGCTGACGGGCGCCCTGCTGGCCTGGCGCATCCGGGCGGCCATGCTGGTCGGCATCCTCGCCACCACGGCCCTGGCCTGGGCCGTTCACGCCGTGCACTGGACGCCGGTCGACTACAGTTTCGAAGCCCTGACCTCGACCGCCTTCCGCCTCGACATACCCACGGCCTTCGGCGTGGGCGGCAGGGGCGCGGCGATGGCCCTGATCGAGATCGTCGTCGTCTTCCTGTTCGTCGACCTGTTCGACAATGTCGGGACCCTGGTGGCCGTGACCCAGCGCGCGGGTCTGACCGCACCGGACGGCTCCATCCCGCGCATCAACCGCATCCTGATCACGGACGCCGCCGCCGCGATCTTCGGGTCGCTGGCCGGGACCACCACCACCACCAGCTATATCGAGAGCGCCGCCGGCGTTGCAGCGGGCGGTCGCACCGGCCTGACGGCGGTCGTGGTCGGCCTGCTGTTCCTGGTCGCACTGGTGTTCGCCCCGTTCGCCCAGATCATTCCGGCGGCGGCGACCGCCCCGGCCCTGATCCTCGTCGGCGCCCTGATGATGGCCCCGCTGGCGGCCAGCGACTGGGACGACCCGCTGGTCGCCATTCCCGGCTTCCTGACGCTGATCGCCATCCCCCTGACGTTCTCGATCGCCAATGGCCTGGCCTTCGGCATCGTGTCCTATGCCCTGCTGAAACTGGCGCGCGGTCAGGCGAAGCCCGCCGACTGGATGCTCTATCTGCTGGCGGCGCTGTTCATCGCCCGGTTTATCTGGCTGGCGGTGGGGTAGCGCCGGACAATTCTTTCCGCTATTGACCCGCCTCCGCCAGCGATCCGCACCCGTAGCTCAGCTGGATAGAGCGTTGCCCTCCGAAGGCAGACGTAAGTCAAGCGTTTTGATTGCGGGTGCTGGAAAAAGTGAGTTAAACCAAGCAATTGGGAAAACTCGAAGCAAGCACTGAAATCGCTTCAGCGGTCGCGGAAGCACCACGGAAGCAAGTTTTAGGGAGTGTCTGGAGTACGAAGGGCGGTAAACGGTGGGGTCGGAACCCATGGCGTTTGCGCTGACGGAGTTGACCGATTCGAGATTGACCCTGAGCATCCTCGGACACTATCTGAAGATAAATGCACCCATAGCTCAGCTGGATAGAGCGCTACCCTCCGAAGGTAGAGGCCTCAGGTTCGAATCCTGATGGGTGCGCCAATCTCAAGGTTGGCATCGCGCGTTTGAGAATTCTCACGCCGCCAAATTA
>CAZISF010000097.1:0-5949 GCA_964541915.1 uncultured Caulobacter sp.
TTGCGACCACGGACCGCGGAACCGCCTTACGATGAACGGCAAGATTCTGAAGGCGGACTTCTTCTGGCCGATCGCCGGCCTGTCATTCCTGATCATCGTTCTGCTCGTCAGCGGTCTGCTGAGCCTGACCCGGCATTTCGACGGCCTCGCGCGCGCGGGAGCAGGCCATCGTCACCAACGGCTTGAACGGCATCACCGAAGAAGTCGCGCACCGGGTCGTGCCGCAGGTCGTCTGGGACGACGCGGTCGTCCACCTGGCCAACCGCTTCGATCCGGACTGGGCCCGCGAAAACATCGGCCAGTATCTGCATCAGACCAGCGGCATCGATGTCGCCTTTGTGCTGGATCCCTCCAACCGGCCGCAGTTCGCGGCGCGGCATGGCTTCGTTGCGCCGCTCGCGCGCTATGCGGCCTTCGCCACGGCGACGTCGCCGCTGGTCGCCGGCGTTCGGGCCAAGGAAGCTGATCGCGAACGCCTCATGCCGCCGAGCCGGGCTCATGGCGGCGATCTGGAACCGCTGCAGGCCAGCACGTTCGCCCTGGTCGGCGAGCAGATGTACATCCTCACCGCCACCCTCGTGCAGCCCGACTTCGGCCATGCCGCCCTGACCGGACCCCGTGCGCCGATCGTCGTGACCGCCCTGCCGATCGAGGACTCCTTCGTCCAGCTGTTCGCCCGACGGTTCCTGTTGAACGGCCTCCACCTTCACACCGCGGACTCCCGCGGAGAACCCGGCGAGGCCCACGTCCCGATGGTGTCCAGCTCGGGCGAATACTTGGCGACCATCGACTGGCGACCGCAAACGCCCGGCGCCGACATGTTGAGGAAGGCCGGCATTCCGGCCGTCGCCATTCTGTCCCTGCTCAGCCTCGCCGCGCTGTGGCTGTTCCGGCGAAGCACGCGCATGGCGCAGGGGCTGATCGCCAGCGAGGCCCGCGCCACCCACCTGGCCTATTTCGACTCGTTGACCGGCCTGCCGAACCGCACGCGCTTCCTGGAAAAGCTCGACCACGCGCTCGACCGTCTGCGCCGGACGCCGGAGTCGCTCGTGGCGATCCACTGCATCAGCCTGGACAAGGTTCGCGAGGTCAACGACCTGCACGGACACCAGGCCGGGGACGAGCTGATCCAGCAGGTCGCGCGGCGACTCGCCGCCCAGTGTCGCACCACCGATGTCTTCGCGCGCTTCTCCAGCGACCAGTTCGCCATCGTCCATGCCGCCGACCATGCCGGCCAGGCGGCGAACCTGGCGGCCCGTCTGATCGAGGTGATGGGCGAGCCGTTCAGCCTGTCCTTCGGTCGGGTCTTCGTCTGCGCGGCCGTCGGCATCGCCCTGGTGCGGGACGGCGAAATGGATCCCGGCGAAGCGGTGCGCCAGGCCGACCTGGCCCTCAATCGCGCCGTCGAGGACGGCCGGAACCGGTTCAGCTTCTTCGAGATCGAAATGGACGCGGCGGTGAAGAGTCGCCGCGCCCTGGAAGCCGACCTGCGCGAAGCCCTCGAGCAGGGAAACCTGACGATGGTCTATCAGCCGCAGGTCAACCGTCGCGGCGTCATGACCGGGGTCGAGGCTCTCGTGCGCTGGGATCACCCGGTCCGTGGCTCGGTGTCGCCGGCCTTCTTCGTTCCGGTCGCGGAAGAGTGCGGTCTGATCGGCGCGCTGGGCCTGTTCACACTCGGTCGGGCCTTCGAGGAAGGCAGCGAGTGGCCCGGCCTCAAGATCGGCGTCAACGTTTCGGCGACACAGCTGCGCGCGCCGGGCTTCGTGCAGGACGTCGGCCGCCTGGTGCGGGACCATGGCATCGATCCTCGCCGGTACGATCTCGAAATCACCGAAGGCGTGCTGGTCGGAGACGATCCCGACACGCACGACACGCTGCACCGGCTGCGTGACCTCGGCTTCAGTCTGACGCTCGATGATTTCGGGACCGGCTACTCGAGCCTGAGCTATCTGCAGCGGTATCCGATCGACAAGATCAAGATCGACCGGTCCTTCATCGTCAACCTGGGCGTCGATCCGGAGGCGGACGAGGTGGTCTCGGCCATCATCAAGCTGGCGCGAGCCCTGAACCTGGCGGTCATCGCCGAGGGCGTCGAGACCGAGGTGCAGCGCGACAGTCTGAACGCCGCCGGCTGCGGCGACATCCAGGGCTACCTGTTCAGCCGGCCCCTTACGGCCGATGGGGTCACCGGGTTGCTTGAAGCCGCGGCGCCGGCCCGGCGCAAGCGCGCGGCCTGATCCAGATCACAACTGCCACAGGCGCTGAAACCGAACGGGTCGCGGTCCGTTGCACAACAGCTCGAACACAGGGGTCTCGCGAGGCTCTCTGACGGACTTCAACCCGAGGTTCGCCGCGGGCTGGAATCGCCTCCCATGAAGAAGTTCATCTCCGCCGTCCTCGCCGTGACGGTGCTCGCCACGGCCGGCATCGCCGGCGCGCAACCCTACCAGCGCCAGGGCCAGGACCCGCAGCGTTCGAACGGCCAGCAGGGTCAGGACCGCCGACACGAGACGCCGCGCGGCCAGCCCGGTCGCCCGCAGGCCCAGCCTGCCCGTCCGGCTCCGGTTCAGGCTCGCGAGCGCCGCGCGGAACGTCGTTACAACGCGCCGCGCTACCAGGGCCCCCGGGGCTATCAGGCGCGTCACTGGCGTCACGGCCAGCGCCTGCCGTCGCAATACCGGTCGAGCCGCTACGTCGTGAACTACCGCACCTATCACCTGGCCCCGCCGCCGCGCGGCTACCACTACGTCCGCGTCGGCAACGACGTGGTGCTCGTGGCCATCGCCGGCGGTCTGATCTCGCTGGTGCTGATGGACCTGTTCAACTAGCCGACCGCCAGACAACGAACCGCGCTCCCGGGGCCCGCTCCGGGAGCGTTTTCGTGTCCGGGCGACGGTCGCCGCAGATGAACGGGAGATGACCAGCGCTGTTCAGACTGGGCTCAAGCGGGGCCGCCCATAACGCGTCTCAACAACGGCCGCCGCCGGATCCTCCAAAGGCCCGCCGTCAAGGAGACCCGCCATGAAGAAGATCCTCTCAGCCGCGATCGCCCTGTCGGTCCTGGCTTCGGCCGGCGCCGCCAGCGCCCAGTCCTACGGCGGCTCGCGCCAGGGCGGCGACTATCAGCGTCAGGGCGGATCCTATCAGGGCCAGCCGCAGGGCGGCTATCAAGGCCAGGGTGGTTATCAGGGTCAGGGCGGCTATCAGGGCCAGGGCGGCTACTCCGACGGCGGTTACTACGACGACCGCAACGGCGACCGGAACGGCTACGACCGTCGTGACGAGCGTCGCGACACCCGGTGGGAACGCCGCGCCGACCGCCGCTATGACGGCGGCCGCTATCACCAGCCGAGCGGCTACCAGCAGCGCCAGTGGCGCCGGGGCGATCGCCTGCCGTCGCAGTACCGCGGCCGGGCCTACGCCGTGGACTACCGCTACTACCGTCTGCCCCCGCCCCCGCGCGGCTACGAATACAACCGGGTCGACAACGACGTCGTCCTGACCGCCATCGCCACGGGCGTCATCGCCTCGGTGCTGTTCGGCATGTTCCAGTAGGTCTCTCCCCCCGGAGCCCCACTGTGACGACGCCCCCGGAGAGCGATCTCCGGGGGTGTTTTCGTGTCGGGGACATGGACCCGCTGGTCAGTCTTCCAGACTCAGAAGCGTCGCGTTGCCGCCGGCCGACGTCGTGTCGGTCGAGACCGTGCGCTCGACGGCGAAGCGGGCCAGGTAGTGCGGGCCGCCCGCCTTGGGGCCGGTGCCGGAAAGACCTTCGCCGCCGAAGGGCTGGACCCCGACGACGGCGCCGATCATCGAGCGGTTCACATAGAGGTTGCCGACTTTCGCCCCCGCGCGGACGCGGTCGGCCGTCTCGCCGATGCGGCTGTGCAGCCCCATGGTCAGGCCGTAGCCCGAGGCATTGATGCGGGCCAGCAGGTCGTCGAGGCCGCCGGCCTTCCAGGTCACCACATGCAGCACCGGGCCGAACACCTCGCGGGTCAGGTCCTCGACGCGGTCGAGCCTGATCACCGTCGGCGGCACGAAGGTCCCCGCTTCGAGGCCGGCGGGCAGCGACAGCTGGTGGATGACCTTCGCCCGGTTGGCCGCGATCCAGGCCAGCAGGCCGTCGCGCGCCGGCGCGTCGATGACCGGGCCGATGTCGGTGTCCGGGCGGGCCGGATCGCCGAGCGTCAGCAGGTCCATCGCCCCCTTCAGCATCTCCAGAACCTTGTCGGCCACGTCCTCCTGGACGCAGAGCAGGCGCAGGGCCGAGCAGCGCTGGCCGGCGCTCTGGAAGGCCGAGACGATCACGTCGGCGACCACCTGTTCGGGCAGGGCCGTGGAGTCGACGATCATCGCGTTGAGGCCGCCGGTCTCGGCGATCAGCGGCACCAACGGGCGGCGCTCATCCTCCAGCAGGGTGCGGGCGATGCGCCGCGCGGTCGCCGTCGAGCCGGTGAAACAGACGCCCATCACGCGCGGGTCGGCGGTCAGGGCCTGGCCGACGTCGGGACCGCCGGGAACCAGGGCGATAACGCCCGAAGGAATACCGGCCCGGTCGAGCAAATCGACGGCCACATGGGCGATCAGCGGCGTCTGCGGCGCGGGCTTGGCCACCACGGCGTTGCCGGCGACCAGGGCGGCGGTGACCTGGCCGAGGAAGATGGCCAGCGGGAAGTTCCACGGGCTGACGCAGGCGAACACGCCCCGGCCGGTCAGCGTCAGTTCGTTCTTCTCGCCCGTCGGCCCCGGCAGGGTGATCGGCAGGAAGGTCTCGCGGGCGCGGGCGGCGTAGTAGCGGCAGAAATCGACCGCCTCCCGCACCTCGCCGAGGGCGTCGGGGATGGTCTTGCCGGCTTCCCGCACGCAGAGCGCCATCAGGCGGACGTGGTCGCGCTCCATCAGGTCGGCCATGCGGTCGAGGCAGGCGGCGCGCTCGGCCACCGGCGTGGCGGCCCAGGCAGGCTGGGCGGCGACGGCCAGGCTGATGGCGCGGTCGATGTCTTCAGGATCAGCCGCCGCGGTCCTGCCCACGACCCTGCTGTGGTCAGCCGGGTCGGTGACGTCCTGCCAATCGGCGGGTGCGGGGGCGAGGGCGCAACCTCCGACGAACGGCGGCGCGAAATGCTGTTCCGCCCAGGTAATGCCCATCTCCGCGACGAGCCCGTCCAGCACGGCGCGGTCGGTCAGGTCGAGGCCGGCGCTGTTGCGGCGTTCGGGGGCGTAGAGGTCCATGGGATTGGCGATCCGGCTGTGGGGTTGCAGGCCGGCGGCCTCAACGATGGAAACGGGGTCGGCGAGGAGCTCCTCGTCGGAAATGCTCTCGTCGGCGATCTGGTGCACGAAGCTGGTGTTGGCCCCGTTCTCCAGCAGGCGGCGGACGAGGTAGGCCAGCAGGTCGCGGTAGCCGCCGACCGGCGCATAGACCCGGGCGGCCACACCTTCGTCCCGCATCAGCCGCTCGTAGAGACCGCCGCCCATGCCGTGCAGGCGCTGGAACTCGAAGTCCTTGCGCGGCCCCGCCCAGTTCAGAATGGTCGCCACGGTCAGGGCATTGTGAGTGGCGAAGGCCGGGTAGATGCCCGGCGCGTCCAGCATCGCCCGGGCGCAGGCCAGATAACTGACGTCCGTCGCCGCCTTGCGGGTGAACACCGGATAGTCGGGCAGGCCCCGTTCCTGGCCGCGCTTGATCTCGCTGTCCCAGTAGGCGCCCTTGACCAGCCGCACGGTCAGCCGCCGGCCGGTCTCGCGGCCGAGCGCGTCGGCCCAGGCGATGACCGCCGGCGCGCGGCGCTGGTAGGCCTGCACTGCCATGCCGAGGCCATCCCAGCCGACCAGCGACGGCGCGCGGGCGACGGCCTCGATGATGTCGAGACTCATCTCCAGCCGCTCGGCCTCCTCGGCGTCGATGGTCAGGCCGATGCCGGCCTCCAGCGCCGCTTCGGC
>CAZISF010000097.1:6049-11930 GCA_964541915.1 uncultured Caulobacter sp.
GCCGCCGCCCCGCCCCGGTCGGCGCGCTTGAGCGCCTCCTGGATCGTCCGGCCGAGCACGAAGGCCTCGCCCATCATCTGCATGGCCGCGGCCACGGCCTTGAGGATGGCCGGCTCGCCGACGCGGGCGACCAGCTTCTTCAGCGCGCCGGCCTCATCGTCCATCAGGCTGCGGGCAAGGATGAGACCCAGCGTCGCCGAGTTGACCAGCACCGAGCCGGACTGGCCCGCGTGGGCCGACCAGTCGGCCCGGCCCAGCTTGTCACGCACCAGATCGGCGGCGGTCAGCACGTCGGGCACCCGCAGATACGCCTCGGCCAGCGACAGCAGGGCCACGCCCTCGTCGGTGGTCAGGCTGTATTCCTGCAGGAAGCGCTCGACCCAGCCGTCGGACCCGGCCTTGCGCAGGTCGGCCAGCATGACCCTGGCGCGCGTCTCGACAGACGCGCGTTCGACCGCTGACAGCGACGCGGCGGGGACCAGGGCGGCCAGCCGTTCGGGTTCCGGCGCACGATAGACGGGCGCGATGGCGGCGCGGGCGGCCGTAAGGGTCGGACGGTCGAACATGGCGATACCGGGCTGACGAAGGATGTTCTGTCATACCCCGGAACGTGTCGAAGGTGCTTGGCTTGTGCGCGCCTCGTCCGTAGACTTTCGACGATATCACGCCATTTACCGAAGGATCGCCGCCATGCTGGACGAGCTCGACCGCAAGATCCTGCGGGTGCTGCAGACCGACGGCCGGATCACCAACCAGGACCTGGCCGCCCGCGTCGGCCTGTCGCCGGCCGCCTGCCACGACCGCTTCCGCCGCCTGCGCGAGCGCGGTTTCATCACAGGCTTCGTCGCCCTGCTCGACCCGCAGAAGATGGACCGCGCCCTGATGATCTTCGTCGAGATCCAGCTCGACCGCACCACCGGCGAAACCTTCGACCAGTTCGCCGCCACCGTGCGCCGCACGCCGGAGATATTGGAATGCCACATGGTCGCCGGCGGCTTCGACTACCTGATCAAGGCGCGCGTCGAGGACATGGCGGCGTACCGGGCGTTCCTGGGCGAGACGCTGGTCAACCTGCCGGGGGTGCGGGAGACGCGGACCTATGCGGTGCTGGAGGAGGTGAAGAACACGGTGGCGTTGCCGGTGTAGGGGGCAGGCAAGCGTAAACAGATTGCCATCTCGACAGCTCCTCGCAAAATTCAAGGGAGCTGCGTCGAAATCTTCAGAGAGCTCTTGCAGATTTTGTTGGGAGCTGTCAGAGGGCGCGTGCGAACTCATCACCCATGAGCGGTTGTCGCTCTTAACGGGTAACGGGAGTTCGATAGGAGAATTACGATGATGCAAGTCCATGTCCCCGCCATGCGCGGCAAAATGGGAACCCGTACCTACTATTCCTGCCTCATGCCCCTGGAAGCGATCCAGAGCATGTTTAAGTTTGACCCGGAGGAGAGGCAGTGGGCCGATCTTTCGCCTGAGCAGCGTGAACAACGCGCGCTCAACAAGGCCCGGGTACCGGCCTTGACCGACTACATGCTGGAAAACGAGGAAGACTACCTCTTCGCGTCCATTACCGCGTCCTTCAAGTCAGAACCCACTTTCGTCCCGCACGGTGATGGCGAGGGCAACATCGGTGTCTTGAAGATAAAACTTGGCGATGAACTGACCATCAACGATGGCCAGCATCGCTGCGCTGCCATCGTCGAAGCGGTAAAAAAGAATCCGCTTTTGGCTGAGCAGACGATCTCGGTCTTACTTTTCCCTTGGGAAAGTACCGAACGGGTCCAGCAGATGTTCACCGACCTGAATCGCCACGTCGTAAAGACTTCCAAATCCTTGGACGTCCTGTTCGACAAAAGAGACCCAATCTCCATTTCGACGATGTTTGCTTTGGATAAGGTTCCCGTTTTCCGGGAACTTACCGAAAAGGTCGATGCGGGTCTGAAGGCGAAATCGACCAAGATTTTCACGCTGGCTGCGCTGTACGATGCGAATAGCGACCTGCTTCGTGACAGCGCTGGCGGAGACGTCGAAGAGAATGCAAAGCTTCTCGCTGACTACTGGTCAGCTGTGGCCGAAAACATGGTTGACTGGCGCAAAGTCCTGAACGGCCAGAAATCTGCTGCCGAGCTCCGTGCCGAACATATCTCATCGCATTCCACGGTGCTTCGCGCACTTGGTGGCTTGGGCGCTGACTTGATGGCAGCAGACCCGAACTGGAAGGGGCGCCTTGCCGCGCTCGCGGCTATCGACTGGTCGAAGCAAAACCGGGAATGGCAGAACGTCTGTATTGTTGCGAACTCAGTCGTCTCCAACCGGCAGGCCCGATCCGCAACCAAGACGTTCATCAAGAGCAAACTTGGGATGACCCTTTCCGAGGCTGAGCAACGCTCGCTTGAAAAGGCGGCTGCGTAATGGCCGGTCGGGAAATCTACAGCCGTCGTGCAAGACCCAGTGGGATTCACCTCACCGGCGACGACGCGGCACTGATCAAGGCCATGCGGTTGCGTGGTGATCGGCAACACGACATCGCAGCGTGGTTTGGCGTCAACTCAGGACGCGTGGCTGAGGTACTGCACGGCTCAGCGTTCCAAGGAGTGGTGCCCGCCGCTCTGGAAAAGCTTCCGCCTGTCGGGCCCTACCATAGCGGTCGGGCCGCCGCTGAAGCTGTGCAAGCGCTTGCCGAAGCAAAACAGGCTCTTGGACTCGCGGAACAGAAAATCCTGTCTCGCGAGAACTAGGATCTTCGGGGCCACTCCTAGTGCGTGGCCCCACCCCGCCTTTCATCTCATGCCAAGACGATCGCCGGGCGGGTCAGGTTGCTCAAGGGCGCTTCGCGTCGCGGAGCGATGGGCCCGCAGGGCCCACCCTTGACCAAACTGGCCCGCCCGGCACGCTGGCCTGCATGGGATATTGGCCTTTCCTCTCCCGGAGGGAGAGGTGGCCCTGCGGAGCAGGGTCGGAGAGGGAAGAACCGGGGTCGCAGCGGGTTTCGCGCGAGAACGACCCGCCATCGGCGCCTCCCCCACCACCATGCTCCGCATGGTCCCCCTCCCCCTCCGGGGGAGGAAGGGTGGCGACGGGTCCGGTTGGCGCGCCGGCCTTGCCTGAAACGTGAGCCGAAGTTCTGAGAAATCCTGGGTCCTCGCGTTGGCGCTTCGCGCCGCCCTTCGGGTCGCGAGGATGAGCGGGGTGTATTGGGAGCTGGTGGGCAGGGGGTGATCAAAACCCCCGCAGCACCGCCACCTCGTCCAGCGGGGCGCGTTCGGCCCTCACTGCGTTCACCGGGTCATCCGGATCGGCGTGGCCCAGCGCGACCGCGCAGAACAGGATCAGGTCCTCGGGCATGTCGAGATACGCGCGTGTCGTGCGGTGCCAGAGGGACCAGGACTCGAGGGCGGCGGTCTGCAGGCCGAGCGCCGTGGCGGCCAGCAGGACCGACTGGATGTACATGCCGAGGTCCGACCACTGGGCCTGGCCCATGGTGCGGTCGATGCCGAAGAACAGGCCGACCGGGGCTCCGAACAGCGCGAAGTTGCGGCGGAACTGCTGCATGCGGCCGGCGGCGTCGTCGCGGGTGATGTTCATCGCCCCGTAGAGCTGCTCGCCGTTTCTGAACTGGCGGGTGAGGTAGGGCTCCTTCAGGCTTGGCGGATAGATCAGGTACTCGTAGTCGCCGTCGATCATCTGGCCGCCGTCGATCTTGGCCAGCACCGTCGCGCGCAGGCCGTCCAGCGCCTCGCCCGCCAGCGCCCAGACCCGCCAGGGCTGCAGGTTGCCGCCCGAGGGCGCGCGGCCGGCGGCCGTCAGGATCGTCTCGACCGCCTGCCGGGATACGGGCGTCGGCAGATAGGCGCGGCTGGTGCGGCGTTCGGCGAGGGCTTCAAGGACGTCCATGGCGCGCTCCGGTCTGGCGCGCAGGGTGCGGGCGGACGCGGGCGGGCGCGTTGACGGAGGTCAAAGCCCCTCCCCGCGGAGCATTTCGGGTGAGTCGGCACTTCTCCCGTTTCCGTGTTAGCGTTCACAGGTCAGTCCCTCTCGGGGCGACCATACGGGGGCGGGCATCATGACCAGAGGGAAGATCGGGCTGGGCGCCGTTTGCGCCGCCGTGGTCCTGCTGGCCGGGTCGGCGGCCTCGGCCTGGCCGGGGTCGGCGCTGACCGTCGAGCTCGAGAAGGACAGCTGCGCCGGGCCGGTGGCCGCGGTGGCGGCCGGCGCCGGCGGCGTGGTGGTGTTCCACCATCTGGACGCCGGTCGCTATGTCATCACCCTGCCCGCCGAAGCCGGCGGCATGCGTCTGTCGGTGGCCGATGGCGGACGCTGGGTCGCGGGACGTTTGTCCGGCGTGTCGAACGGCCGCCGCTACGCGCTCGGCGACGACGGCCAGCGCATCGTGGTGGCCGTGCGCGGCGACGGCGAGATCCACATCCAGCTCGACGGCCTGTAGGCGGCGAGCCAACGCCGCGCATTGCCCCCGGGGGCCCGCGCGCCATATCCTCACCGCAAAACCGGCTGGGGAAACGCCATCATGAACCGCACCGCCAAGCTCGCCGCCCTGTCGGCCGCGCTGCTCGCCCTCGCCGCCTGCGGCAAGGCCAGCGAGATGCCCTCGTCGGCCACCTACGGGCCCGACGTGAAACTGACGGCGCCGGATCCGAACGGGCCGATCCCCATGCTCAATCCGGCCAAGGCCGTGGGCTGGCCGGCGGGCGGCGGGCCGACCGCGCCGACCGGGTTCACGGTGACCCGCTTCGCCGACGGGCTGGCGCACCCGCGCTGGCTGTACCTGCTGCCGAACGGCGACGTGCTGGTGGTCGAGAGCAACTCCCCGGCCCGCAAGAAGACCAGCCTGACAGACTGGGTGGCCGCCGCGGTGTTCAAACGCGCCGGGGCCGACGCGCCGAGCGCCAACCAGATCACCCTGCTGCGCGACGCCGACGGCAACGGCGTTCCCGAGGCGCGGACGGTTTTCCTCAAGGGGTTGAACTCGCCGCTCGGCGTCGCCCTGGTCGGGCAGACCCTCTATGTCGCCAACACCGACAGCGTGATGGCCTTCCCCTACACGGCGGGTGCGACGACGATCACCGCGCCGGGGGTCAAGGTGGTCGACCTGCCGGCCGGGACGCCGAACCAGCACTGGGTTCGCAACCTGCTGGCCAGCCCCGACGGGACGAAGCTGTACATCTCGGTCGGCTCGCATTCGAACCTCGCCGAAGGGGGCATCGAGAAGGAGGTCAACCGGGCCGGAATTCTCGAGCTCGATCTGGCCAGCAAGACGCTGCGGGTGTTCGCCACCGGCCTGCGCAATCCGGTCGGGATGGCCTGGGAGCCGACGGGCGGGGCGCTGTGGACCGCCGTCAACGAGCGCGACATGCTCGGCAACGACCTGGTGCCCGACTACATGACCAGCGTGCAGGACGGCGGCCATTACGGCTGGCCGTGGAGCTACTACGGCCAGAATGTCGACGTGCGCATGCAGCCGCAGCGGCCGGACATGGTGGCGAAGGCGATCCGTCCGGACTTTGCGCTGGGCGCGCACACGGCCTCGCTGGGACTGGCCTTCTATGCGGCGGGCCCCTTCCCGGCCGCCTATCAGGGGGGCGCCTTCGTCGGTCAGCACGGCTCGTGGAACCGCAAGCCGGCCAGCGGCTACAAGGTGGTGTTCGTGCCGTTCAGCGGTGGCAAGCCCGCCGGCGCCGCACAGGACTTCCTGACCGGCTTCCTCGACAGCAAGAGCCAGGCGTTGGGCCGGCCGGTCGGCGTGGCGGTGGACCGTACCGGCGCGCTGCTGGTGGCGGACGATGTTGGGAATGTGGTGTGGCGGGTGAGCGCCTCCAGATAGT
Organism: uncultured Caulobacter sp.; assembly: GCA_964541915.1. Taxonomy (GTDB): domain Bacteria; phylum Pseudomonadota; class Alphaproteobacteria; order Caulobacterales; family Caulobacteraceae; genus Caulobacter. The sequence goes on from CAZISF010000097.1 coordinate 11,887, forward strand.
CCTCTCCGCTTGCGGGGAGGGGGACCACGCGGAGCGTGGTGGAG
>CAZISF010000097.1:12037-12509 GCA_964541915.1 uncultured Caulobacter sp.
CCCACGAGCGGCCCTCCAGAGGGATTGGTTTGAGACACGTCCAGAGGGGTCCTCGCCAAAAGGGCGAGGATGACGGGGGTTGAAATTGGCGAGAGTAATTGTCTAATTTCAATCTATGGTTACAAACGACAGCTTCATCGCCGTCTACATGATGTCTGACCGCTTCCACGGGACGATCTACATCGGCGTGACCAGTCGGTTCCTCAGCCGCATCGTTCAGCATCGCGAAGGCGTCTATCCCGGCTTCACCCGCAAGTACGGGCTCAAGCGCCTCGTCTGGTACGAGCCGCGCGAACGCATGATCGGCGCCATTCAACGAGAGAAATCGCTCAAGCGCTGGCCCCGGGAGAGGAAGATCACCCTGATCGACCGGGACAATCCGCATTGGGATGACCTGTATGCGGCCATCGCGGAATGGGTTCCCGCGCCAAGGCTGGTTTGAGGCACAACACCAACGCCCTCATCCTCGCCC
>CAZISF010000098.1:0-12497 GCA_964541915.1 uncultured Caulobacter sp.
GCAGGATCACCGCCGTGAAGAAGTCGGTGGCGCTCTGGTCCCAGAAGTTCAGGTCCCCCGCCTTGCGGCCGAGCGGGTCAACCAGGATGCCGACCACGTTCTGGATGTCGGCGATCTCCATCGGCCCCTTGCGCACCTCGAACAGCGGATTCCAGCGCACCGTGTTGGGGTCGGTCGGGGCGAAGTAGAAGACGTGGCTGAACGTCTTCCGATGATCGGCGGTGATGTGCCAGAGCTCGCCCTTGCGGTCGTAGACAAAGGCGCTCTCGGGCCAGGCCACCAGGGTTGGCACCACATGGCCGGCCCCCTTCCCGCTGCGCGAGGCGCCGACGATGATCGCGTGCTCCGGGCCGCCATAGGTCAGGTAGCGGCCCTTGAAACGTCCCAGCACCCGGCCCCGGACCTGCCCGCCCTGCCCGAACAGCTTGGCCCGCGCGACGTCCGCCAGATTCGCCCAGGCGTCGAGGCCAAACGCCTTGGGCGCGCGCGACGAACCGCGCGTCGCCAGCGCGACCAAAAGGATCGGCGCCAGAGCGACGGCGAGTCCCACCAAGCCCGCCCCGTCGAACAGGCGCGGATAGCGCGGCTGCAGGGCGAGATACCATTGCACGAAGGCCCACGGCCGATAGAGGCGCACCGGGCCGATATCGGCCCAGCCCGGCCCCAGCGCGGCGGCATAGTACAGGCCATGCGCCGCCTGTTGGGTCGCCCAGCCGAGGCCGAGCAGGACCGCCAACAGCGCGATCGGCAGCACCAGGGCGAGGCGTTGGGATGTGCTCATGGGACCCTCACCGACCCGGAAGGATGCCGCGGCCGATGGTCTGGCCCAGTGAACGGTTGACGCGCTCGACGGCCAGCGCCCGGGCCTGCGCCGGGTAGCGCATCAAGGCGGCGCGCGCGGGGCCGCCGACCTCGCGGATGAACCGGGTTTCGTCCGGCAGGCGGGACGGAACCTGCAGCTCCTTCTGGCCGAGCGCCTGAGCAACCCGCAGGTCGTTATAGGCCCGCGTGGCCCCCTCGATGCGCTTGTCGATCCGCTTGATCTTCCGCTCCAGCGTGCGCCGCTGGCGGGCGACGTCAGCGGCTCGTTCCAGCTGCGGGCCGCGTCGGCTGGCGACATAGGTCTGGCCGGCCGGAGAGGCGATCCACGCCGCCCGCACCTGCACTGCGATCTCGGCCCGTTTCATCGCCTTCCGGGCCCGTGCGATGGCGTTCAGCTCGGCGTGTTTGGCCCAGATCATCCGCGCCGGATTGCGGATCCACTGCACCAGGGCGAGCCGTTTCTGCCGCACCTGAGTGACACGCTGTTCGGTCTGCCGAAGCCGAAGTTTCGCGGCCGCCAGGTCGGCGCGGGCCGGCTGTAGAAGTTCGCGCTCCAGACCCCGCGCGCTGTCGATCTTGGGCAGGGTGAGCGCCGTGCGTTCTTCGGCCCACCGGTCCCGCTCAGTGACCATCCGCGCGCGCATCTGCTCAGCCTCGGTCGTCAGTTTCGCCACCGGGACCGCGATCACCGGCGCCTCTCTCACCAGCCGGTCGGCGGTCGCCTGGAAGTCGGTCCGAAGCTCCTTGCGCTTGGCGTTGTGGGCATTCGTATCGCGGTTCTGTTGACCGCGTTCCGAGGCGATGTCCTTGCGTTCCAGCGCGCTGGCCGTCGGCCCCAGATGCACCCCTGGTTCGCGATCCGAACCCTGCTCCGAAAGCGACAGGTGCGAGACCTGCGGAGCGTCCGGACCAAGGTGCCGGCGCAGGTGTTCGTTCTGGATTTCCGCCCAAGCTGAGCGCCATTCCCGCACCGCTTTTGGGCTCCACCACTCCGCTGGCTTTTTGCCGAAACCGGCCGGCCCAACCGACCGCGTGGTGACCAGGATGTGGGCGTGAAAATTACGCTCATCACCTTCCTTTCCGGGACGGTGCATCGCCACGTCGGCGACCATCCCGCGCGCCACTAGCTGCTCTGAGACAAAGGCCTCAACCAGAGCCCGGCGCTGGGCGAAATCCAGCTCATGCGGCAACGACACCAAGAGCTCCCTCGCGGGCACAGCGTCCTTGCGCTTCTCGGCGTCCTCAGCGGCGTTCCATAGGGTCTGCCGATCACCGAACGCCGCCGGCGCATCGGCCGGCGCCCTGATCGCCGCGAACTCGATGTCGCCCTTCGATCCGAAGTCGAACTCCATCGCCAGGCGCTCGTCGATGAGCCGGTCGCCGGAGCGATAGGCAGCGGCCGCCACGGCGGAGCGTCCGGCCGACCTCTGAATGGTCTGAACCTCTAGTCGGTACTGGGCCATGCGCCCTCCCCTGGCTGCGCCGTCACCTGGGCCCCTGCCGGGATCGCTAAGGGCTGCGCCCTTGGCTCAAGGCTTCGCATCGATCGACGCGAGGAAGGGCCTTGAGGGTGTCGGGCGAGGCCTGACCGCAGGGTTGGTGGGCGCAGCACATCCAACCCGTAACTGCGCCCTTGTGACGAAATACGAGAAACCACGGCATAGACCGATTTGCACTTTAGTGGCAGCATTACGCCGTTTCGTGCTTTTTCATCATCGAAAGGCCGCACCATGGCCAAGGTCGACAAGCGCCGACGGAACGCCCGTCCGTCCAAGTACAAGCCGCGCTCACCCGCCCAGCTCGCCCGCAAACGCGAGCTCTGGGCGGCCCGGTCAAGCGACCGCGAACGGGCTAAACGGACCGATGAGGAAGCCGCCCTCATCGAGCGTTTGGCGGAGCTGGAGACGGCGCTGAGAGAGGCGGGCCAGGACGGAATCCATAAGCAGCGGCACGTGACCCCGCTTGAAGATATCGAGGATGACGCCAAGCGTTTCCACGTGCTGAAGGCGCGCGTCGAACGGCTTGAAGCGCTCTGGTCGGTCAACAAACGCAGACGCGAAACACGTGGCAAAATCATCATTGGCGGCGCCCTGCTGGCCGAGGCAGGCGACGCGCATTTCGAAGGCGACGACGAGCTTCTGGCGCGCCTGGTCGATATCCTCGACCGGCGTGTAGAACGGGTTCGCGACCGCCTGACCGTGCGCGAACTTCTGGGCGATGTGCCCCTGCCCTTGCGGCCTGGCGGCGACCTGAATGAAGACGCACAGTCAGCGCTCCAGGCCGCCGGAGAGCCCCTGCCGGACTTCGATCTGATGGCCGAATCTGCCCTCGCTCAGGAAGCCAGCGGGGAGCTGCTCCCGAGCGAAGTCGACACGGACTACGCCGACCTAGACCCGGCTTGGCGGGCTGCCTGATCATCGGTCTTCTCCGGCCGCCAGGCCCGGGCCGTCCACGAAGATCGAGCGGCCGGGATCGGCGACTTTCGTCGCGCGCATAGCCCCCTGCCCTGCCCCTTCCGGGGCGGGGTTGGAGACCGCATGCGGGTCCTGCGCGGCGCGATTGTCGCCGACGAAGATCGCCCCGCCGGCGGCCTGCCAGGCCGCTTCGGGCGAAGATCCACGAGGGGCGGACGAGGGCTTGGTAGAACGAGGCCCCCTCCCCCTGGTGGAGCCCACATCCACGTAAAAACTATGGGCGCCAATCACGGCCGAAGGCCCAGTTCCGCCGAAGTTTACGAGGCCTTCGGAAACCTCCCCGCGGGTCGCCCGGTCCGCCACGATTTGCGGGTTCTGGAAGAAGCGCGCCCCGTTGGTGAGATCAGGTAGGCGACCCTCAAGAGCGAGATTGAGAATGGTCTCGATCCGCGCCCGCTGCGCCACCGTGGACCCCGGCAGGCGACGCCAGTCGCCGCCGACTCGCATCACCGGCTCGAACTGTCCCCGGGCATTGACCACGGCCTCGACCGTGGCGCCCCATCGCCCGTCCTGGACCCGGTTGAGGATCGTGTAGACGACGGCGGCCAGGCCGCTGTCGCCCTGATTACCGGCCTCGGCGAAGGCGACCCGGGTGATCGCTTCGCGCGCGTCCGGGCCGGCTACGAGGGGAGCGAGACCGCTCCGCGTCAAAGGCGGCGCCATCACCGCCGAGGGCGGCGCGGGAGGCGGGCAATTGACGCCCGCGGGCAACGGTTGGGCGCTCTGTCCGCGCGCGAGCAGCAGGCACAATCCCGCTAGGGCAGCCGGGTCCATCAACGGTCTCCAGGGTGGGAAAGCGACAGGGTCACCGGCCGGAACACACCGACGATTTCGGCGCGGTTCACCGGGCCGAAGTATCGGCTATCGAAGCTGTTGGGGATGCGGTCGGAGAAGACGAACACTTCGCCGTCGTGAAGCCGGCGGCAGCCGTTCCAACGCGGCAAGACAGCGCCGCGGCGATCCTTGTTCAGGATCGGGGCGCGCACCTGTCCATTGATCACCAACCGGCCGTCGCTCGTGCAGACCTGGTCGCCGGACACGGCGGCGACGGACTTCAAAACCGGGACCCGGCGCAGGTAGTTCATTTGCCCGTCTGCGTAGGGAAAAGCGGCCGCTGGCGCGGGAAAGGCGACCAGCGCGCCGACCCTCACCGGCTCGGCCTGCCGCAGATAGAGCCCCTCCGGCTCACTGGCCGTTCGGTTCCACAAGAGCAGCGGACGAGCGCCCCCGGCCGTGGCCATCGACAGTGCGCTGATGAGCGCGGCCCCGCCGCCCAGGACGCAGGCCAACGGCGTCCAACGCGGGGCTGTAGGAGTGAGAAACATTAGGTGGGACCGGCGCAGCCAAAACGAGCCGAAGGCTCGGCAGGGCTTGCGGCCACGATGTGGCTCATGCCCGGCGATTGTGGGCTTGGGATCGCCGCGCACCACACCTTCCGGTCATTGTCGCCGCTTGGCCATGGCAAGTTGCCCATGGGCAACCCCGGTCATCTCCCGCCTATGGTCCGCCGCCCAAAGCCCTCCAGCGGCCAACGGGCTCTTGCAGGGATTTTCAACGAGATTTCATGCAAAGAGGATCGAAGGCCGGGATCGGGGCTATGACCAAGTTCGAGCAGTTCAAAGCCAAGCTTACGCCCGGCAAACCTATCGACGGGCGGGCCTGGCCCAATGGTCGACGGCGGTTGATCGTCACCTGAAGGAGGCCGTGCAGGCCGGCGTGCTGGCCAAGCTGTCTGGCGGCCTCTACTACGCGCCCAAACTGACCGCGTTTGGGGCGGCGGCGCCGCAGGACGCGATCCTGGTGTCGACCTTCCTCAAGGGCGCACCGTTCCTGTTGGCCTCATCCAACGCCTACAATGCGCTTGGGGTCGGCACGACCCAGCTGCACAACAAGACCGTGGTCTATAACCACAAGCGCCACGGCACGTTCGCGCTCGGCAGCCGCAGCTACGAATTTCGGATGAAGCCCGCCTTCCCGAAGACGCTCTCACTTGAGTTTCTGCTGGTCGACCTGGTCAACAACCTCGATCAACTGGGCGAGGACGCCGAAGACATGCTGAAGCGCGTCAAGGCGCGCCTGGCGGCCACTGACCGAGCACGGGTGAAGAAGGCCTCGCAGGCCTACGGTTCCGAGCGGACCAAGAAGTTCTTCAACCGGACCCTTGCCGAGATCGACCCCGAACGACAGGACAGCGAACCCACGACCCGCACATAGCCGCCGGGAGGGTCAGTCTGATATCGGTTAGCATATCAGAACGGGTCATCGATGCAGGTTAAGACATCACCCGCTCGACAAACTCCCACCCCAGTGATATCGCATTCGATATCCCATAGGTGCGTTGATGCAGAATAAGCAATCAAGGAGCCCGGCCTTGTCCGCCTTAGGCGACGTCGTGCGCCAGGCGCGGCAGGCAAAAGGCTGGAGCCAGCGCGACCTCAGCGCGCGCACCCACATGCCCCAGGCGCAGATCTCCCGCATCGAAAACGCTGACGTGGATCCTCAGGTGTCCACCCTGATCGAACTGGCCCGTGCCCTCGAGCTCGAACTGCAGCTCATCCCGAAGTCGGCCTTAACGGCGGTTGAGGCGACCGTGCGATCGACCGTGGCGCGGTCTGACGAGCGCGCGTCCCAAAACCTCATGGCTGAACTGCTGCGCGCTGCCGAGCAGGCCCATGCCATGGCGCCCGATCGCGAAGACATTGCCTCGTTGCTGTCGAGCCTGCGTGATCTGCAGCCGCTGACGCCTGCCTTGCGCGCGCGGGCCCTGATCGGCGATCTCAAGAGCGTGCAGATCCTGCTGCATGGCTTCCTGACCTATCCACCCGCCGAGCGCCCGAGCCACGCTCAACCGATCCGCGACGCGGCGCAAAGGCTCAAGGACTTGAGAAACATGCTGGTGCATGCCCCGGCAGGCGAACGGCCGGCCTACAGCCTGGACGATGAGGACTGACGATGGCGGCGGATGCATTGGAAGTTCTGCTCGGCGACCGAAGGATCGGCCTGCTCACGGCACTTGGCGGCGATCAGTCGATCTTTGCTTTCGACGACGCCTACGCCGAGGACTCAGACCGGCCGACGCTTAGCCTGTCGTTCAAGGGGGATCGCGGCGGCCTGCTGAGGGACCACAGGCCGACCCAGACACGGCTCATGCCGTTCTTTTCCAACCTCCTGCCTGAAGGCCCGCTGCGCGACTACCTCGCCAAGCGCGCCGGTGTGAAGCCGATGCGGGAATATCCGTTGTTGGAGACCCTGGGCCTGGACCTGCCCGGCGCCATCACCGTGCGGCCGAGGGGCAGCGGCGAAATCGACGACGGCGACGCAGCCGAAGACGACCAGCCGGTCGATAGCGGCGCCGGGACTCACGAAGCGGCCTTGCGCTTCTCGCTGGCCGGCGTGCAGCTGAAATTCTCGGCCGTCCAAAAGGCTCAGGGCGGTCTGACGATTCCGGCGAGCGGCCGCGGCGGCGACTGGATCATAAAGCTGCCGTCGATGCGGTTTCCCGCCGTGGCGGCCAATGAATTTTCAATGATGCGCCTGGCGCGCGCCATGGGCATGGAGATCCCCGACGTCGAGCTCTTGCCGCTCGACCAGATCGAGGGTCTGCCCGAGGGCCTCGGCAAATTCGAGGAGGATGCCTTCGCCATCCGCCGCTTCGACCGCCCCCTCAAAGGACCCCCGGTCCACATCGAGGACTTCGCCCAGGTCTTCGGCGTCTATCCGGCGGAGAAGTACGACAAGGGCTCCTACCGCAACATCGCCAAGGTGCTCTGGTTGGAAACGGGCGAGGCCGGGGTGAGCGAGTTCATCCGCCGTCTGGTGTTCAACGCCCTGATCGGCAACGCCGACATGCACCTGAAGAACTGGTCGCTGATCTATCCAGATGGACGCACGCCCAAGCTGGCCCCGGGCTACGACTTCCTATCGACGACCCTCTACCTTCCTGATGAGAACGCGGCGTTGAAGTTCGCCCGGACGAAGAAAGTCGCCGAACTGACCCTTGGCGAGCTGATCTATATGGCCGCCAAGGCTGGCATCCCCGAAGCCTTGGCAAAGGACACGGCGACGGAGGCTGTCGATCGGTTCCACCAGGTCTGGGGCCAGGAGCGCGCTCACCTGCCGATCTCAAGCGCCTTGGAGGCCGAGATCGAGCGTCTGCTCGGCCTCATCCCTCTCGCTCAAGGCCGTTAGCCCGCACGCGATCGCCGCCGAAGTCGCCAATTGGAAACTCAGGTCGATGGCTTAGGCCAGTAGGTGTCCAGAACCGAGCCCAGCGCCGTCTCGGCGTCTGATCGAGACGCACCGCCCGCCAAGAGCAGGGTGAGGCTCACCTCCTTGCCCTTCTTGCCATTGATGCGCAGCACCGGGGCGCCGGAAGCGGAAACCACGGCGTCGGCCGATCCTGACTTCTTGGGGGATCCTGACCTCTTGGGGGGATCGGCCGCCGCTGCTAAGCGGCGCAGGACATCCTGGGGCTTGAGTGGCGCCCCCTCCCCTTTCTCGGTGGCGATCACCTTGGCGCCGGCGAGCAGCCGCTGCGCCCGGTCATCTGGTTTCAGAAGCGGCTTGAGTTGGGAGACGTGCTTGATCTTCAGCTCGTGCGGATCGGCGAAGGCTGAGATGAGCGCCTCCGGCAGACGGGCCAGATCGAGGTATCGGCTGAGCCAGGTTTCGGAAACCTTCAACCGCTCGGCCATGTCCTTCTGCTTGCCGCCGTAGTGGCGGCCAAGCGCCTTCAGATAGTCGCGGGCGCGCTCGATGTCGCTGAGGTCATCCCTGGCCCGGTTCTCCAGGTCCGAGATCCGGAAGGCTTCCTCGTCGGTAAGTTCACGAACCTCCACCAGGTAGCGGAAGTCAGCGTAGTTATGCTGGCGCAGCCAGCTGACCGTCCAATGCCGACGGGCGCCGGAAATGACCTCGAAATCGATACCGGGCTCGTTTTGAACCCGGCGCACGATCGCCGGGAATTCTTGCCGGCCCTGGGCCTTGAAGCTCTCGATCAAATCGGCGCAACGCGCTTCGTCCAGCTTGGCGTAGTCGCGGTTGTGCTCGCTCCAGATCCGGCAGCGGGCCGGATCGACTTGCTCAACCGTGCGGCCCATCACCGCGCCGGCGGCCAATTCAGACATCCGGCTTTGGCGGCTGGCCAGGATGCCGACGGAGAGACGGGTCGGCGCGTCGGGCTGGGGTGCGGCTTCGTCCAGCGCCCCCATCAGGCCGGCAGCAAACGTGCTGTTTTTCGAGCTCATCGGCAGGCCCCTTTTCTGGAAATTGCGACGGTGCAATTTTGCTCTTTCAGGGTCATGCGAGGCCCTCCTTTCTCATCCGTTCGGCATGGCTCGGCCAAGTCGAGCGTATATCGACGAGGATCTCCTCGTTGACGCCGTTGAGGTAGGTCAGGCAGCGGTCCCGGACCGCCTTGCTCGTCATCGGGCCATTGACCTCGTAGACGGTCATGAGCCTTGCCGTGACGTTGTCGATCTCGGCTGAGTCCTTCATGGGCGTCCGGATCATCGAGGTGCCGAACACCTGGCGCATGAGCGAAAGCAGCTCCTTTTGCATGGATTTGTTCTCGTCCACCTTGGACGCAACGACGCGGATGAAGTGTAGGTCGGGCGCGAGATTCTGGGCTTCCAGGACGCCCATCGTCTCGTCGAGCATGGCGAAGAAGGCGGCCGTCGAGGAGAAGTCCATAATGGTCGGCGGCACAGGCACGATCAGCGCGTTGGCGGCACGCAGGACCGAAAGGGAGATCGCCCCCAAGGCCGGGGGCGGATCGAGGATCACGATGTCGAATTGGTCGGAGATCGAAGCGATCCCCTGGGCCAGGCGATCGAGCAGCTTGCCGCCGCTACGGGCCATACGCGCCGAAATCTCGTACTCGGATTGAAACAGCCGAAGGTTTGCAGGGATCAGCTTCAGGCCGTCGAAGTGCGTGTCCTTCAGCGCGTAGTCGAGCGAGCTGATGTCGTCGTGGCGAAGGAAAGGATAGAGGGTTTCGTCTTCGGTCAGATCGAGGTCCGGAACGTAACCAAACAAGGTCGTCGACGAGGCTTGGCTGTCGCAATCGACCAGGCAGACCCGGTAGCCCTGAATCGCCAGGTACTGCGCCAGGTGGACGGAGAGGGTCGACTTTCCGACGCCACCCTTGAAGTTCTGAACCGCCAGGACCGCGCAAGGATCCTTCTCTGAGCGCCAAGGCCGCGTGCCAAACACGCCGCGCATGTCGTTGACCTGGGCGAGCGTGTAACCAACCCGCCGGTTTGTTTCCGTTCGGGGAGGTTCAGGAAGGCGCCCGTCTTTTTCGGCGTCACGAATCGCCGCCGCAGTACGCCCCACGAGCGCCGCAGCCTCTCCGATCGAAAACGTCGGCTCTCGGCGCGCGCCCGCGCGGGCGGCGCGGGCGTTGTCACGCAGGTTGGCGACAACTGCCGCGGTGCGCCGCGCCAATTGGGCGACGGGGCCGGCCAGGGTGGCGCTGGGGACGTCCGCAACATCTGTCATAGGGCGTGGTCCCCGTAGGCTTGTGAAAAATAGACCTCACCCGATCAAAAAGCGAAAGTCTAGGCTCGGGACGCTATAATCGCTTTGTTAAGGCCGCGTTAACGATAGCAGCCACTCTCTAAACGACCATTCAGGCTGAGCGGCCATACCCATCCTGTCCAATTGGGGGATGGCCTGTCCGGCCGGGGGCTCAAATAGCGGGAAATTGCGACGGTGCAATTTCGCCCCCCCTGCCCTACCCCTCTCTCCCAAACGCCACTGATCGTTTGCCTGTCAAAGGGGCCGAGACGTGAAGTCTGGCGCGAGGAACGGGCAAATTGCGATGGTGCAATTTCCGCGCCCGAGGGCCTCTATCTCGAGGGCTGGAACCCGAAATTGCGACGGTGCAATTTGGTCTATGGGCGCCCACGACGCGCCGCGAAAGCCTGGCAAAACCCGGTCCAGGATTTCACGAGCTTGGCGCCGGTCAGGTTGGCCAGCCGACTGCCCATCTCGGCGCGGTAGGCGTCAGCGATCAGATCCCGGGCCCATCCGCCGCCGTGGGTCTTGGCGATCTCGCCAAAAGGCTCCGCGCCATAGAGCAGGGTGCCCGTGGGAAACCGCACCGGACCGCGCGTCGCGTCCGGGACGCTGGCGCGTGCCGGGGCTGGCAGGGCAGGGCGATGCGGCGTCTGAACTGAACGAGCCGCAGGGAGGGGCGCCGCAACCTCCGATTCATCGGCCTCGGCCGCCGTCAACTGCGCAGGCGTCGCCTTCGGATGGAAGCTAAACTCGATCTCGATGATCGTCCGTCCGCGTTTGATTTCCCGCCAGTCGACGGTGAAGTGGGCGAGATGGTCGATCTCAGCCTTGGCTTTCTCGAGCACCTTGCGCCGAAGCTGAGCAAAATCTTTGTAGAGTTCGGGCGCTATGCCGAAGGCGGCGCGGATCGCGGTCATGTCCGCCCGCCAATTGGACTGGCGCCGATGCAGGCGCAGGGCGCCCAGCTCATACAGTCGCAAGGCATAGGAGGAGCGGAAGCCAAGGACGGCCTGGCGATTGAGGACGGCGTAGGTCTCGGACTCGCGGATCAGCCGCCGCGCGTCCGGCGTGAACTCCCACTCAATCCAGCCCGCCTCAGCGCCCTCTTCATCGATCTCTTCTCGAGAAGATTGGATCAGCGAAAAACGCTTCGTCGCCTTGCGACCACGCCAAGAGAGGTCATCGACCGCGAACAACGTGCGGTGCAACTCCTCGAGCATCTCTGAGATCCGCTCATTGCCCTTGTGCCCCCGGCGGATGTCAGCCTTGCGCATCCTGTGCGCCACGGGCTCCCACGCATCGCCGCCGGCCGTGAGAATCATCAGCGCGAGCAGCCGGGCCGCAGTCAGGCTGAGGGACTGGCCCTTGACGAAGCGCACCTCAACCAAGGTGCCCGGCTTGGCGAACTCATCGCCGTCGCGCGCCTGCAGGGCGTGTGCCACGCGCATCGCCCGGCCCGGGGCGTCCTCAGCCGCAGGTTCGACGTCAGCAATGTCGGCAACTCTGGCCAGGGCGCGACTCCGTTCTCCGATCTGCCGCCAGCATTCCTGACCTCGAATCAAATCGCAAGACAGGATACAACCTCGATGGTGGCTGCCACCCCCAAGCGGTCAGGATAGCCCCGGCGGGTCAGGACAAAGCCCCCAAGCGGTCAGGACGCATCCCCCACCCAGTCAGGCTCGATCCCCCGCCGGGTCAGGATGGCCGCTAAAACCCGTTCTATGTCCGACACTTACGGGGCTCGAACTTAGAATCCTTAGAATTTAGAAATCCCGCTGCTGGTCGCAGCGGGCGTTTTTCAAAAGATTCTGGGGGTATGGGCGGCTTGTCACAACCGCCAGAGCCCGCCTTGCCACCTTAAGGCAGTCACGCCCGGCCCGGCAAACCGGGCGGGGCAGGGCGGCTAGTCCTCGTCAGCCGCCTCCTGACGATCGAGGGACTTCAGCTCGTGCTGCGGCGTGGCGACCACCACCTTGGAGAAGAAGCGCTCCTGGCCGCTCTGGTCGGTATAGCGGTCGTGGCGGATCTCGCCTTCGACGAACACCTTGGAGCCCTTGGGAAGATGGCGGCCTTCCAGCCAGCCCACCGTGCCTTGGTTCCAGATCTCCACCTGGTGCCAGGTGGTGTAGTCCTTCCGATCGCCGTCCTTCTTGGTGTAGCGGTTGGTGGCGATCCGCAGGGTGGCGACCTTCTTGCCGCCCGAGACGGTGCGGATTTCAGCGTCGGCGCCGGTGAAGCCGATGAGTTGAACCTTGTTGAGCATCACGTTTCTCCAATCGACCGCCGGGAAGAGCCCCGGCGGCTCGCGGTCCCTGCCGCGATCACGCGACCTGCAGGGCCGGGCAAAGGGGCCGGGCCAAAGCCCGCGGGGTGTGGAAACCGGCCTGCACAGAGCGCAGCGGCGGAAGGCCGGAGGGTCCGCAACCCCGCGCCTCGCGCGCGAGGTCGGCTTTGACCCGGAACCGCCCGGCCTAGGTTCGTGGGATTGATCGCGGGGGACCGCAGCCCGCCGGACGTTTGCTCGGGGTATTGGTGACCGGCCTCAACGGTGAACCGGCTTCACGCGCCAAGCATGTCCCCCAGTCACGAAGGCCAAGGGGTCGCCGTCGGCGACCACCTCCGCGCTCCAGACGGCGCTGCGGTCAAGGAATCCACGAGGAGGGCAGGGGGTCTTGGCCC